>CALSBM010000080.1:0-13473 GCA_943373175.1 Chitinophaga pinensis | reverse complement strand
TTGTTTCCCCTACGTTAATTCAATCTTATAATTATACCGGAATAAATTCAGGGCCTTTTCCGCTTCCTACTTATCAACGTATTGCCAATACTGAGCTAATTCAGTTTACAACACCTCCATTTTCTTTTTACAGAGGGCTTATGTATGCGGATTGCAAACAGTTTCGAAATGGAGAACACATTGCCACAGTTTCATTTTACACAACAATTTTAGTAACCCAAACAAATTTTCCAACAAACAATCTGCCTAAGCTTCCTCAGTTTGGTAATGTTCCTTCCCCTTTTTTTAACACAACCACACCAATGGTTTATGCTCAACCGGGCGATTCAATCGATTTGACACTATTCGTAAAAAATAGGTTTATAGCCAATGGAATGACATTACAAACCAGACTAATAGGAGAGAAAGCAACACCTTGTGGCCAATTGCCTTGTGCAGAATTATCTGAACTTCCAGGTACAACCCTTACTACTATTACCTATCAAGGTCAAAATGCCGGTCCGGGTGTAACTACCACAGGAAATGATTCAGCTCAGCTCAATTTCAAGTTTAAATGGGTTCCAGGTTTCCAGCATTTGAGGTACGACTCTACCTCTGCCAACTATGTACCTAAGCTGTTTTCATTTTTATTACATGCCTATAATACGGTATGTCCTGTTCCGGTTTACAACTATCAACCTTTAATTGTTAGCGTGTTTTCACCCTTTATTCCCCTGGTTAGCCATTCAGCGCGAATACTTCCCGGAGATTCTTGCAGGGTTCAAGTTGCTGCTTTGTTGGATACTTTGCCCAATATTGCTAACAGCATGGGAGTTGATTATTTAGTTTATAGGAACAAACAATCACAGATGCAACTTTATTCCTTTCTGGAAAAGTCTAATTCTCCGTTTGGGCCTTTTAATCGGTGTTCGTCACAGAGGCTATTAGTTTATAATCCGCCAAGTTTTTCATATTTATTGTCTTTAACCGATTCAACTCAATCAGGATTAGCCGCCCAATATAGTTGGTATCGAGTAGTTACTCGTTTTTATTCCGGAGGAAATCTAATCAGTGCTGACACCACCGAGTCCTTTCAACCTTACATTAGCAATAATCAACTTCCTCAAGTTCAGGTGAAACCTGATACTGTTTGTTTAAATGCACCAGTTCGCTTACACGCAATCTCAACTAATGGAGCGGAAAATCCGGTTTACCACTGGCGACTAAACGGGCAATTGCAAAGCAGCAATACAGATGAACTGTTGTTGCCACGCTTGCTTAGCACTGATTCGGTATGGGTTGTAATGATTAGCCGTCCTATAGGCGTGGCGGCTCTTGTTATTAGTTCATCAGTGGCAGTACCATCCCAAGTTCAAGGAATAGTTCCAACGATTTCCATACAAGGCGACAGTTTGGTGTCCTCCCTTCCTTTAGGAAATAAATGGTATAACCTCGGTAGCGGAACTCTGCAGAACGATACCTTATTCTGGATTAAACCCACAGCCGGAAATTTTGGGCCTTATACAGTAGTTAATAAACAGAAGTATTGTTCGGTTAATTCTACTGACACTGTTTCCTTCTTCCCGGTTCAGGTTATGGAAGTTAAAGGAGAAGAAATGTTGCTTTATCCTCAGCCATCCAATGATTTGCTTCATATCAAAATAAGCGAATCTGAAGGCATTCAAGTATTTGAGGTTATTGACATTCAAGGTAAGTTGGTAAAACGATGGTCAGTTCAGGCAGAGAACTCCTTATTCACCCTCGATACTAAGTCGATTCCCACCGGGATTTACGTTTTGCGTACTCACTTAGGAGGCAAGGAAATCAGAAGGAAGTTTCAGGTTTTACATCCTTAAGTTTATGAAAAAGATATATTATAGGGTTGTGTTAACCAATTCCATCCTTTAAGCTTAGATTGAAAAAAACGCCTAAAAACAACAATAGCCTTTTAAAGTGAAGGCTATTGCCGTTATTAAGAAGGCGATATTTATTTGTTAAAAAAATAACCTAATTGTAAAAAATGTGAAAATCTTCTTACTTTAGTCATACCAATCAATCTATCTAACATGAAACACATTTCCAAAGTCAAAATTTGGTTTTTCCTACTGCTATTTGGCTATTCAATGGATCAATCTATAGCTTCCCATTTTACTGGAGAGGCAATAACGCTGCGCAAGCTTCCTAACGGCAACTCCGTTTTTCAGATTTGGGTGATAAGAGATTGTTCTAATTTACCGATAAATCAAGATACCTTTAACCTTAAAACTACTACACCTACTACGATTGGACTTATACCATGTAGTTTTGTCTCATCCAAGCAAATGTCTCCTGTATGCTGGAATGTTTTTGGACAGCCTAATATACCAAATTTTAATTGCAATACAAGTAACCATGGTTCTGAAGGATCATTTTCATTAAATCTATATGAGTCTGCCCCAATTAACCTTGATCTATTCTCTTTTTCACCAAACTCATGGGTTAGATTTTACATTACTGACATCCCATGCTGCATAAGCAATTTCATAAGTAATTATAATAATAGTATTATAAATTCTTTTCTTAGCCTTAAAACTAATAATAATGGAAAAATCATAAGTAAATCAAGTTTACAAATCAAGGAATGGCCACAGACCAGTTTTGTAATAACTGATTCAAATGCAATGAAAAATAGTATGCTATTTTCAGCAGATGGAAACAGCACTTGGGAATGGACGCATGCTACCCCTAAAGTTTTTGAAAATAACAATATTGTTAATTATCCATATCGTACCTCTACTGGGACCCCGCGAGTTGTTACTCCTTTTCCGTTTCCATTTTATCAGAGAAGACCGCAAACCAATGTTTTTGAATTTAATGTATCGACCGTACCAGCCAGTGATTTAAGGTATGTATTGTATGTTGAAGCTAATCAAATCACGAATGGGAGTTTAGTAGGAACACTATCTTTTTATTTAACCACGAGAATTTTTTCCTTTGCGCCTTCTTTAACAATTAATCAAGAAAGTCCCCAATTTTCCACCATTGCAACTCCTTTTGCATTTAATCAAACCCCGATTATTTATGCTTCTCCGGGAGATACAGTTGAATTTAATTCATCTGTGAAAAATAAGTTTTCTCTGCCTTCAATGGAACTTAATACTCGATTGTCAGGAGAATTTGCCTCTCCTTGTAGTAATCCACCTTGTGCAACCATTAGCCCACTCCCGGGAACGAATGCTACTACCATTTTTTATCAAGGACAAAATTCAGGTCAGGGAGTGTCTTATACTGGAAATGATTCCGGTCAATTAGATTATAAGTTTAGATGGATTCCTAGATGGCAACATCTTCAGTATGATTCTATTACTCAAAGCCATATTCCAAGGGTTTTCCCATTTACCTTTCATGCCACAAACATGATTTGTCCTGCGACAGCATCGAATTTTCAACCATTTTTTATCAGCCTTTTTAATCCCAATCCACCGCTTATCCGCCCTGCGAATGCGCAAATCCTTCCAGGTGATTCTTGTCGGGTACAGATAGCGGCTTCTCTCGATTCTACTTCCGCGAACGCTAATGCTATGGGAGTGGATTATCAAATGTATCTTCAGAAGCAGTCACAGTTAAAGATGCTTTGCCATTTAGAAAGCTCCAATTCTCCATTCGGTCCTTTTCAGCGTTGTTCTCCACAACAACCAATGGTTTATAACTCCGGTAATTCTGCCTTTGCCTTAACGCTTACAGATTCTACCAGTTCAGGAGCATCGGCTCAAACCAAGTGGTACAAAGTTGTTAATCTCGCTTATTCACGATCTACTTTACTTAAAACATCGTCGAGTAAGGCATTTCAAGCTTTCACCAACCCCGCTCAGTTGCCGAATGTTCAAGTAAAGCCTGACACGGTTTGCCTTGGGGTTCCAACACGTTTAAAAGCAGTTTCAACCAATGGCACTCAGGATCCAGTGTATGAGTGGCGTTTCAAAGGGGTGGTTCAATCTTCCACTACTGACGAGCTTACGTTAGCTCGTTTAACAAGTACCGACTCTATTCGTGTAGTCATCACCAGCCGTAGAGGAGGAACAAATGTGAATAGTGTTAGCTCCACGGTAGCTCGCCCAGCCAGTGTTCAAGGCTTTTTACCACAAATCACCCGTCAAGGAGATAGCTTAGTTTCTTCCATTCCATTCCATAATCAGTGGTACAACTTAGGGTCAGGTAGCCTCACCAACGATACCTTATTCTGGATTAAACCCACAGCCGGAAATTTTGGGCCTTACACGGTAGTAAACAAGCAGAAATATTGCGTAGTAAACTCCCCCGACACCGTTTCCTCCTTCCCGGTGAACGTGCAGAATATTACCAGTGAAGCGGTGAGCCTGTTCCCACAACCCACCAGCGATTGGCTATTTGTGAAATTGCCCGAATATCAGGCTAATGCTTTGGTTGAAGTTTACGATTTACAAGGCAAATTGATGAAGTCAGTTCGTCATCAACAGGAACAAAACCTGCTTTCCTTAAGCGTAAAAACCCTTCCCAACGGCATGTACGTATTACGTCTTACGATGGATGGAAAAGAAGTAAGGAAGAAGTTTCAGGTGCTTCATCCGTAATTAACCGACAGAACTTTGGCCAACTTTGACCTTCAAGCTGCGATACATCAGAAGCATGAATGGAATCAAAAACAACAATTTTATTCCAATTCGCCATTCCGTGTAAGTAACCAGTGCCATGAAAAGGATTTGCTCTTGTAGCCAATAAACAAAGACGGCTGAAGCTAACCAAAAGATGATTTTACCGGTAGCATAAGGGATGGGATAATGTTTTTGTCCCATCCAATAGGCTGAAACCGCCATAAGGAAATAGCAAATCAGGGTTGCCCATGCAGCTCCTTCATATCCCATTATAGGAACTAATACGATGTTGCCAATAATGGTGGTAGCTGCGCCTAACCCGGTGAAAATTAAAGCGAAATGAGTTTTATCGGTGAGCTTGAACCAAGCGGAAAGGTTGACATACAACCCTAGAAACAAGTTTGCCAGTAATAAAATTGGTACAACATGCAAACCGCTGCGGTATCCTTCTCCTATAAATAATCCAAACCATTCCAAGCCTACGGTTACAACCAGAAATATGCTGATCAAGGCCATACTAAAATAGTTCATAATGGAGGCATATTGCTCTTGAGGTCGGTCGGTTTGTAATTGTTTGAAGAAGTATGGTTCAGCAGCCATGCGATAAGTCTGAATGAATAGAGTCATCAGCATCGCGAGCTTATAAACGGCTCCATAAATCCCCAGTTGGCGAAGTTTTTCGGCATCATCGGAGGCAACAACGAGTTGCTTTAGGATGATTCGGTCTAACGTTTCATTCACCATTCCGGCAAGTCCAGCCACCATGAGAGGTAAGCCATACCGCCACATTTTATTCAGTAGGTTGAAGTTGAAGGACGGTTTTTTCCAGAAAGGAATCAGAAGCAAACAAACTAAACCATTGGCTAAAAGGTTAGCGAGAAAAATATACAGTACAGCATCTGCCTTGCTTGAAACACCTAACGATTCTGCCCAAAAGTATGCTCCTGAATGAGTGGAGGGCCACCAAACCAGAAAGAATAAGTTTAATCCAATGTTTAAAAAGATGTTGAACAACTTGAGGCCAGCATAAGAAAACGCCTTCTCTTCCTGTCTTAATCTTGCAAATGGCATGGCACTTAGGGCATCGAACACCAGAATAAGCGTCATAATCCTGAGGTACTCCGGTTTATTCGCGTAGCCAAGTCCTGGGGCTATCCACGGCATTAAGACAAAAAGAAAAGCACCAATCAATAAGCTGCTAAACAGCAGACTGGAAAGCCCTGCCCGGTAAACGGCATCAGGTTGTAATGATTGGTCTTTGCTATTTGAAAAGCGGAAATAAGCAGATTCAATCCCATAAGTGAATACAATCATCAGAAAGGTAGCGTAAGCATAAAGCTCTGTAACCACCCCATAATCAGCAGGATTGGTAAAAAGTCGGGTATAAAACGGAACCAACAAGTAATTTAACAACCGCCCAAGCATGGTACTGAGGCCGTAAACTGCGGTTTGTTTCGCCAATTGGCGTAAGGCCATATTATTCTATTTTATCTCCCCTCAGTGCCCTGAAGCGTTTTCTTGCTTCGGTGCAGTAAGTACTTCCTGAATAACGGATTAACAAAGTTTCATAGCTCTTTTGAGCTTCAGCACTATTCTTTAATTTGATTTCTTGCGTTTCACCAATCCTGAATAGTGCATCATCGGCGAGAGGCTCATCTGGAAAATCAGCGACAATTTTATTCCATAAGGCAATGGCTTCCGGATACTTTCTCTGTTTAAAGCAGTCTTCGGCTTGTCGAAACCACACATCATCGGTGATGGGATGCCCCGGAAAGGCTTTAAGCAGTGAGTCGTACAGCATTTCAGCCTTATCTAATCTCCCCCTTGCCGACCATAGTTCTGCTCTCGCTAAAGTGGACAATGGTGCTGTATTGCTATCAACCCCAAGTTGTTCCTGAATTAGCAAAGCTAACGCAATCGCATCGTTGGCTATTTTTTGAGTAGTGGAGCCTTTTAATACTTCTAATTGTGCAAACGCCCAATCGAACTCGTTACGGTAGTAAGATAATCGTGCATTAGCAAACTTAGCTTCCTGCCCAAGAGGGTCATCTTTAAAGTCTTTTTCAACCTGACCATAAAGTAAGGTTGGTTCCCACACTTCTCCTGAAAGCAGTAAAGCTTCAGCTAATTGAAGTTTAATCTCGCCCAGAACTCTGGCTGGCAAGCCGGGAAGAAAAGTAGCACTGTCGAGGAGGGCAACGGCAGAGTCAACTTCATCCAACTGACTAACCTCTAATCTTGCAAGACCTCTGATAAGGGAAACAGAGACTGCATTAAAGCCCAGTTCTCGAAGAAATTGTTGATAAGCGAATTTCAATTGCCTGAACTGCGGTTTTCCGGCAGTATCGCTAGCCGCAAGAGTTTGTCCTGAAACATCGAGGTATTCTATTCTTGCAATTCGATAATAAGGCGTTGATTGACCTTTTTCGATTAGGGTTTGGTAGATTGTCAATGCAGCACTAAAAGCCTGATTTTCTGCTGCTGTCCGTGCGAGGCTGAGCAATCTTCCCCCATTTTGTCCTTCTCTTCTATCCAATGCTTTTGCCTGAATAAAAGCCATATCAAAATCTTTTTGTTGCACGAAGAACCACACCATCAGTTCAGATAGAGCAGTGTTATCCGGATTAAGCCGGCTTCTACCCAAAAGAGCTTCGCGAAGCATGTCAAAATCATCTTCCTGCAAACGAGATTGTAAAAGATTTTGGACTTGTCCCATTTGCCCGCTATTCTCCTCAATCATATCGAGATAGAACTGGGTCATGCGTTTGCGGTCGCCTCTTGCAAACGCCAGTTCGGCTAATTCAGGAGTAATGTTGAATAAGCTTCCTAACAATTCTCGTCCACGGAGAAACGCGGCTTCAGCCCATTCATTTTCTTGCCTTAACTTGAAGGCATTTGCTGCACTATAAACAGAACCTGCGTTAGGTTGAATATCGGCAATAAGCGCTTGATAGTGTTTTTCTGCTTTCTCGGATTTCCCGGACAGTCTTAGCGCAAAACCGTAATCAACGCCATAGTTAAAGTTTAGCTCATTTTTTCGCCAAAGCTGACGCGAAATCTTGGCGGCTTTATCATAATCCTTTATTGCGATGAGAGACTGATAATAATACTGGTAGTAAACAAACTGCTGAGGATCACGATCGAGAAGTTTCTCGAATAGCCCTGCAGATTGTTCATAATCAGCTTTATTGTACGCTTGCACTGCTAGCTGGTAATCCACCCCAAACTGAGCGTTACTCAGGCTGGAAACCAGAAGAAATACGAGCAACAGGAAATTACGGCGCATGTGACGAAGATAAACAGCCATGTATGAAAAAAGCCCTGTAACCAGGGCTTTTGAAACGTGAAAAGTTGAATAATATTAGTGATTAACTCCGCCTTGACCATGAACATGACCATGAGCTAACTCCTCAGGCTGTGCCTCCCGGATATCCACAACTTCACCATCGAAGGTAACAGGAACACCTGCTAACGGATGGTTAAAGTCCATCACAATAGTTTCATCACCTATGCTAACCACTTTTCCTTTGTGGAGGTATCCGTCCTCGTCTTCAAGTTGAAGGTATGCGCCTTCATAAACTTCATCGGTATCAAATACGCCTTCTTCGCTCATGAAGACATCCTTCGGAACTTCAGAAAGAACATCATCCTGGTATTCACCGAAAGCGTCAATCGGCTCCAGACTCACACGGAAACCATCGCCTTGAGCTTTACCTGATAGCGCTTCTTCAAATTTGGGTGGTAATCCACTTGCACCAAAGATAAAGACCATAGGATCACTAGCTTCGGCAGTTTCTACTACGATTTCTTCGTTGTTTTCTTTGATGAGCAGGCGGTAGCTTACGGAAACCACCTTATGGAGTTCGGCTTTCATGGCGCGAAGGTAAGGATATTTCGTGCTAAACCCCTGAAAAAGAAAAGGGCTGATCATTGACCAGCCCTTTCGATTCATTTCGGATTAAATGTTATCGTCTGTAAAAACGATCTGGATTGCGATAACCAGCTTCACGGTTATTATACCAATCCTGAAACTGAGTTCCTCCACCAGCAGCCCATTGCATAAACTTTAGGTAAGCTTGTTGAATATTGGCCATTTCGTGTGGATACTCGAAGTTTGTTGGTAAAGCAATAACCCAAGGAAGATTATTAGCAGTTTTATAAGTTCTACCTGCACCTACATCCGAGTTATCCATTCCTTTTTTGAAGAAAGCTGGGTTTGCGAGTGCAGTAGGCATTTTGTCAGCCATGTGAATTTCTCTTCCGCGCTCTTCAACAAAGATGAAAGGATTAAAAGGGCCAAAACCAAGGTCACTTAAGTTGACTGTATTTTGAGCAAAGTTTACTGTAACTACCGCAGTATCAGGATTGTTCCACATGCCACCAATCTGAGTATTGGTAATATGAGTGTATCCACTGAACATGTCAGCAACATCCTCGAAAGGAATAATTACAGCATTGGGTTGGTTGCTTTCAGTTCCATTCGAGCGATAGTCAGCTTTTCCTTTGCGTGGTTTGCAACCGCTAATGGAAGTTATTGTGCTGAAAGGAATCGGAAGTTCAACAGCGAATCCAAGCGGCTTCATTCCACCTTTACCAGAACCGTAGTAAGTGGCGATAAAGTCAACCACTTTGCTAGAGGCATTCGTTACAATCTTATAATTGGTGTTTAGCACTAAGTCGTTAAAGTCGTAGTCACCTAATGAAGGCCATAGGTCTTCAAATGCCAAACAAGTATTGTAGTAGTTGTTGAAAGCACGTGAAGCATCGCAGCGGTAATCATCGAAAGCATCATAAACTCCGTCTCCGTCACAATCCTCGTTCACATCGATGTTGCAAACGCCTGTAGTGTCTAATCCACCACGAATAGGGTTAGACGATACCGCAAAAATAACATCGTTGAAATCGTAGTCTGAAGAATTGTTATTGACATCTTCCATACCCATTACAAAATTTCCGGAAGAGATTTCATGCAATAAAACCGTGTGTTGCTTTAACGCTGGGTTAGACTCAGGGTTGAATTCAGGGCGATCATAGAAAACTGGCTTGTCACGACGAACCGTTTGATCACTATCTTTCCAAGCATCAGAAACAACTGCGAAGCCGATAATAGTATCTGCACCAAACACTCCGATTTTCACTCTGCTCAAGGTAGTTAAATTGCCACCTGAACCTGGGTAAGAAGAGTTTGCATAGATAATAGTAAGATTTGGAATTTCTGCTGGGGAAGCAGGAGGATTGTTCTTATTGTAAGCGTAAAAAGCCAGAGAGTTTTTGTGGCCTGCACCTTCATGAAGGAACGACACAAATACTTCTGATCTGTTTTTTAAAGCCGCATAGTGGATATAAGTACCATCCAATAAGTCTGGGCGGGTAGTGTTCAAGCGCTGGCCTTCGGGAAGGTAGCCACGAACGTTGGTTACAAACTGGGTTGATACTTCTAATGGAGTCGTAAGGTAATTGGGTACTCCTTCTGAGTCCCAAGTGCCTAAAAATGCGTAGGGAGGTAAAACTGAAGTGCGAAGCGCAGCTCCCATACGAGCATTATCCGGTGTTGGTACTACAAATTCTTGTAGGGGAGTTGGCGATGTTCCACCCAGCGTTACATCAAATCTATTTCCGTTTAATGGAAGAATTTGATACTCGGGCATTCCAATCGCTCCTGGGTGTAAGATGATTTCCTTTAAATAAGTAGGAAGTGCTACTTTGATTTCGGCACGACCATCAGTTCCGGTAAGTCCTTTAAACAATACTTTTCCACCCATTGCCAATGGCTTATCCAAAAGGTTCACAAAAGTTTTGACAAGTGGCTGGTTGTTAGGACTCATTAAACGGACGTTTAATGTGTACTCAGCAGTTGTCTTAAAGTTAAAACCATCAGGAAAACGCACTTGCTGAATCGGAGCATCAAGGTTTTGATTCCCTGTCATCATGGTATCTCTCTGGCAGGATGACAGCATACCTGCTGACAAAAGGCTTATGAGAAGTAAACGCTTGTAGTTCATGGAACAAATGTATAAGATGATTAATTTCTAATGCTTTTACAAGTTGTGCAGTCGATAAGCAGTTACTTTCTTTCGATGAAAATAGAGGACATTAATAAATCCTAACATCTTGAGAAAAAGTGATATGAGTATGCTTAGTGAGTATTGAAGTCTCAGTAAAATGCACTTAGCTTTTCGAAAAAAAGCAGTTGCTAGCTCTCGTAAATGCCTGTAAATAAGCAAAAAAAAAGCCCTGATGAATTTCAGGGCTTTTTTATGCTTAAGCAGCTTTGGGTTCCGGCCTGCTCATTTGTTCGAGATAACGAACATGAGATTTTAAGGCTTCATATACGGTTTTGTATTCCACATACTTGATGTTGAATTCTTCACACGTTTCACGGATAATCTTGTTTATCGCCGGGTAGTGAATATGACTAATTTTAGGAAAAAGGTGATGCTCTACCTGAAAATTCAACCCGCCCATAAAAAAGGAAACCGGTTTGCTCCAAGTCGAGAAATTGGCAGTAGTTGCAACTTGATGTACTGCCCATTCAGTAGAAATTTTTCCTTTCTCGTCAGGTTCAGGGAATTCAACGTCTGAAACAACGTGAGCCAACTGAAAGACAACGGCAATTACTAATCCGCAGATAAAGGCTGTTACTAAATAGCCAACAATTGCAGGAACTACCCCTACTTGCCACATAGGAATAACAAAGAAAACTACCACATATACTGCTTTAGTAAACCAAAAGCCGATGTGTTCTCCTATAGGCATTTTTTGAAAACGGGTTGAAGCGATTTTTCCACTGAAATACTTTCCAAAGTCTAAAACTAAGACCCAGAGTAAATAAGTGAATCCGTAGAGAATTACCCAGTAGGAAGATTGAAAGCGGTGAATCCAATAGTGTTTCTGTGCACGATGTACCCTCATCCAAATGCTGATGTTAATATCATCGTCCATTTCATGGATGTTAGTAAAGGTATGGTGAACACCATTATGCTTGGCTTTCCATAAAAATGCACTACCACCCAAAACATTAAGAGTGTGCGCCATAATTTCATTTAGCCACTTTTTACTGGAAAAGCTTCCATGTGCCCCATCGTGCATCACATTGAAACCTATTCCAGCCATTGAAATACCCATCAATCCACAAAGCACTAAGGCAACAGGTGTTGTAGGTGTAAAGAAGACCAACGTGATGTAGAGCGCAAAAGCACTGGTCAAAAAAATGGCAGCTTTGCTGTAAAGCTTGAAGTTGCCAGTTTTAGCAATGTTTTGTTGCTCAAAGTAAGCGTCAACACGTGCCTTTAGCGCAGAATAAAAAGGCGCTTGGCGGTTATTAAACTGAATACGAGTCATTTCAATTGCAAAATTACAAGTTATGCTTATTCATAACTAATAATCTTTCCTAAACTAACCCTACTACTTTTGCAACATGAAACGATGTTCGGCAATACTTGTTTTGTTATTGAACCTTGTATTAGTGCATGCACAGCATGTAACAAACTGGGATTCAATTACTTTGGCTGAAAAGTTATCTCTTGATGTTCGGTTTCTTGCAGACGATCGTCTCGAAGGAAGAGGTACTGGCACCAAAGGTGAAAAGCTAGCTTATCGATATATAATTAAAGATTTTAAAGCAAGTGGACTAAAACCTGCCGGATCTGATGGTTGGCTTCAGCCGTTTGAGGTAACGGCTTCGATAACGTTAAAAAAATTCACCTGCTCATTCAATGGAAAAGCAATTGACGCTCGCCCTGCAGGATTTACTGGAGAAGGAAAGGTGATTGAAGCTGAAATGGTGGATTGTGGTAAAGGGATTTCTGTTGAGAAAGGGGAAGATTTTGCAGGAAAAGTGCTTACTGGAAAAGTAGCCATTATTCAAGCTGCATGGCCGGAACCGGGCAACCCGCACAGTGCGCTTAATGCGCGTCATGATCTGGAGTCGAGAGTAAAAAAGGCTCATCAGTTAGGAGCAGTTGGAGTAGTGTTTTATGCTTCTGACAGTACCATGGAGTTGCCAAATGCAAAGTTCCGTCGCTCTGGAGGGTTGCCTATTCCCGTCATTACTTTAAACGGCATAACGGCAACGCCACCCACCGGAAAAATCTCTTTAAATGTCCGGTTAAACAGAGCGGTGCGTATCGGACATAATGTAATTGCTATGCTGGACCGTGGAGCGGCAACTACTGTCGTAATTGGTGCTCATTACGATCACCTTGGCTTTGGCGAAACTGGTGGTTCCCTACATGCTGGACACGAACACGATAAAGCTATACACAATGGTGCCGATGATAACGCCTCAGGCACCGCAGGTTTATTGGCATTAGCAGCTCGTTTAGCGAAGCAAAACGATTTAAAGCAGAACTATCTTTTTATTGCTTTTTCAGGGGAGGAGATGGGGCTTCTCGGATCGAACTTCTACACAAAGAATTCTACGATTGACTTAAAGCAGGTTTCTTACATGTTTAATATGGACATGATTGGTCGTCTTAAAATACCTGAGAATATTCTTGGCCTTCAGGGTATTGGAACTTCCCCGGTTTGGAATGAAGTAATTGATACTACCGGGCAAACGGGTTTACGTGTTAAAACGTCAGCTTCCGGAACTGGTGCTTCTGACCATACATCGTTTTATTTGAAAGATTTACCTGTAATTCATTTTTTCTCTGGAACACATACCGACTATCATAAACCTTCCGACGATTGGGAGAAAATAAATGTTGGCGGGATGGTGATGATTCTTCGTTATATGGATCGGATGATTCAGCAATTAGATACCCGTGGAAAACTGCCGTTTACCAAAACTAAAGATGAGGAAAGCAGCCCCCGGCAACTGAAAGTTACTCTGGGTATTATGCCGGATTATATGTATGAGAAAGAAGGGATAAAAGTGGATGGC
>CALSBM010000079.1:0-14691 GCA_943373175.1 Chitinophaga pinensis | reverse complement strand
TAAACCACCACTTTCATCAGGTTCGCGTTCGCTGCGAATGGAATGTTGGCGGCAAGTCCGTTTGGAGTGCTCAACGTAGTTCCAGCCCAGGTTTGCGCTGCTGCGCCTTTGATGATCTTCAACGCGATTCTGCTGGCGTTAGCCGGGTCAGCATCTAAGGAAGAAGTTGTTCCACCGAAATCAGTCGTGGTAAGGTCGGTGGTAGCCGAATCTTGCCAAGTAATTGGAAGGCTGATTTGTGCGCGGGTTGTTCCACCGCCGCCACCGGATGGTGCTACGTGGTTCACAAAACCGATGTAGTAGGTCTGAACTCCTGCTGTTGCGCCATCTACTCCGAAGTTCGGGAACAGACTCAGTTTGTTGTAGCTGAAGCTGTAGTTGATGGCTGCTGTGCCACTGGCTTGATTCGCGAAGTTGAATGTTAGGGTATCCCAAGCATTCGCCACGGTAGTGGTTACTTCTGTTTCTACCGACTTGGTCGGGTCGGTTTTGTCTTCTGCTTTCAGGCGGAAAACTACTCCGGTTGCTGGGGAGTAAACCACCACTTTCAGCAGGTTCGCGTTCGCAGCGAATGGAATGTTGGCGGCAAGTCCGTTTGGAGTGCTGAGGGTTGTTCCAGCCCAGGTTTGCGCTGCTGCGCCTTTGATGATCTTCAACGCGATTCTGCTGGCGTTAGCCGGGTCAGCATCTAAGGAAGATGTTGTTCCTCCGAAATCCGTTGTAGTAAGGTCGGTGGTAGCCGAATCTTGCCAAGTGATTGGAAGGCTGATTTGTGCGCGGGTTGTTCCACCGCCGCCACCGGATGGTGCTACTTGATTCACAAAACCGATGTAGTAGGTCTGAACTCCTGCTGTTGCGCCATCTACTCCGAAGTTCGGGAACAGGCTCAGTTTGTTGTAAGTGAAGCCGTAGTTGATGGCTGCTGTGCCACTGGCTTGATTCGCGAAGTTGAATGTTAGGGTATCCCAAGCGTTGGCTACGGTAGTGGTTACTTCTGTTTCTACCGACTTGGTTGGGTCGTTCTTATCTTCTGCTTTTAGGCGGAAGGCTACTCCGGTTGCTGGGGAGTAAACCACCACTTTCATCAGGTTCGCATTCGCAGCGAATGGAATGTTCGCGGCAAGTCCGTTTGGAGTGCTCAACGTAGTTCCAGCCCAGGTTTGTGCTGCTGCGCCTTTGATGATCTTCAACGCGATTCTGCTGGCGTTAGCCGGGTCAGCATCTAAGGAAGAAGTTGTTCCACCGAAATCAGTCGTGGTAAGGTCGGTGGTAGCTGAATCTTGCCAAGTAATTGGAAGACTGATTTGTGCATACTGGGAAAAGGCCTGGCCGGATAGCAAGACCATTCCCCAAAGCAGCAGCATCATGCGCCAATGGGCATGGAGCGCGCTTCGCGAAAACGCTTTTAAGTTGAGGTGCTTCATTTTGTAAAAGATTGTTGTACAGGATTTTGGTTAGAAAAAGGATATTTAGGCTCCAAGAGGAGGTGATTTTGGGCACATGCCTTAGGGGATCGGTCAACATGAAATAACCCCCAGTGTTTTTCAGGTTCATCGGGATCGTCCGAGCCTTTCCAGCGTTCGTCGAAGGCTTCGAAGTAATACACCAACAGCGCTTCTTTCTCAGCCCATTCCATAAGGTCAAGGAAGTAAACGGCCTGATTTTCTTCGTTCACATGTTCCTGAAGAATGCCTAATCCGTTAGAATTGGTAGCCCAGCCGGCTTCGGTGATGGCAATAGGAATTTTAGGATGAAGACTACGAACGAGTTCGAAATTTTCACGGGTGTACTCAATGGCTTCGTGAATGTGTTTGTATTCCCATACTGGGTAGGTGTGAATCGAGATGAAATCCACAACTTCTGCCAGCGATTTGAGCCGGTTGAGCCAAGGCACGTAATTTTCGCAGAAGGTTACCGGCTGTTTGGCACCGGCTTTTACCTTTCGAACAAACGCTACGATACGATCTTCAGGAACATAGTGATCAGTCCAGTCCACGCAAGCTTCGTTTCCAACGCTTAAGCAGTTTACTATGGAGGCATATTCATTAGCCCAGTCTATCAGAGTCTGAATTTTCTGGTCATTGCGTTTCTCGTTTGCTTCGAGCGTAGCTTCCGGATAAGTCCCACCGTTCCAAGGACAACCAAAATTGTTTCTTTCGGCTTCTACGTAGGCACTTAACATCACTTGAAAGTGGAATCCTTCTTTTTGAATGACCTCCAATACCCTCTTAGCATGTTCATCTACATCATAAAGGCGGAGGTACAACCAGTGATTTTCAAGCAAAAGCAAATCTTCTTTAATCTGGTCATAGCTTGGATAGGATTCACCTGGGCGCTGCCCGTCTCGAAAACCGGAGTAGCAAATTGCGCGTCCGGGCTTCCATCCAAAATGCTCAAAAACGTTCATGGTCAGAATTTGAGCTGCTCGTTTTTATCCCATATTCCCCAATAAGCCCCAACTTCGCCTTCCGCTCCCACTTTCCAAGACTCGTCAAAGGACGAGAAGTAAAACACTGGAATATCGTCGTTAGCGGACCAGAGTTGGGTGTTGATGAAGTAATCTCGGGCTTGATGATCGCCGGGAATCGATCCTTTCAAGTTTTCTCCTTGACTGGGCCAGCCGGTTTCTGTAATAACAACCGGTTTACCCGCAGCGGCAGCGGTCGCTTGTCGGTGCATGTCTTGCATGTAGGCGAGCGAATTCTCGAAAGGACATCCTTCCCAAAAGGGGTAGCAGTTACAGAGTACTACATCGCAGAGGTCGGTAATAGCAGGACGTTCACGGAATTCGTAATATGCATCTACATACCCTACGGGAATACCGGGAATCCGGTTTTTCACTTCACGGATAAACTCCAACAAAGCGTCTTCTGTAAGGTCTTTGCGATACATTACTTCATTACCTACGGCTGCAATGTCCACTAAACCGGCTTGAGCCAAGGCAATCAATCCTTCTATTTCGCGACGGTTTACTTCGGGATCATCGCCTAACCACGCACCAACAAGGGTTTTCAAGCCTAACTCCTTCGCGATTTTCGGAATATGCTCGTTTCCTTCTGTGCAAGAAAAGGAGCGAATCCAGCGGGTGTGCGGCTTTAGGATTTCCATCCGCCTTCTTACCTGAGCTTCTGTGATTAAATCTCCCGGTTTCTGTCCTTCTTCATATAAACTGAAGCAAAATCCATGAACGCCGTTTTGAAGGATTTCCTTGAAAAGTATGTTAAGAGAATCTTCCGATTCGCCTGTAAGGAAGCTGGTTTCAGCGTATTGAGTTTTCGAAAAGATGTTTTCGGCTCTGAATGACATAATTGAAAATCTTTAGAATTAAATTATTCCCCTGCGTCGAACCAGTTCTTCCTTAATTTCCTTGGCTCGTTCTTCTGTTAGATCATACTTCCACATTATTACGATAGCCATTGCTGCTGTTAGGGCAGGAATTACGATATCGGCTATGCGGAGATTGGTCATAGTTTCCATGGTCTGGGTAGGAGCGGAGGAATCGAAGCCAATCATTTTCAGCACGAGTCCGCCCAAAACGAGTGCAAGGCCTTGACCCATTTTGACCATCCACCAGTAAATGGCGCCAAAGGTTCCTTCTTTCCTTGGCATGCCGTTGTTGAGTTCATCGAGGTCGCAAACGTCGGCGGTCATGCTCATCATGAGGGTAAATAATCCACCCAAACCAAAGGCAATTAGCGGAATTGGCATGAGCATCATCCAAGGGTTGCCGGGCTGAAAGCCAATCCACTTCAGCATATAACCAATAATGGATAAGACTGTAGAAATGATAAAGGCATTACGTTTTCCGAATTTGGAAGAAAGCCAGGAAACGATGGGTATCACTAAAAAAGCGGTCGCAAAAGCACTAACTGTTGAAAACCACGCCGGCCATGTTCCTGCCTTGCCGTAGTCACCATTAAAGAGATAAAAAACAATGATGAAAAAACTAAAGGAAGCCACCATTTGAAATCCGTTGAAGACCAATAGGGTAGCTCCACATAGTTTCATGAAAGGCTTGTTCTTGAAAATCTTGACGATGTTTTGAAACAACTCTTTCATGATGTTCAGCAGGTTTTTGAACGAAAGTTCAGAGCGATTGCTCAACTGGGTTTGGTCTATTTCACGGCAGAAAATAGCGGGCAATATGCCCAGAATCATACACAAAGCGCCTACACCAATGGAGAGTTTGCGTACACCTTCCGCTTGAGAACCGAATAAATCCGGATCAGCAATTAACACCCAAAACCAAGGTACTATCATCCAGGCAATCTGGCCAAAGGTTTGGGAGAACGCCATTAACCTGGTTCGCTCGTTATAATCCGACGACATTTCATAACCAAGCCCTATTAAAGGAGCTGAAAAAATGGTGTTGGCAGTGAGGTAAACTATAGAAAGAAGCAGGAAGTACCAGAAGTTGAATGCTTGTGAATTTGCAGCATCCATCTGCCAGAGAATGGCGTAAAAAATGCCGCAAAGAATAGCTCCTACAAAAATGTACGGCCTTCTTCTCCCCCATTTAGAGGTGGTATTATCAGAGATATACCCCATAATTGGGTCAATGAGGGCATCGTAAATCCGGGGTAATCCTCCGAGTAAACCTGCTTGAAAGGGATCCATTCCAAATGCAGTAAGTAGGAAGAAGCTGAAAACACCCAGTGAGCCGGGAAGTAAGTTGTTGACTAAGTGCCCAGAGCCAAAGGCTAACTTCTGGACAATAGGTACTTTATCTCTGTTAACGGTTATAGGTTCGTTCATGAATTCAAGGCTTGAAGGTTATGGTTTGAATGGCTTTCGCTGCAATACGGCTTCCGATACTTTCGGAGCCGATTTTGAGCTGGATTTCTCTTTCTTGTTCTGTAGGGTTGAACACCACAACTGCTATAGTGCCATCGGGGTTAACCGCAGCCGTTGCCATGATGTCGAGATTCTGATGGGTAATCCCAATTCGTATTGCTCCGGGCCGTATGTATTTGCTAAAATGTGCTAGCGTATAGTAAAGCGGGGTAAAATAAACCTCGTCGGACTCCGGATCCACGATTACCGGAGCAGTGCACCAGTTTTTGAACCAGTTAGGGCCGCCTTGTTTGTCGAGGACCATGTTCCAGTCCACCCATCCATCAACATGATGGTTCAGACAGCCGATGATGTCGCGGGCATAGCGGAATACGGGAACATACTTAGGATGCAGGTGCTTTAGATGTTCCGGTGCCCAGGTCCAGCCCCAGTCTTTCGCCTCTTCACTCCAATACCAGCTATCGTCTTTCCAAACCGGAACTTGTGCGTCTATGCACGCCTCTGTGTTGATGAGGTGCTTGCCAGGTGCCAGCTTGTGCGACAATTCCAATGAAGCCGGAAAGTAATCGAAAGTACTGTTGTACCAGTGAATAGCTGTGCCATCGAAATAGTGTGATGACGCTTTGTCTTTGTACATTTCCTTCACCCATTCTTCCAACTCTTCTCCACGATTTTGGTCGTATCCAAGGATTTTTACTTTCCCCCAGCCATCGAGTTCCAATTTCGGCCCTAAGAAATCACGGACAAAATCGGTCATTTCAGATGGCGTATAGTACATACTTTCCCAGTTGTTACCATTACCGAGGGGTTCGTTAACTACGGTAACAGCCCAAATTGGAATGCCTTCTTTCTCGTACGCTTTCAGGTATTTCGAGAAATAAAGTGCCCAAATGTTGCGGTTTTCAGGCTTTAATTTTCCACCAACCCACTTTCCATTGTCCTTCATCCAAGGAGGTGCAGTCCATGGCGAAGCAATGATGGAGAACCCATCTTTCGAAACAGCTTGTGCAGCTTTTATCATTGGAAGAAGGTATTTACGATCTTCTTCAATGCTGAACTTCTCTAACTCCAGGTCGGAGGAGTCCATAGCGTAAGCATATTGATAAAGCGAAAAGTCGCAGGAATTAATGTGCGTGCGGGTAAGGGAATAGCGGGCACCCTTCGGGCCAAAATATGCTTCGAGTACTTGTTGGCGTTTTGCAGGACTAAGCTTAGAAAGCAGATAAGCCGAACTCTGGGTAAACGAACCTCCAAACCCTGTGATGGTCTGAAACTTTTGTTCAGGCTGAAGCTGAAGGATAAGGGCTTTCGTTGAAACTTTTACTGCCGGCAAACCATGTAGCTTGTGGCCTTGTGCCGAAGTTTCTACAATTTCAGCCTTAATCACTTTTTTCTGGCTATGTGCCTGGACGCCGGTTATCATCAGAATCAGGTAAATCAATAGCGTGGTTTTCATAGAAGTGAGGTTGATTCCGACTTGTTATATCCGGAATCGGAGATCCTTGAAACATACAGTAATAGAATCTACCGCACCCGTTCGGTGAAACACTTCCTTGGTTTCGTCGTGGGTAAGCTGGCAAATAGAAGAAGTGCGTTTACTACCATCGGCGAGTTCTACTTCAATAGACTCCTGAGTTCCCAATTCATACACAATCGGAACTTGGCAATAAGTAAAAAACAACGTTTTTTCAGGCAAATGGAGGGTGTTTCGTATTCCGTGCACATCCACAAATTCCACCTGGCACGGTTCAGTTAGAAACTGACCTCTCTTGAGTATCAAAGGGTTGAATGCCAAGATGCCGTTTCGAACTTCCAGCCCCAGTTCGCCTAAACGGCAAAGCACATCTTCTTTTACTTGTCCTGTCATACCGGGCTGTTGAGCACCTTTACCAAACGGGGTGTGGGAATAAGGATCAGTAGGAAACGCACCATAAAGCCTGGGCGATTTGTGCATGCCTATTCCGTCCTGAACAGCGTAATAATGACGTGTCAATGCTGCTGATAAGGCGTCCTCTTCGTTGTCTCGTATTGCCTTGAGTACAGTTTCCTGAACGGCAAGCCCAAGCTTCGAAACCATGTGCCAATAGATAGAGCCTAAGCCTTCGTACCCAAAAAAGGTCCCGGACCTTCCGGTGAACGCTTTGTGGTTGAATACGGATTCAAAAATCTCCAAAACCAAGGATTGTTCACGAAGTACGAGTGGTTGATAGGCCGCGTCCAAGCGGCTGAGTGCCGCCGACAAATCGGTAGCATTGCGGAAGTTGCTGTTAAAATGCAACGTTCCATCTATATCGGCTTCTACTATTTGCCGGTTTCCGGCTTCCAACAACGCTGTTAATAACTCCGAGCGTTCGGCGACACTTCGCGATACTAAGTTCTTCTCTAAAAACCGGGGGAGTTGCTTGTTAGGATAAAGCATGTAGCTGTTCTGGTCTTCGCGATAGAGTGCGCTTGTCCGAAGAGCATCAAGCAGCCGAAGGCTTTCATCGGCTGAGAGGAATCCTGAGCTGAGCACTGCAACCTGGCCTTCCAACATCTCATTGAGGTGATCTATTCCAATGGTTTGCGGAGTAATGGAGATCAGGTTGTAGGTATGGTAGAGTCCGTCGGTCCTGCGATTAGCAGCAATGCTGTGTTCCAAAAATTGGTTGGCAATCCTGAAAAAGTCAGCCACCTTTTTTAGCGAAATGGCTACTTTCTCTCCGGTGAATCCGGAACGGTAAATCCGCGTCCGAAAATCGCTGCCTGCTATGGCGAGCGTATCGGTAAGATGCTTCCGGTCTTCACCCTTTACTTGACCGTTTAGCAACAAAAGATGCTTATTCAACCCTTCTTCTACCTGATGAAAGAATCGGGAAATTTCAGCAGATACAGAAACCTGAAACTCCTGGTTTGACTCAAAAACAGGCAAAAAGAAGGAAAGAAAACGTCGGAGGTAACAAACAGTGACCATAGAAAGCCCGTTGCCTACCAACGCATTGTTGGCATCGTTCCATTCCGGTCTTTGGGTATTCATCCAGATGCCACCTTCGAGAACTAAATTGGAAACCTTAGCCAAAACGGTTGCAAGTATCTTCTCACAAAAACCGGCTAGGCAGATAACCCCGTGCTGGTTTGTGAGCAATGTCCCGTCTGCACCCACCTCTTCCATACGTTGGCGCAACAAGGTGTCGGCGGCATGGTCAAACTCAATAGTGTTTTTAGGGTCAGCGAGGATTTGTTCGTAAGGCTTAATCTGATAAGGAACATGGGCATAAACCAAATCATCGCGTTTCAACCAAGCACTAAAATGCTCCGGATGATGGCTCTGGGCAAGTTCTAACAGTTTAAGCAGGTAAATAATCTGGTGGTCACCCCAATACCCGATGTAAGACCAAGGGTTGTCGGGCTCAATGGTTTCCCAATCAAAGCCCCCTTTGGTTACTCGGTAAGGGTTATACCCATCGAAGGTGCTGGCATTGAGGAACTTAAAAATCATTCCTTCAATAAACTCCGGATAAGCGTGGGCCAATGCTTCCCAGTTTTGAAAGATATCCCGCCAGTTTCCTTCGTAATCTAGAATCTTAGAACCGTCGAGTTCACTGCGGGTGTTGATGGAAAACTTGTTCCATGGCCTACTGGGGTCGCCATGCCTGCGGCTGAACTTCAGTGGCAGGTACTCTGTCGCTAAACGAACCAAAGCCGGATGACCGGACTGATGAGCTACTTCTTTCAGCTTAAAAAGAGAGAAGGTTTCGGGCAAATCTGTAAAGCAGCTTTCAACCTCAAAGAAAAGTGCCTTGTTGGCCTTTCGGAGGTATTGAATGAAATCGCTTTTGGTGATTTGATAATTGTTGTCGAAGATGCCGCCGCGCATAATGTTGAATAGCACATTGGCAAAATGGCGGGTATTTAGCCGGTCGTCGGAGCTCAGTTGAATGGCGTCAGCGGCACCGGCCAAGGCTAATAAATTCTTAGAGCCACTTTCGATATCCTGTTGCACTTGCATCCAGAATCCGGGCTGCGTACGAAGCAAATGTGCCAATTGAATTACATCGGATTGCGTTTGATTGACATTCGCAACCAACTGCCAGTTTTTACTTCCACCACCAACTAAGTTGAATTGGGAGTGGACTAAAAAAGCCCCTTTTTCGCCTTTGATATCTTCTTCTTGACTAAGTGGAATACCAGCTCTGAAACGCTCCAACTGAAGGGTAGAAAGCAAAAAGTGCGGATGTTCTAATCCATGAAGCCAAACAGTATTGGCTTTCAATGCTTCGCTTGGCTCAGCTTTATCTACAATAATGGCACTAAGAGCGAACACGCCTAATCCTGATTGAGGAATCAGTTCAGACCGTTTGTAGGCATCTGCCAAATTACTTGCTGCCCGTTGTAAATCGCTTTCAACTCCATAAGGCAGGAGGTTTTGAAAGCCATCAACTATTGCGATTTCTAAAGGAAATCCCAGATGATTAATTAAGCTCGCTTTTCGAACAAACCCATATTGATTGCTGGAATTCCATTGGTAAGAAAAGGTTATTCCAAGCGTATGATTAATTTCTTCGAAGATGATTTTATTGCCAAGGCGGTTTTTATACAGATTCCTTTCAAAATCAAACATCGTCTCAGAGCGAATAGAAAAGGGCTCCCAAATCCGGTGATGGTCGTCTTTAGTTACTCGGATTAAGGTTTTACAGCCGGTGTGCTCAGCAGACTCTGTAATCTTATCGTCGGTGTAATATGGGAATAATGCATATTCAGAATTTTTTCGGCCTGCCGAAACGCCGCCATTGCTGGATAGGAATAGCCAATGGTTGGAGTCGCTGACAATCGTCATAAAAAAAGGACGCATCTCATTCACCCGAGAGATTTTGTAATAAGATTCTCCCTCTATCTGAACCATTTCCATTGGTTTGTTCTCCTCCATGGCCTCGTTATCCTTATTCTTTTTGATATGCATTGGTTAGCGTTTTAAAAAGCACTATAGGCTTTCAGGAATGATTGTTTTGAACGGTTTTCGGGGTTTCCTAAGATTTATTGCTGTTTATAAACCCTGACAAAATCCACCGTCATGGTTTGTGGAAAAGGGGTGTTATTGGTTGGAAATCCAACAAAATTTCCTCCTATAGCAATGTTCATTATCAAGAAGAAAGGCTGGTTGAAGACCCACTCTCCTGTTAAATCAGCCGGGGTAATCCGCTGATAGAGAAAGTTATCAACGAAGTAGTCAATATACCCTTCGCCCCATTCAACTGCGTAAAGGTGAAACTGGTTGTCGAACCGACCGTTGGTCAGTGCATAAGATTTTGTTTTAGAATTTCCACCTGAATAACCAGGCCCGTGAACACTGCCGTGGTTAATGTGCGACTCTTGCCCACGCTGTTCCATAATATCTATTTCTCCACATTGTGGCCAAGGCACTGAATCGATATTGGCACCCAGCATCCAGAATGCCGGCCAAATGCCAGGGCCTGTTGGCGTTTTTATGCGAGCTTCGAAACGTCCGTACTTCTGGGCAAATATTCCTTTGGTTTTCAAGCGTGCAGAGGTAAACGCCATACCGGAGAAATTTTCTCTGCGTGCTGTAATCTCCAAATTTCCCTCTCCGTTCAACTGAACATTGGAAGGGCGTTTGGTGTAAAACTGCAATTCGCTATTGCCCCATCCGTTGTCTCCAGTGCCAATATCGTAAGTCCAGCGAGTGCTATCGGGCAAATTGCCGGCATTTCCATCAAATTCATCGCTCCAGGTAAGCTCCCAATTGCGCTGTGGAAGCTCCTGAATCGCCTCCTTTTCGCAAGCAGTCAACACAAAAAGGCCAGATGCACAAAGTGCGGCAGCAACCAAAAAAGTGCGAATGGTGAAATGATTGTGAATTTTCATTTTCGGTAGTTTGAGAAAGGATTAAAGTCGGAATAGAATATTGTCGAGGTAGATAGTACCATTGCCTTCAAACTTGATTTGAAAAACACTGTTCAGGTTCACCGGTGCGAAAGTGGACAACGGAATATCCACACTATTCCAACCAGCCGAAGTTGGCACTACGAGGGTGGAGGATTTTTCAACAGGTCCAGGGCTAATCAGGAAAACTCTTAGGCTTGTAGAGTTCAATGAATAGTAATCGAGGTGAAGGAAGTTGAGTCCGTTAAGGTTCTGATTCGAACCGAGTTCAATACCCTGATAATTCAATCCAGAGTAAACGAGGGTATTATTTCCAGCTATAGGCGTTTGTGTTACTAGCGTTGCTTGGCCCCAACTAGGATTCAAATTAGTCCCTGCAATGTTGGTATAGGCATCGCTGAAAACCGAAATAACTGTTGCTGCCGAGAAGGTTGGTGTTGGTGCAGGGTTAGTAGGTACAGAAGACTGCTTGTAGAAATAAACATTGTCAACAAACACGTTTGGAATGGTGCCTGAAAACACGAGTTGAGCTAAGTTGCCACGGGTGGTAAGACCGGTAAAGGTGCTGAGTGGCAAATCGAGGCTTACCCACTCGTTGGATTTCAGTGTTGGAGGTGTTATCGTCACTTCATGCGACTTATCATCACCACCACCGAAAACGTTGTTCGGACCGAAATCAACCAGAAGAACTTTGAAGTTATTGGGAGCAGTGGTGTTATCGGGAGTCCAGATATCGAGGTGAAAGCCATCCATCGTGGTAGCGTTGATGGTCTGAGTGGTAAACTCGATTCCTACAAAGTTTAGGTTCTTGTATCGAATCACATCATCGCCCTGCACCTTAATGAAGGAATTGTCGGTAGTAGAGAACTGCCAACGGGTGTTCCAAGTATCTACGGGTACATTCGGATAAGCGTTGCTGTACAAGGAAATTACATTGGCCGCATCGCGGGTTGGCACAGGAGCCTTAATCACCGGACCAGGCGCTGACCCCACAGAGGTAATTCGTAGCACGTTCTCTACCGGCTGGTTGTTTACCTCCGCAGAAATAGTGGCAGTACCAGGCGCCAGAATAGAGACTATACCTTGTGCATTTACACTTGCAATAGAGGAATCGGTAGTAGTAAACTTGTAAAAACTGGGTGAAACATCAACGGTTTGATTAATTCCAGTAGGTAAACTGACAATGGTCTGAAGTCCAGTAACAGTGATATTATCTCCTACTTCAACTCCTGAGATGGTGCTGTCGCGACCACCGAGAATCACCGATCTGGGAATTCCTAATGTTCCGAGTTTTTCAAACTTCACCTCATCAATCCAGAACGTGTAGCCTCGCCCATTTTCAGGGCCGGTAGCGTAGTAAAACAAGCCACGTTCGCCTTTAACCTTCGAAGGATCAGGAATAGGAATTATCACCTTCTGCCAGTTAGTGTTCACTGGTTGTCCATTCAGTGTAACTACAGAGCGGTTTATACCTAAATCGTTACCAAATCCTAAGGATGCAATTGTAGCAGGTTGCGACGCTTTGATGTAAAAAGTGAGGGCATTAAAGCTGCTCAAGTCGCGGCCTGTTTTGCTCATGAAAACACCTCCGGCATACGAACCGGTCGGGCTGTTGGCATCGGGTACATCAAATCGCATGGATTGTTGCGTTTCGTTGTATGTCACCAACTTATCTACCTGAAACGCTCGTACATTGGAGCCTCCAAAAGCAGCATAAGCCAAATCAGGGGTGAAGTCGTCTAAGAAAACTTCCCCTTTGCTTGGGAAAGAAATCTTTTCAAGGTCTTCTAATCCTCTTTTTTCGCATCCGAAACCCCAAAGGATGCTGGAAGCCAGGAATCCCTGGAAAAGTAAACGAGCGAGTAACTGATTTTTCATAGTTCGCAAGGCATTGAAGGTGAATGAAGAATTGGATTATTGAGCGAGGTTGATTTGCAGATAAGTGCGGATTTCCCACTCTGTACCATCAGGAAAGCCAATGGCATTGGGGTCGGGCACCCAGTTTCCGGCAGCGTCCATAGTTTGAGTTGGATTGTACCTGGGGGAATACTTATTAAGTGTTCGGTAAGTACAGCGTAATCCAATTTTGGTAGCCGCAGTCATAAACCAGTCTGGCTTTCCCAGCTCCGTGGACACATCTGCAATCCATTGCATGGGGAATGTTAGGTTGAAGTCACGGTGGTAGTCGAATGGACCCCAATCGTTGAATCTTCCCATTGCTACAAACTTGGTTTTTCTGAAGACAGTTCTTAAATCGAAGCCAAACCGTTCGATAGTTCTGGCATCGCTTCCGTTAGCCTGGCCATTACCCCAGTATAAGTTGGCAATAAACCCGAGGTTCGGATTCAGTTTCGACACCATCCGAGTGTTGAATTCCCACAAATCTTGAGCAGGTGCCGCTCCTGGGAAGACAAAAGTAGTTCGGCCATTAGCGAGAATACCGATAGCCGCATCTTGCGTTGTGGGTAAGTGACGATAAACAAAGTCGGCACTGATGGCAAATTTGGCATCTTCTGTACGGTCATTGTCCCACTCATACATCCAAGTTCCCGGAGTTGGGTCGTAAGTAAAGAGGAACTCACCCGCTACCGTTTCGCGGTTAGAACGAACCGAAAATGGATCATCGAGGATATTTCGAGGACGAGCAGGTGCCATTACATTACCACCTATTGGCCCTTCGATTGGTTTTTGGTAGAGGAAATTGGGAGCAAACTGAAGATTGCCAACGTTTACGGTAAAACCACTTAGTACGTTGTACATATTGCCACTCCCTACATCCTTGAGGCGCCAACCTGTAAAGGTCTTCGTCTGATCCATACCGCCATTGGCAACAAGGCCCATGTAAGACGCTAGTCCATACCAGTTGAATCTTCCGGAAGATAGCGTAAGCTTAATTTTTCCTCCAAAATTGTCGGTACTTGTAATCTCGTCTTGAAGGATGGTTTCATTACCCTCCACCATTCGGCTAAGCTGGAAAGTTCTTCCATTAAGCGGTTGGCCGCCCCAAAGACCGCCAACATCAAAACCGAAGCCGCCCATCTTTCTTGAGATTGCCAGTGCTGCTCGCCTTGTTTGAGGCATTGGAACTGCGAACGAACTCTGAATTCCGCTACGTTGGGTGATGTCTTCATGAAAGATACCGGTAACCTGAAAACCACTAAGCTTTCGAGAATACTTCACTAACACTGCCGGATTGGCTCCCCACCATAATTCCGGTCCAAAGGCAATTTTCAACCCTTTAATGCTGCGTTTTCCTTCCATCTCAAAACCAAAAGGCGCTTCGCCGTTGTAGATATCGATGTTCGCGCCGTAGTTGGCTTCAGGATAAAGTCCGAAGAAATCGCCTTCATATCCCCAGTGGTAATGGCCGGTACGATAGAAACCGGTAAGATTGAAGTTCTTATGATTCCAAGTGATAGTGCTTCGGTAAAGCTGAAAGCGGTTGTTGGAGTTAATCAGCATAGGGCCGTTAGGCGTACTCACCGTAATTCTTCTGCCTCGGTTTTCGTAGAACACCTCATCAATAGGGTTTTCAGCCACATTGCCCAACACATTAAACTGAATGTTGGCCATTACATTGGGGGCAGGCCGTGCCGTAACTCCCACGTTGAACGACTGCATGTGGTCGAACCCTGTTCGGTTGGGATAAACCATTTTGGCAGGGTCTGCGGCCTCAGGAGTAGTAATCAAACTACCTCCAGTACTGAAGGTTAGAAAATTAGCTTGTAAATCGCTGAGGTACAGTTTGCCTTTGCTTTCACTGTTTAATGCGGCTTGGTCTCCCCTCGCTTTTAACACTGCATCGCTAGCCTGTATTTGATCTATCGTGCTCAATGACATTCCGGGATCAAATGGATTGAATTTGTGTGCCTCCTTGAGCGCGTAATACGCCGCTCTCGGATAAAGGCTATAAACGCCTCTTTCGTTAGTTGGCCCCTTAGCACAGATACCAAACCACTCTTCGTTCATGTTATTCTCGCCAACAAGGTAGTCGTTAGCATAACCACCATTCGACCA
>CALSBM010000078.1:0-15506 GCA_943373175.1 Chitinophaga pinensis | reverse complement strand
CAGAAAAAGGAATACAATTGATTGTGTTAGACAGGCCTAACCCAAACGGTCACTTTGTTGATGGGCCTGTTTTACAGGATAGTCTTAAATCGTTTGTTGGACTTCATCCTATTCCAGTGATACATGGAATGACATTAGGAGAACTGGCTAGGATGATTAATGGAGAACGTTGGCTTTCCGATGGAGTACGTTGCGCACTTACTGTTATAACTTGCAAAGGCTGGAATAGGAATCGCTCTTACCGGTTACCGGTTCCTCCTTCACCCAATTTGCCCAATCAAAAAGCAATACTTCTTTATCCCGGACTTTGTTTTTTCGAAGGCACTCCTGTTAGCGTTGGAAGAGGAACTCCTACCCCATTTCAGCTTTATGGAGCTGATTGGTTTAGCGGTGGAAACGTAACATTTACACCAAAAGTAATTAAAGGAAAAGCAGAAAACCCTCCGATGCTCAACGTATTATGTAAAGGATTCAGCTATTCTAAAGTGAGTGAGAAAAACCTTTTAGCTAGAAAAAAACTTGATTTGACTCCTTTAATACAGTGTTATACACAGTACCAGCGTTTCGGAAAAAAGGACTTTTTCAATTCATTTTTCGATAAACTTGCAGGTACAACCGAGCTGAAAAAACAGATTCAAGTCGGAATGGACGAACAAAAAATTCGCGATAGCTGGAAAAGCGGAATTCAAAAGTTCCGCCAACTCAGAAAACCTTACCTCCTTTATCCTGATTTATCCAATTAATGAAAATAGCGTTTATGGGCACTCCGGCTTTTGCTGTGCCCAGTCTCGAACTTCTTTGTAAAAGCGGCTATCGCCCAGAAGTTGTTGTAACTACGGCAGATAAGCCTGCGGGTCGAGGTCAAAAAATGCAACAATGCCCTGTTAAGGCATTTGCCGTTGATCATGCTATTCCCGTTCTTGAGCCATTGAGGCTAAAAGACCCAGCGTTTCTCGAAGAGTTAAAATCTTATGAGGCTGAATTATTTGTCATTGTAGCCTTTAGAATGTTGCCAGAGGTAGTGTGGAATATGCCCGAAATGGGTTCTATCAACCTTCATGGTTCTAATTTGCCTGCTTACAGAGGCGCAGCACCCATAAACTGGGCAATCATTAACGGGGAAAAAGTTACCGGGCTTACTACTTTTTTCCTCCAGCACGAGATTGACACCGGCGACCTTCTTCTTCAAAAAAACATAATCATAAATGATCATGACAATGCTGGTTCCTTGCATGATAAAATGAGCATTGATGGGGCTCAATTGCTGCTTGAAACGCTTCAAAAGCTCGATTCAAATCAATTGAAACCCTTTCATCAGGATGAATCAAAAGTGAGCCATGCCCCAAAGTTGGCAAAAGCCAATACTCGCCTTCTACCCTCAACTATTACTGCCAGTCAAGCGCTAAACCTTGTTAGAGGATTAAGCCCTTACCCAGCTTGTTGGATGAAAGCCAATGGCCAGGCCTTTAAGCTTTTCAAATCTGAGCTTGTGAACGCTGAAAAAGATGACTCTTTATCTCCCGGTACAATCAAAGGAGATAAAGACCGAATGCTGGTAAGAATGAAAGAAGGCTGGCTCAGCATTCTTGAAATTCAAGCAGAAGGTAAAAAGCGTATGCCAATCGACGCATTTCTACGAGGATTCGATGTACAGCAACTGAGTAAGGTTGATGAGACCCCTTGAAGCCTTAAGTTTGTAAAGGCCAGATGAAATTATTCAGACGTTTTTACTTCGTGATGCTGATTGCCTTGTTTACGGTACTCAGTTTCTCTTACGTTATTCAGTGGAAACTGACTAACGATTATTCCCAGCATTTACCGGTTCTCACTCATCTTAACAATCAGAAAACGCTCCTTCAGCGCATCAATCTTTTACTGTTTAGTGAATCTGCTTCTTTTAAGGCAGTCCCCGATTCAGTGCTTACGGAGATGACTCTCAACAACTTTCGGATTGAAACAATCGGCAAATCCATTTTTATCGATCCAACGGAAAAAGATTACTTTAAATCTAACTTCGGAAATGCAAAAAAGAGCTATCAGCAACTCTTTGACTTTCTTGAAGAATACAATAAGATAAGAAACAAGTCAAAGTTGCCAATCGCAACGTTAAACCGGCTTAGTGAAGAGTTTCTGAACAGCAATCAAGTCTTGTTTTCGCAATTCAACTTTCAATTAAGCAAGGATGTAGGGCTTATCAGCCAGTTAGATCTCATGTTTAATGTCTTTGCTATTGTACTCTCTTTGCTGTTAGTCATAGTTATCGGGCGTCCGGCATTAAGGAGGCTGAAGTTCGAATATGAAAAGCTGAATGAGTTCGAAGAAGCTGTTTCGGTAGCCACTTTGACAATTTTTACTGAAGAAGATGGAAGCATTCTCGAAGCCAACGACAATTTTATAAAAAAGTATGGCCTCACTAAAGGCCAAACTAAAGGCTTTAATCTTCTTGAAAATCAGCGTTCTAACAATGACCCTCTAACAACCAATCAAGCTTGGTATTCTTGTCAGAAAGGAAATGTGTGGCGTGGAGAAGTAAGGGGTGCTTCAACAGACAGACACACTTTTTATACCGACAGAACCATCATTCCACTTAAATCTGAAACCGCATCAAGATTCGGAAAGATGAGATTCTTTATCATTGAGTCAGATATTACAGATAGAAAAACGTATCAAAACGAACTTGAAACTAAAAATACCCAGCTTCAGGAATACGCATTTGTAACCTCGCATAAAGTACGAGCACCCTTAACCAGCATTCTTGGGTTGATTAATTTGATTGAAAAGCAATATGATGTGATTGATGGCGGTGAGGGGATTGTAGAAAAACTGAAGAGTGCATCCAACGAATTGGATAGTGTTGTTAAAGAATTGAATAATCTGGTATCTTTGAGAGAACTCAAGAATTCATCCATCAACTTTGTGGCAGAAGCTTCTTCCTTAAAACGTCCTGAATCCATCATCTTGATTGACGATGATAAAATAGTCAACTTCATCAATCGGAAAATTATTCAAAACACAGATCCTAACGTCAAACTTCAGGATTTTAATGAAGCAGATAAGGCTTTGATGTTTTTAAAGGAACATCCAGAAGCAGCTCCTGACATCATTTTACTGGATATTAACATGCCCGTAATGAATGGATGGGAATTTCTTGATTCCTTTGTAAAACTCAATGTAAGGAGTGTTGTATATATGCTTTCCTCTTCTATTGACCCTAGCGATAGGCTTAAAGCCTCACAATACGACTGTGTTCGAAACTTCATTTCTAAACCCTTAACTGCAGATAGTATTCAGAATATTCTTAAAGAAGGAGTTTAATTCCAAAAAGTAGGATGCAATTACTATATTTGCACCCTCAAAATGCGCATGTGGCGTAATTGGTAGCCGCGCCAGACTTAGGATCTGGTGCCTCACGGCGTGGGGGTTCGAGTCCCTCCATGCGCACATTTTGGATAAACGATTCAGCGTGAATATCACAGAACAAAACATTGGTCTGCTCGAAAGCCGCATCCACATGAGCTTCGGGCCGGAAACTTACAATCCTCGAGTCGATAAAACCCTGAAAGAATACCGAAACCGGATGAATATCCCAGGGTTTCGTAAAGGTCAGGCTCCTATTGGCATGATTAAACGCATGTACGGTAAATCGGTTCTTTATGAAGAAGTTAATAAGCTAGTTCAAGAATCTCTGGATACTTTCCTTAAGGATAACGATATCCATATTTTTGCTCAACCTGTTCCAGCAGACGACAGCCCAATGGTTGACCTTGAAAAAGACTCTGCTGAGGTTTCGTTAGTCTTTGAAATCGGTAAAAAACCTAACTTCGACCTTACTCTTCCTCATCAAGGGTTCGTGACCCGTTATTCCATTTATGCTGATGATGCATTCCTGGATGAACATATCGCCAACCTTCGCAAGCGCTTCTTTGAAAACGCTTATCCGGAAAAATCAGAAAAAGGCGATGTTCTCTTTATTCGATTAACGCCAATCGGTGAAGATTTCCAGCATGTTCAGCCAACAATGACTACCGTTAAGTTGGATGAAATTGTTGATAAAGGTCTGGAAAAAACCCTCACCGGCGTTGAAAAGCAATATGAACATCAGATAAAGCTCTCACAGATTTATGAATCAACTGAAGAGCAAAAAAAGATGTTGAAAAATGAAAATGCGGGTGATGATTTACTTCATGCAGATTACGCTCTCACCCTTACTAACATCATGAGAGAAGGTGAAGCCGAGTTAAATGAAGTGTTCTTCTCTAAAATCTTCCCGGAGAAATCCATCACTGATTTCGAAACCTTTAAAGCAGAGGTTAAAGAAGATATCAACTCCATACTTGTAAACGAGTCTTTGAACCGTTTTAGAAGTGATGTTTTCAAAGCGATTATTCAGCTCAACGAAATCCCACTTCCTGAAAGCTTCCTCAAAAAGTTTTTTACTCAACATGCAGAGAAAAAAGTTTCGGTTGAAGAAATGGATAAACAGTATCCTGAATATGCTTCCCAGATTACGCAAGATGTAATCTTAGATAAAATCATGAAGCAATATGAACTGACAGTTAGTTATAGTGAGATCGTTGACCTTGCTACCCGCAAGTTTATGAGTCAGTTCAGCCAATACGGATTACAGCTTAGTTTTGAAGAAGCTCGTGGTTATGCAGTCAAACAAATCGAAAACGGCAAAAGTCATGATGAACTTTACAGTGAAGTTCGATTTAATAAAGTGCTCGAATACGTTGACTCTCTGACTGATAGCCCTTCACAAGAAATTTCCTTCTCAGAATTCAGGAAACTTAACGAGGCTTAATCACGTTTTGAATTAAATTTCCACAATGGACTTCGGAAAAGAATTCAAAAAGTTTGCTGTAAAGCATCAAGGACTTAGCAGTCTTAGAGTAGATAGTGCCATCGATAGAGGCATCTACAACCTTACTCCTTACATCATAGAAGAGCGCCCGATGAATGTGGCCTCTATGGATGTGTTTTCCCGACTTATGATGGATCGCATCATATTTCTGGGAGTGCCCGTCAATGATGAAGTAGCCAATATTGTTCAAGCGCAGTTGTTGTTTCTTGAATCTGTGGACAACCAAAGGGATATTCAAATTTATTTAAATAGTCCTGGAGGCTCGGTCTATGCTGGTTTAGGAATCTACGACACCATGCAATTTATCAATCCAGACGTTGCGACTATTTGCACTGGAATGGCAGCTTCAATGGCTGCGGTATTACTTTGTGCCGGAGCAACAGGAAAACGCACTGCATTGCGTCACTCCAGGGTGATGATTCACCAACCTATGGGTGGTGCTCAAGGACAAGCATCCGATATCGCCATTACTTTTCGCGAGATTGAGAAGCTTAAAAAAGAGCTTTACGAAATAATCGCCAACCATAGCGGCAAGCCTTATGAAAAGGTTTTTGAAGATTCTGATCGTGACTATTGGATGACTTCAGAAGAAGCCAAAGCTTATGGCATGATTGACGATGTTTTAGTGAAATCAAGCAGAAAATAACAAGCCTAATGGCTAAGCAACAGAAAGTACGCTGCTCCTTTTGTGGGTTGGAAAAGGAACAAGTAAACATGCTGGTTTCCGGTATGGATGCCTTTATATGCAACCATTGTGTGGAACAAGCCAGAAATATAATTGACCAGGCGAAAGGGGTTCCAGACGATGAAAACCGGGAGAAAGGAAGCAGTAAGAAAAAGCTTCGCGTACATAAACCGGTAGAAATTAAATCTTACCTCGATCAATACATCATTGGTCAGGAAGAAGCGAAAAAAGTACTTTCTGTTGCTGTTTACAACCACTTCAAAAGAATTAATCAACCGATTGATAAGAAATCTGAAGTGGATATTGAAAAATCGAATATCCTGTTAATCGGTGAAACAGGAACTGGTAAAACGCTACTTGCACGAACCATTGCGCGTCAGTTAGAAGTGCCGTTTTGCATTGCCGATGCCACTGTATTTACAGAAGCAGGTTATGTTGGTGAAGACGTTGAAAGCATCCTTACACGATTGCTTCAAGCTGCCGATTATGATGTAGCTGCGGCAGAAAGAGGAATTGTTTACTTAGATGAAATAGATAAAATTGCTAGAAAAAGCGATAATCCATCTATTACACGCGATGTATCCGGAGAAGGCGTGCAACAGGCTTTGCTAAAAATGCTTGAAGGTACTATTGTAAATGTCCCCCCTCAGGGAGGTCGCAAGCATCCTGAGCAAAAGTATATTCAGATTGACACCCGTAATATCCTCTTCATTTGCGGTGGTGCATTCGATGGCGTTGATAAAATCATCTCTAAACGAGTGAATGTCAATGCTATCGGTTATGGGTCTAATAACATTGTGGATGCTAAGGTGCGCAAGGAAGAATTGCTTTCGTTTGTAAGTGCCAATGACATCAAATCCTTTGGTTTAATCCCTGAGTTGATTGGCCGTTTACCTGTAATTTGCCACCTCAATCCATTGACCAAGGAAAGTCTAGTAAAGATTTTAAAAGAGCCCAGAAACTCACTAGTACGTCAGTATGAGAAGCTTTTTAAAATGGAAGACGTTGACTTTATTTTGGAAGATGAGGCATGTAATTTCATTGTTGATAAAGCCATGGAACTAAAACTCGGTGCGCGAGGGCTTCGGTCTATTTGCGAAGCAATTTTATTAGATGCCATGTATGAACTTCCAACATGCGATCCTCCTGTGAAAGTTTTGAAAATTGACCGCGCTTATGCAGAAGAGCGGTTTAAAAAGTCAGGATTAAGTGCATTGAAAGTTGCTTCTTGAACATTTAGCACTCCGATCTGTTAAAATAACATGCTCATTTCTGTAGTATCGGCAACCAGCCGACACTCCTCCAATACCCGAATAGTTGCTGACATCTACCTTGACTTTTTACATTCTAAAGGCCAAGAAGCTCAGTTAATTGATTTAGCAGACATCCCTGCTGATTTTATTGGTCATGGTCTTTATAACGGCAAATCTGACCATCCAGCCTGGAAAGCCATGCAAGAACAGGCCAATGCCACACAAAAATTTGTTTTTATCATACCTGAATACAACGGTAGTTTTCCTGGTATTTTGAAAGTCTGGGTTGACGGACTTCAGTTTCCAAGTTCATTTAAAGGAAAGAAAGGCGGACTTGTCGGTATTTCTGATGGAACTCAAGGAGGAGCATTGGCAATGGGTCATTTCGCAGATATACTTAATTATCTTGGAATGAATACGTTAGCACTTCGTCCTAGATTTATTCAAATAGGTAAACACCTCCAAGAAGGTAAGCTAATTAACGCTGAGTACCTCAAATTTCTCGACTTACATGCCGATCAATTGATTTCGTTTTAATTTACGAAATTATAGGATGGTAAAACGTTTAGGGCTTGTTTTTGGATTGCTCCTTTTTGTAAGCTGCGCATTCTCGCAAAAATCCCGATTTATGCGAATGCCTCCACAGGGATTAACCGACCAACAACTTTTTCCTGTCGAAAGTGCTATTGCAATACGACTCTCCGATACTATTGGGACTGGCCTTCCAACTACATTGTTCAATCAGATACTAGAACTTAATCCAGGTGTATCAGCCAATCGGCTTTTTTATCTTGGAACAGGTACTAAACCTAGCAGTGGATATGGACTTTTTGTTCAAGAAGTACGATTTACTCGAAAAAGGCTGTCCATTATTGTAAAAGAAACCAAACCTAGCCCTCAGGGAGGATTCTTTAGTGATGTAATCACGTATCCGGGTTTGTGGTTTCGTGTACCCAAGAAATGGAAAGTCAATTCCTTTAATGTCCGTTGGCAATAGCGAACTATTTTGAGCTGAATTGGGGTTAACGAAGTATGAAGTTTCAAGAATACATTCAATCCGATACACCAGTACTTTTAGACTTTTCTGCCGAATGGTGTGGACCATGCAAAACCCTGGCTCCCATTCTGAAAGAAGTTAAATCGAAGCTTGGCGATCAGGTGCGTATCCTCAAAATTGATATTGATAAAAATCCGGAAATAGCCCAGCATTATCAAATTCAAAGTGTTCCAACCCTCCTTTTGTTTCGTTCTGGCAACTTGCTTTGGCGGCAGTCAGGAGTAATGCAAGCACAAGCATTAGTTCAAAAAATTGAGGAAGTTTCTTTACAATAACAACCGAATTTGCGCCCTTCCGGTATGGACAGTACTGGTTTGATTCGCAGCTCTTCCATCGTATTGAAGGCTTAATTGAATTCCTTCTCCTAGTTCCCTTGTCCAATTAAGGTTCCAGATTAAGTTTCTGCCCGGCAATAATCCTTGAAGCATTTCGAATGCTAAAGCAGATACAGTTTGTTGAGAAAATTGAATATCAACTCTTGAAATGCTGAGTTTAAACTGGCCTCGCTTCAAACTATTGTATTGCACACTTCCACCAGTTTTCCATTGCTCAAGTTTAATTTGTTGGTCTTTAGGCAAAGAAAACGCTGATTTCCATCCAATGTTAGCCTGAAATTGCCAACCACTTTCTGTTAACCAGGAAAGTTGTGGTTCTATTTCATAAGCCTGAAAAGCAAAGTTGCGGTTCGGCGCCCATTGGGCTTCGCGCTCCCTGCTTTTCGCCGAAAAAACGGTTTCTAACAAAAGTGGCCCCCAAACTGAAGCTCTTGATTTTAATACAAGTTCTCTTTGTAAGCCTCTTTCAATGCCATTAGTCCCCAATAATTGCTGCAATTGATGAAACCATGAAAAATCGGAAGAAAACGCACGATTCATTCTTAAAATGAACAAGGTTGTTCTACTATTAAATAATCCACTTATTAAGCGACTTGATTCTAAGTTTAACAAAGGAGCTTCCCACCATTGCCCGGACTTAGCTGCTATGTTTTGTTCAAGATTGATAGAGTGAAGCAACGCAAAAGGTTTTAGCATTCGCTTCCATCCACTTGGTGATTTCAACCGGTCAGGATAAAAACCAAAGCTATAATTCACACGACTTCTCAAAGAAGGAATAAATCCGGTTGCTGGCATTAACACTCGAACAAAATTTGCCTGATCGGTAAAAAAAGCAGGTTCGAATTCATTGAGTTCCTTTATTCCATTGTTGTTGTAATCCACCCAAAGGTGAGTTCCTTGACCTTTTGGAACTTCCAGATAAATAAAGTCTCTTCTAACTTCCTGACCTCCTCCTGAATTATAGAAGGTAGATAATTGCCAAACTCCGTTGGTGGAGCGATAGTTATACTCTGCTTGTATCAAAAGCGTGTTTCCAGAAAGCCCAACAGTTGAATCCTGCAAAAAAAACCGACTTTTTCTCCATGTTGCTGTTAGTTTAATGTTGCTCGTAGTTGAAAATGACCAAGCCTGAGCAGCTTTAACAGCATGACCTTCTTGAAATCCTTCTAATTCTCCCAAACGAGCTTGCTCATCTAAACGATACAAATACGAAAGCTCCCACTGTTTTTTTCCGGAAGAATCCGGTGAACGAGCCCCCGCCTCTGTTTCTGTAAATCGGAAAGCTCCGGGCGAGTAAACCAATGCCTTCGACAAATTAGACTCATGTTGAAGCCTCGAAAAAACGACACTTCTTGTAAAACGATATGATCCGTTAGCTAATATTCTCCAATAGGCTCCAGAAGTAGTATCGGATTGCATTTGAAGTCCTTCAATTGTTGCCTGAATAGTTGCTTTAACCGAGTTATAACTTAAAGTTGTATAAGGTTTTATGCCAGAATACTTCTCTGCAAAAAAAGACTTCATCCCTATTTTAATTCCGATAAGTGAATCAGGGTTAAAAGAAATGTATCCGTCATTCAACCATTCTGACTTTCCGCTATAGAGTCCTGGAAGTAGCCATTCTCTAGCAAATTCCTGTGCTCTATACGGTTGAGTAATCAGCACTTCAGAACTGAGTTGCTCTATCCTTCCTCCCAACGATAAGGACTTTAAACCAAGAGGAGCTTTCCAATATCCTTCTAAAATAGAACCTCCCCCCCACTTCCCAATTCCAGGATTGGCCAAGGTATTAGAGTCTTTTTTACTGGCAAGAAGTTCTACGTTTAGAAAAGAAGCATTTTTCCATCTTTTGCCCAATGTTAATTCGGCACCTAATTGAGAAGCTGGCGCAATGAGCTGGATTAAGGGAGCATAACTTCCCTTTCTTATCGTATCACGACCGTTTAACTCAGGCGCAATCCACTCGTAAATTCTGCCATTAGTGAGCGAAGGTCCAGGATTGTAGTCTCCTCTTCCTTGTCCTACAAAACTGAATTGCACCTGATACAACCCTGGTTGGTCGTTTGGAGTGTAAACCCAAACAGAACGAAATCCTGCGCTATCGGTTTTGCGATAAAAAATGCTGCCGGGAGAAAAATTTGCAGGAGAAGCACCATCAAACAAGCCTTGGCTAAAGCCAGAATATTGATTGCTTAGAAATGCTCTTCTGGCACTATCCAGGTTCAATTGCAACGGCTGGCCGGAGGCATCCTGCTCAAGAAAAAAACGCCCTGAAATAAAAAAACCACTACGTTCTTCGCTAAACTGAGCTGTAGTTAAACTTCTTACATAAGCTTGGTTAGCGTATTCAAACTCAACAATGACCCTACTTTGAGCGGTTATCAACCTGTTTGGAGTAAATGAAATTACTGCTGTGTTGTAGTCAATAAGATAATCGTATAACTCACCTCTTCGCAATAGTTTTCCATCGAGAAACACCCGCTCAGAATTTGCGAGGATAACAATAAAAGATTCTCCTTGTGCCCCAATTAAACGATAAGGCCCCTGATTTCCCTCTTTAATGGAAAGGAACTGCCTAGAAAATCTTCCCCTGGCCGAAGAAAAACTAACTTCTTGTTTACTCTTTCTATTTCCAGAAGATTGTTGCGTCGAAAGTTTAACTCCGCGCACGTTTCGGTTGTAGCGTAAAAAATCACCGCTAAAGTTTTTGATATCCAAGTCACCAAGACCTAACTCAAAATTATCTGATTGAAGTGCAACATAAATACGGTCGAAATCCTGAAGACTTTGTGTAATCCCATTCGTTGGAGTGGGCTGAACGTTATCCGTTAGATTGGCGAACAGTCTGATTTTTGGGCTTAGCTGCCCGGTAACCTGAAGATTGAAATTAGATTGGAGAATAGCACTTTGGTTCGTTCCTGCTGAAAATGTTCGGGCAAAACTGCCGGATTTGTCCAAAGACTCTACCGATTGAAAAAAGGGAGAAACATCTGCCTCATTGGTCGATGCCTTGAATCGAGGTCGGTAAATTAATGCCCTGCTTGTATCCGGTGGCCCTTTCCAGAAGTAAGGCTTTCCAAAAGAAGGATGCTGAAGAAAAGGGGGTAAAGAATCTTGAGCCCAAACATTTACATTCAGAAGGCTTAGGCAACAACAAAGCAAAAGGAAATAATTATCGTTCCTTTTCCTCATAAATAGGAAGACTGAAATAGAATGCTGCACCACCTTCCGGAAGGTTACTAAACCCTATCTGTCCATCGTGTTGTTCAATAATTTTTCGAACAATTGCTAGTCCCAATCCCATCCCTGAAGATTTAGTGGTGAAGTTGGGGGTGAAAATCTTATCTGCAAGGTCAGAAGGAACTCCGGAACCATTGTCAGCAATCGTAACATGCAACAAGTTGCCAGATTTCCTCAAGGCTACATTAATTACAGGATTTCCTTTTGAAACTGCTTGTATTCCATTCTTTATCAGATTGTTTAGCACCCGTTGAAGCTGATCGGCGTCGGCTTTAACATACACTTCGGACTCTGAAGCATCCTTAGAATAATGAATGGTGGCAGATTCTTTAAACAAGTCAACAACTGATTCAATTAGTGCATCAAGATTCAGTCTTTCTTTTTGCGAAACCGGCATTTGAGCGAAAGCAGAAAACTCGCCTGCAATTCTGTTTAACGATTCAATTTGTTCCAGTACTGTTTGTGTAATTCTTCCTAAACGACGATCAAAATCAGGCACATCATCCTTCCAAGCTTTTTGCAAGTATTGAATGCTTAGTTTGATTGGAGTAAGTGGATTTTTGATTTCGTGTGCAACCTGCCTTGCCATATCCCTCCAGGCTTCCTCTCTTTGCGTTCTAGCAAGGAGTTCTGCACTTTTCTCAAGCTCTTCTACCACTCGATAGTATTCTTTCAAGATTTGTCCTAACTCATCCTCTCGTTTAAGCAGCGCATCGGAAGAAGCAGACCTTCTACGGGTTTCAGAAATTAATCGGGTGATGTTTCTTAAAGGTGCGGTGATTTTTTCAGAAAAACGAAGCGCTAATACAGCTACTAACAACAGAAAGACAATGTATAAGTTGACGAGATTACCGATTAGGTCGTTGAGTGAATCGCGTTCAGAATAAGGATCCGTGAATCCGGGTAAATTCAAGATTGCCATTTTCTGATTATCTCTGCCATTAAGAGGAATATAAGCAGACAAGTATTTCAGCTTACCAATGGTTTCTTGTTGAACAAAAACTGTTTTCTGTAAGCCATTCATTTGAAAAATAGCTTGGGGTTCAATAAAGGAAGCGAGCAGGTTTCGCTGGTAAATACCGGGTTGAGTGGAGTACAAAAGCTTACCATTTAAGGCAAATACGTTGACATCAGCTCCGTAATTGCGAGCCATTTGACTGAGTGAGAAGAAAAATTCCTGATTCAGGCGAAAGTAAGGGGCCATTTCATTTTCAATTGAAGATGAAATGCTCTGAATTCTCATGGTTATTTGCTCTAACTGGCGTTGCCTGCTTTTTATCAAGGTGTATTGCAATGTGATGTAGCCAACCACTAACAGGATGAAAACAGCAGAGCCCATAAATGCCAATTCTATTTTAAGCTGATAAGTTATTCTTGGTCGAAGATTAAAATCGGCAAATGCCACATTCCCCAATCCGAAAAGTAGAAATACCATCATTCCGGACATAAATAGAAAAGAGGAAGTTACCAACCATCGAAGACCATATCCCCCGTAAAAACTAACCACTATGGTAAAGTCATATCGGGGCTTTGTAACCAAATGCGTTGTTCCGTCTTTATGGATTAAGTCGCCATCAAAACTTGCTTGCCATTTTCGATCGTTAAGTGAATACGGGTATATCCCTCCTTGTCGAACTAAGTTCCCTTTTTGATAAACGGCATAGGACAATTCACTGAACCGTTCCCTGCTTCGCCAGTCTCGGTCTTCCAGCAAAACGGGATAAGGACTTTGATTTCTGTTTACCTTTTGTTGCAGTTTAAGAAAAAGAGTATCAGTAAGTCCGTGATTATAGAATGGGATTTTCAACTCAAATCCCAATCGGGCATCCGAGAAGTAACGTTGAATAATTGGTTCTGCATCTTGATTAAAAGCAGAAGTATCGTGACCGGGTATAAGCGTAACCTGCTGTAAATTGTATCCTTCTAAGTAACCATTGAGGTACTGAAGCTGTATTCTGGAACGCAGTGCCGGATCAACTATAAACTTTTGAGCAAGTTGTTCTATCAAGAGGTTGTCGTCCTGTATCAATCTTGCTTGTGTTGAAAGCAAATAACCTGCAGTTGGATCATCAGGAGATTGTAGCCTTTCCGCTTTCAGAGTTGCGTTATTGAGCGTAACAGCTTGTTGAGCTTCATTGAGTTGATAGCCAAATACAAAAGCCGATAACCCATACAAACTCACATAATAAGACCTCGCCCTTCCATCTTTTAAAAACATGGAAACAATCCAGGCTGTAACAACGCAAAATAAAATAAGTAGAATAGAAGTGTCTGAATGGCCTTTGAGGTACCACTGATAGGTTCCAATTCCACAAGAAATGGAAAGCTGAATGAGAATAAAAGTCCAATAATCTGCTCTTGATGAAAGATGTCTAACGACTGCTTTCACCAATATAACCCAGACCGCTAGTAAAACAATGATAAGTCCATAAACCAAAAAGCTATAAAACGAAAGGTTTTGGATTTTACTTAAATCAATGACAATCTCTGAGTTGAGGATAATAGCAGAACTTAAATCCAAAAGAAAAAGTCCTCCCAGGTTCACAACTAAAAATGCCAGTGGAGTAATGATTCTCCACCAAGTTAGCGGCAACTTGGTTTTTAATAATTCTCTGAAAATTTCCCTTTTCGATAACAACATGGAAAGCACACCGACTACGAGTAAACTGTGTAGCAATAAATCGCCAAGAGAAGGAATCATTCCAGAAATAGCCAATAACTCCGGTCTGAAAAGCTCAAATTCCTGTAGCCCTGCGGCAAATCGACCGCTAAAAACTATAATTCGGAAAACCACCAATAATCCTATCCAAATCAACAGCACTTGAATAGGGTGGTTATTCAAATACTTAGTTTCAAGAAATTCTTTAGCCTTAGCCAGAAACAATACAACCGATAAAATAAACAAAGTGGAAGCCCATCCAGCCCAAACAGAATCATAAACTTCAGCCTGAGGATTGATCAGCTTCAATTTGAAAATTGGATTCCCATCGGGCGCCATTACAGATACCCCATCGCTCTTATTGGTAGCAATTCGAAGCTGCTCGATTCCTTGAATTGCTGGGACAAATTGATTTTTTAAGAATCTTGAATTTTCAGGAAACCGGGTTCTTATAGGAAGATAGGCAACAGCAGTATAGTTTCTCCATCGGTAATAGCATTTCAGGTAATACCCGTTTGATAGTACTTTGTAACTATAGTTTCCGGTGTCTTTGGGTTTTTCAGCTAATTCAGGTACACCATTACTAGTCCAGAACAGAAGTTTACTTCGGTGAAAAACTACCAGTGTTTTCCATGGAACGTGTTCGCCCGACAATTCACGAAGTGCGTTGAAAGTGCTGAAATCGTCAGGTTGATTACGCAAATCGGCCATTTCCTTACGAAAATGCTGATCTGCATTCCGAAGCCAAGCATTCAGTTCACTTGCTTTATTCTGAACAAATAAATCAGAAGGAGTCTGGCTCAGCAGGTAAAAGTAAACGGAGAGAAAGAGGCAGACCACCGGCCATAACCAACTGAGTTTTCGCCAAATGTTTCGGTAACCCATAGCCTGTTCGAAAGGTAGCGGATTTTTCGCTTTAGGCTACTTATTGAGATGGGTTTGCTGTAACGCCCGTAAATCTAAACGCCTCAAAGAAGGAGCTTTCCACCAGGTAAATGCTACAACGGCCAGTGTCATAACTCCTCCAAATACTACACTGGGTATTATGCCCAGTAAACTAGCGGCTAACCCCGATTCAAATGCCCCTATTTCATTGGATGAACCGATAAAGATGCTGTTTACAGCAGAAACTCTTCCTCGCATATCGTCGGGTGTTAGCATTTGAAGGATTACTGAACGGATAATCACGCTTACATTGTCTAATGCTCCACCAATTCCTAACATCAGTACTGAGAGTGTAAATGATTCGGATAATCCAAATACGATAGAGGTTATTCCGAATCCGGCTACCGCTAAAAGTAAATTGACGCCGGCATTTTTCATTGGTTTTCTGTATGCCATGATAAACGCCATCAAAGTTGAACCAACAGCAGGTGCTGCACGAAGTATTCCTAAGCCTTCCGGCCCTACTTT
>CALSBM010000077.1:0-15551 GCA_943373175.1 Chitinophaga pinensis | reverse complement strand
GAAAAGATCAATAGGATACGTGAACCTCGAACATTAGAATCTCTTCTTGGCATTCCAGTAATTCCTACTGATGCCAGAACTGGATTTGGCCTTGATCGGCTAAAGGATGCCTTAATTCAATCGCATCCCCGATCTGATAAAAAATTCTTTAGTCCAGAACCTGCGCTAATGGCCATAGCAGATGAAGTGAGAAAAACACTTTCTCTACAAAGTCCTTACGCAGGTTTTTTAATAAGTGCCAACTTGGACCGATTAACTACGCCAGTTAACCTTCCCTCCGAAGTAATTGAGGCGTGTTCTGAACAAGAATGGAACCGCCATCAGGCAATTGAAACGGTTGACCGCTATGCAAAAATTGCAGAGCTGCTCCGTCAAATTACGCTCAAGCCTAAAGAGCTTAGCCAAAATGTGAGTAGGAAGTTGGATAAGCTGTTAACCAATCCGGTTACGGGTTTAGTTATTATGCTCGTGGTTTTGTTCCTGATTTTTCAATCTATTTTCAGTCTTGCGAGTATGCCAATGGACCTGATTGAAGGATTTTTTGCTGCCAGTAACGACTTTTTTAAGCAATGGTTACCTAAAAGTAAGCTTACTGATTTGATGGTGGACGGAGTTTGGGCAGGACTTGGGGGAGTGATAGTTTTCATTCCTCAAATAGCCTTGTTATTCGGTTTTGTAGCCCTGCTTGAAGAAAGTGGTTATATGGCTCGGGTTAGCTTCATCACTGACCGAATTATGCAGAAGTTCGGACTTAATGGTAAATCGGTGGTTCCACTTGTTGGAGGATTTGCTTGTGCTGTACCCGCAATAATGAGTACCAGAACCATCAGTAACCAACGGGAACGGTTGATAACGCTGTTTATCCTTCCCTTGATGAGTTGCTCTGCGCGATTGCCTGTTTACACCTTACTCATTGCACTTGCAGTCCCTGAAATTCTAATTGCCGGTGTTATTAATCTGCAAGGATTGGTAATGCTCGCCTTGTATTGCCTGGGGTTCTTTACTGGCTTATTGGTAGCATTAGTGTTGAAAAAGTTTGTTCCGGAAGATGGCCATTCCTTTTTTATGCTTGAAATGCCCGTTTATCGAGCACCTAGATGGAAAAATGTTGCGTTAACGGTATGGGAAAAATCATCTTCGTTTGTAAGCGGAGCCGGTAAAGTAATCATTGGAGTTTCTGTAATTCTTTGGATGCTCGCTTCTTATGGGCCGGGCATAGAATTTAAAAAGTATAATGAAGCTTACGAAAACAGCCTAGTTCAACACCCTGAAAGCACTGCTTTTCACAATAAGCTGGCTTCATCGCGATTAGAGCACTCGTATGCCGGAAAGATTGGGAAAGCCATTGAACCGGCCATCGCTCCTTTAGGTTACGATTGGAAAATTGGCATTTCCTTAATTACTTCTTTTGCTGCAAGAGAAGTCTTTGTAGGGACTATGGCTACAATTTACAGTCTTGGCAGTGGAGAATTCGAAGAAAAAGAACTTAAAGAGGTTTTAAAACAAGAGAAAAGAGCTGATGGAAGTCCGCTTTACTCCTTGGCAACCGTGTTATCGCTGTTGATATTTTATGCTTTCGCCTTACAGTGCATGTCCACCTTGGCCACAACTTGGAAAGAGACTGGCTCTTGGATTTGGACTATTGCTCAATTTATAGCTTTCACAGCTTTGGCTTATGGAAGTGCTTGGGTAGTTTTTATTGCTTTTTCATGAGTAAATTGGAAGAACGACTTCAACACTATCTTCCGGATAACACAGCTTCTTTTGTACTTCCTTTGTTGATAAAACACAAGGTAAAACTTATCCTTACCAGAGAACGAATCAGTAAGCTTGGAGATTACAGGCATCCGCATGAGCAAAAAGGCCATACCATTACACTGAATGTTACCCTTGGGCCTTATCAATTTCTCATTACCCTCGTTCATGAGTTGGCTCATCTGTTAGTTTGGGAAGAACATCAAAACAAGGTTGCTCCTCATGGTCAGGAATGGAAGAAATGTTTTGGGAATTTGATGATTGATTTGGCAAAAATTGATACTCTTCCTCTTGCTTTCCGACAGGCGCTCTTAAAAAGTGCAAAAAATCCCGCAGCCTCAAGCAGGTCTGATAAGTTCTTGCTTCCCATACTTCGGCAACTTGAACCAGAAGATAACCGACAAAGTGATGAAGTACTATTGAATGAGCTTAATCCAGGAAACCAGTTTATTTTCAGAGAGTTAATTTACACATATATTGAAAAAAGGCGAACCAGAATGGTTTGTAAAAGACAGGACGGAAAACTATTTTTAATTAACAGGTATGCCAACGTGATTAAAATTTAACACGTTTTTTTAATTCAATATTCATCGAAGCAAGAGATTATTTTATCGATATTTAATCCATTAACAAAATTCACTTTGACAATGGACGCACCTATTTCATTTCAGGAACTTCATGCATTAGTTGTAGAAGACGAAAAGCTCAATGCATTCATCGTTATAAAAATATTGAATCGATGGGGAATCACTACGCTTCATGCTCAAAATGGCCTTGAGGCTGTTGCCTTAAGCTCTAAGGAACGTTTTAGTTTCATCCTTATGGACTTACAAATGCCAGAGATGGATGGCTTATTGGCAACTAGGGAAATACGCGCCGATGAAAAAAATCCTAATAGTGAAACCCCAATTTGGGCCTTTACGGCTTATGCTACCGATGATGCAAGAATAGCCTGTGAAAAAGCCGGAATGAACTATTTTCTTACAAAACCATTGGACGCAGACTTATTAAAATGCCTGATTCATCGCAATTTTCTGAATTTCAAGGCAGTATCTTAACCTTTAACTCTACTATCTAACCAATGGAAAAGTTGGTTGGTTGGTAAAAAATTTAGGCAGTTGTTGTTAAGTAATCCTCCTTTTCGAGCGATACCTAACCCAAATCGAACATCCTTTAATCCATTAATCTGGTGAGCGTCGGGGTTAATGATGATTTTTACCCCCATTGATTGAGCTAAGCCAACGTATTTCCAATCCAAATCAAGGCGATAAGGGTGAGCATTTATCTCTATTGCCACACAATGCTCCGAACAAGCTTCAAATATTTGCTCCATATTTAATGGATAACCTTCCCTACCTAACAGTAAACGTCCGGTTAGGTGACCTAATACTGAGGTATATGGATTTCTGATGGCGTTAAGCAGCCGAGTTGTGGCCTTTTCTTTCTCCATTCTGAGTCCGATATGAACAGACGCGACAACGTAATCGAGCTGTTTAAGAATTTCATTAGGATAATCTAAGGAACCATCAGAAAGAATATCGGATTCAACACCCTTTAACACCCGGAAATTTCCATTTAAAGACTCATTGATCAGATCAATTTCCCTGATTTGAGCCAATAGTCGTTCCTCCGAAAGCCCATTTGCATAAGTGGCAGACCGGGAATGATCGGCTATGCCCAACCAAGACCAGCCCAACTCAACAGCAGCCTGAACCATCTCTTTTAAGCTATGATGCCCATCACTCCAGGTAGTATGATTGTGCAAGCAACCTTGCCAACCATCTTTCGAAACCAATCCTACTGGGTCTCCAAGTTGGTAAAATTCCGAAGAGTCACGGAGTTCAGGAGAAAGCCAAGGCCTGTTATTTTGCTTCAATACTTCTTTTTCGGTGTCACCACCGAAAGCCCCGAGGTCAGAAATAAAAGCTTCGGGGCCGGTAAGTTTTAACAACTGATACCCCGAATTCTCAACGTTCTTCCATATAGCTTCAACACTTAAGCCATTGGATGCCAACCAGATAAAGCCATCAGGATTACTTAATACATTAGGTGGTAGGTTAGTTTCAGTTTCGATAGTTCTATCAACAAGAATTTCTAAACGCTCTATAACCGGCAAATGTCGGGAGTACTCGCCTACGGCTTTCCAACTTAAATCAGGAGCAACCTCTGCTAACTCATTAAGCGCCTTTTCTGCTTTGTCTAACCTCATTTTCCCCCTGCTTAGAAATAAAAACTCAGCAGCTTCTTTTACATTCTGTTGAGTTTTCAATCCAAAACCGGGTAAAGCAGTTAGTCGATTTTCTTCACAAGCATAGATTAGCTCAGAAAGAGATTCTATTCCCAAATTTCTCCAAAGTGTTCGCACTTTCTTTACACCCAACCCTCTTATCGCCATAACTTCCAGTAAACCTTCCGGAGTTCTCTTCAGCAGTTCATCGAGCTCATCAAATGAACCTGTTGACTGAAAACTTCTGATACGTTTAAGATGTGAAGCCCCTATTCCTGAAACAGCTTTCCACTCCTCATCCGTTAAATTTTGAGATTGTGGACCCAATGCATCTATAGCTCTTGCAGCACTGCTAAACGATTTAATTTTAAACACGTTATCATCATGTAGCTCAAGTAGTTTAGCAACTAATTCAAAAGTAGCTTCCAGAGAATCTCCTGTTTTTGGCATGGTTCAAAATTGAGGAAAGAAATGCGGAGTTTCTATTTGTGTACTCTTAAGAATAATCAAAGTCGGCCTGCTGCTTAACAGCTCGCAAATTCAAACGCAAATCTATTTTGTTTGGCTAACTTCAAGATTCAACTTTGTATTTCAACCATTCATCACCGGATAAACAACGGTGTTCAAGTAAAGGAAATGAAGGGTTTTTAGTGGATGGAATAAATTGAACATCAGGTTTTTAGTCCTGCTAAAAAAGTATCCCAGCGATTAATAAGTGCTGAAAAGTCGTCCGGTAATGGTGAATCAAAACTAAATTTCATCCCGGTTGTCGGATGTATGAAGCCAAGAGTTCGGGCATGCAAGGCTAAACGACCCATTTGCTCAAGACAGTTCTCGGCAAATTTTTTATAGGAACCAGTTGGATTGCCCACTCTTATAACATCACCTCCGTACATAGGATCTGCAAAAATGGGGTGGCCGATGAACTGACTGTGAACCCTGATTTGGTGTGTTCGGCCAGTTTCCAGATGAAATGCGCATAAAGTAACGAACCCCCACCGCTTTAAAACCTTGTAATGCGTAACAGCTCTTTTCCCTCTTGAACCATCAGGATAAACAGCACGAAGTTTTCGGTCTTTCATACTGCGATCAATATTTCCGCTTATGGTACCAGTGTCCTCGGGCATATCTCCCCAAACCATAGCGTAGTACTCACGCTCAATGGTATGGTTGAAAAACTGAGCAGCCAGAAATGTCATAGATTCTTCGTTTTTAGCAATAACGAGCAGCCCGGAAGTATCCTTATCAATTCGGTGAACCAAACCGGGACGTATATCACCGTTTCTTCCAGTAGGAAGTTGACTAAAGTGATAAACCAACCCATGGACTAAAGTGCCGCTATAATGTCCAAAAGCCGGATGAACCACCATTCCTGCAGGTTTATTCACCAACAACAAATCACGGTCTTCATAGAGAATGTTTAAATCCAAATTTTCGGGGATAAGTACCTTTTCACGTGGTGGATGCGCCATTACAACGCTTACCACCTGAGCCGGCTTAACCCTGAAACTTGGCTTTACCGATTTTCCATCCACTAAAATAGTTCCTGCCTTTGCCGCAGACTGTATTCTATTGCGCGAAACATTGGGTAAACGATCGAAGAGAAACTTGTCGATTCTCAATAACGATTGTCCTGGATCTATAATAATCCTGTGGTGTTCGAATAAATCATCTTGGCCTTCTGTTTCAGAATCTTCCTGAAATTCTTCCTCTGCTATCACCTTAAATGCGTTCAAGAAAGCCCGAAGTTAATCGGAATTCAATCTTTGTGTGGTACAGTGGCCATGTTACTTCCCCGTTTGTTTTCAACACTTGAAACCCCTCTTTTAAAAAAGCTGGGCAATGAACATCGTTTAGCCAGTCACTTATTTTTCGATGACTTCCATCAGGCTTTTTTAAACGATCTCCCGGAATCCAACAAACTAATCTACTATCATATAGTGTTGATGGATAAATAATTAAATGTTCTTTATTAATCTTATTATCAATAAAAATAAGCGATTGTTTTTCTTTCCATAAGGTTCCTTGCTTTAAAAAAACTTTGCTGCCTTTTTGAGCATTTAGCACGTTAAGGATACAGCTTACTTCGCTTTCAGCTATTAATATTTCACCTAAACGAATTAGCGAAGTAATTCTGTTTTTATGTTCCTGAAGCACGTTGAGGGGAAATAGCACAAGGCCATTTTCTTTTAGAATTTGTTCTTTTAACTTCTCCAATAACATTGTTTCAGCCTGCAATGCATTGGTATGGTGAATTAAAAAATGATGGAGTCCGGCTTTCCAATTAAAATCCAATTGATTAAGGGCAGGAATTACAATGTTTCTGAATTTGTTTCTTCTATAGTCGTTAGTGCTATTGCTTTTATCTTCGCGCCATTGCACCTTATAGTGTAATCTAAGTTCTTCTAATAATTCAGGTTCAAAATCAAGCATTGGCCTGTAGTAAGGTGGGCGAATTTGAGGAATTGGATTAACCGCTCGCCCCTCAAGAATGCGCATTAAGATGGTTTCTCTTTGGTCTCCGGCATGATGCGCAGTTAATACTATTGCATTTTGGTTCTTTAGTGACAATTGTTCAAAAACCTTGTATCGGTATTTTCTAGCAGCCTCTTGTGACGACAAACCGGGAAACATTTGCAAAAGACCATCCTTCCCTCCTGCCTGATAAGAATGAAATTTTACTGCATTAAGGTCTGCCCAGTTTGATAGCCATTCCTCGTCGTTTTGAGCCTCAATTCTCCAGTTGTAATTAATATGTACCAGCTCAAAGGGGATGTTGCACGCTAACAAGAGATTCGCCAACAACATCGAATCCTTCCCCCCACTGCATGCTAAAAAAAAAGGATTACCCGTAGGACTCAAAATATCCATACGGGATTTAAAGACATTCAAGATTTGGATTAAACTCGTTTTCTCCATCGAATTAAATCCCTCGCACAATCGATTGAGGCTTTACCAGAAGTTAGCAAGTCGGCACCCAGAACTCCGAGAACATCAGGCAGCCCTAATTGAAAATAAACTTGCTTAACATGGGATAAATCCAGCAAAGCGATGGAAGTATTCCTGAATATTTGATTTCCAAAATGAAGTAGTGGAAAAACAGCAAGGGCGCTGTCGAGATCAACGGCGCCCACAGTTGCAGATTTCTCCTCTGTTTTCTGAATAACTACCTCAGGAAAAAGTTGAGATACTCTTTCTAAGTCAAAAGTTGTTCTGGATGCTCCGGTATCAACCACTAAAGAGTACTCATTTTCTTCAATTTTAACCATAACCAACCAGTGATAACCGTTGGATGGAATCTGAACCCTAATTAGTGGAAGTAGAGGCATTCAATTTAGCTGTTCACAGAATTCATGCGATCGAGAACATCCATGACCTCTTTTACCGCTTTAGCTGAATCCTGTAACAACTTCATTTCAGAATCGTTAAGTTTAAGTTCGATAATTTCTTCGATTCCATTTTTACCGAGTTTCACCGGAACACCAAGGTAAATATTGGATAAACCATATTCGCCATTTAACCAAGCACAAACGGGGAAGATACGTTTCTGATCTCTTACAATGGCTTCGACCATTTGAGCAGCGGCAGCACCGGGAGCATACCAAGCGGAAGTTCCCATTAAATTAACGAGCTCACCACCGCCCACTTTAGTACGTTGAACAATAGCATCGAGCTTATCTTCACTAATTAACTCAGTAACCGGGATACCAGAGACAGTAGTGTAACGTGGAAGTGGCACCATGGTGTCGCCGTGTCCGCCTAATAGCATAGCTTGAATATCCTTAGGAGAAACATTCAATGCTTCTGCAAGAAAAGCCCGGTAACGAGCCGTATCTAAAATTCCTGCCATACCGAAAACCTTGCTTCTATCCACTTTAGCAGTTAGATAGGCGCAGTAAGTCATGACGTCCAGTGGATTGGAAACCACGATAAAAATGGCGTCTGGAGAATACTTAATTGCATTTTCCGTAACGGTTTTTACAATGGCAGCATTAGTGGAAATGAGGTCATCGCGGGTCATTCCCGGTTTACGGGGAAGTCCTGAGGTAATCACCACCACATCTGAGCCGGCTGTTTTTGAATAATCGTTGGTAGAGCCAGTTATTCTGGTATCGTAAAGGTTGATTGGTGCAGTCTGCCACATGTCGAGTGACTTCCCTTCTGCAGTTCCTTCTTTGATATCCACGAGGACTACTTCATTAGCCAGTTCGCGGTGTGCGATTACATTAGCGCAGGTTGCTCCCACATTACCTGCACCTACTACGGTGATTTTCATTGCCTGTTGAAATTAGGGTTTGTTAAAATGATGTGCAAAGTTAGGATAAGCACCTGAAATGGCAGATATTTGAAAGATAGGATAATTAAAATCTACCCATGACGCGAATTTTTCTACTGATTTCCCTTTTCGTTTGGAGTACTGCTTCGATGGCACAAACTGGACAAACAAGAGGACAGCATTGGTGCGGCACCGAAACTAATGCTCAAATTTTGCAGGACTACTCTGCATTTCTGTCTGTTCATCAACGCCCTGGAAGTACCCAGCTCGATACTTTCATGAATTTCCCCATTCAGCTTCATGTTATTACTGATGCCAATCAAACAATACGTATTAGCCAAGGAACATTGATTTCTACCATTTGTGAGCTTAACGTAAAATACTTGCCTGTAAAGTTCAGGTTTTTTCTTCGTGGAGATATTAACTACATTGCCAGTAGCGCATGGGCTGCCTTGCCAAGCAAATCTATAGGTGATCAAATTATGTTGCAATACAATGTAAATCGGGTAATCAATGTTTATTTCACCGACCTATCGCAACTAAATCCTCCTCTATGTGGCTATGCAACTTTTCCGGGAACTGGCCCGGGAACTGCCTTTAGGCAAGGCGGTTTGTTTATGGGAACCAATGGAAACTGTTCCAGCAATGGAAATACCACGTTTGCTCATGAAATGGGTCACTACTTCAACTTATTGCATCCTTTTCAAGGCACCTCTAGTTTGAATAAGTTTTCTCCTTCTTTCGAAAGAGTAACTCGTAATCCTAATGAAATTTCGCCAAGATTGTCTGCAAACTGTACCACTGCAGGCGATTTACTTTGCGACACCCGAGCTGATTGGATTGGAGATCGATGGAATTGTAATGTTGCGCAACCCATTCAAACTGATCTCAATAATGATACAATCCGGCCAGATGCAACTCTTTATATGGGCTATTCCGATGATGCTTGTCAATCCAGATTTTCTCCTCAACAAATTGCTTTGATGCGCAACGTAAGCAACACTTCCCGTGCTTATCTTAAATCACCACCAATGGAGGCTTTCGATACAATTCTTACCACAACAACCAATCTTGAGCCTGCCAACAATACTCAATTAGTTAATCCTCAGGATTTTACGCTTCGCTGGAGCAAAATTAATGGTGCTACTTCCTATGCTTTACGTATTTCCCGTACTCCCAACTTCAGTACCATTGATTTTGAAGCCATAGTAACAGGTGGTGATACCAGTTACCGTTACTTCACTACTGCAGCAACTAAGTTTATCCCGAACGTCAACTACTCTTGGTCTGTCTTACCATTCAACCACGCAGTTCTTTGTACTCCTTCTTCAACGCCTTCTCGATTTAGAACAGGCTTTGTTGGTACTCAAAACCTTGATAGCGAAATGGGTATTTATCCTAATGTATTAGAAAATGGAGAGTCAACCCGCATCCAATTCAAAAACCCTATGGATGGCTACTTCTCTGCTCAAATTGTCGATATGAACGGACGATTAGTAAGAACTGAGGCGTTTGAAGGACAGAACCAGACTCAGTTTTCTATTGGAATGTTTGGAATGGCTCCAGGAATGTACTTGATTAAAGTTCAAACAGAAGCTGGATTAATGACTCAACGAATTATCGTTAGATAATAATTCTAATAAAGCACTAAAAAGCCCTGATTTTGTCAGGGCTTTTTTTATTGTATTAGGTAATCCTTTAAGAATGCTGAGGATTGAAATGTCGGGTTCTGCGAAAAGGCTTCATCCCGCGTGTTTGAAGTAAGCTAATCCTCTCTTCCTGACTTAAATGCAATTCCTTCTGACACTCCTCACTGCAACAGGATTCATATTGATTGGCACACGATTCACATTGGATAAACAAAGTGTGGCAAAGAGTATTGGCGCAATTTAATTGACGGTCGCTTTTTTGACCACATTGGTGACATTGGCTAATTACTTCCTCAGAGATTCTTTCACCAAGACGTTCATCAAAAACAAAGTTCTTTCCTTTAAAACGATTCGGTAAGCCACTTTCTTTGATTTGACGGGCATAATCAATTATTCCACCATGAAGTTGATTAACATCCTGAAAACCAAGATGCTTTAAATAGGCACTTGCCTTTTCGCATCGAATTCCTCCGGTACAATAAAGTAGAATTTTTTTATCCTTTTGGTACTCAAGTTCACTGGCTACCCAGGGCAACTCTTCTCTGAAAGTATCGACTGGAGGGCAGATTGCGTTTTCAAAATGGCCAACTTCACTTTCGTACGCATTACGCATATCAACCACTATTGTTTCTGGTAGGTCTAATGCTTGATTAAATTCTTCAGCATTGAGGTGTTTGCCAACATTGTTGGTATCAAACGCATAATCGCTAAGTCCATCAGCAACTATTTTTGGTCTTACTTTAATGTCTAGTTTAAAAAAGGATTTACCATCGTCTTCTACCGCAATTTTTAGTGGCATTTTTTCTAGACCAGAAAAAGTACTTAATTCTTCTTTAAACTGTTCAAAAAAATGCTCAGGAACGCTCATTTGCGCATTTATTCCTTCTTTAGCCACATAAATGCGTCCGAAGCACGTCCATTTCACCCATTTTTGGTATAACTGATCACGGTATTCTGAGGGATTTTCAATAGTAAGATAGCGGTAGAAGGATAAAGTAATTCTGTGGAAAGGTTCCTTCATTAGCCTTTCACGGAGTTCATTGCGGTTTACTCTATTATGTAGAATCATATTTAGTCAATCAACAAACCTAAACCGGCGTTTACAGTATTGAGTGATTGTGCTCTTGCATATTCCCCATAAAACGAAAGAACATACAGAAACCGAAGTCGAAAGCCAGCCTGATATCCCCAACCGGTATAAGTGTTACCAAATGAAATGGGGTTATCTCTTACATTAACTATTACTTTTCCAAAATCAGGCCCTTGATTGATTTCATATCCCTCGATATAGGGAAATGGCCCTTCGAGTGCAACATTCGTTGAACTAAACTGGTAGTTTACTGCACCGTAAAAGGTAAGTAGGCCAAGCTCTTTAGAGATATTAGTTCCTAGCTGCCAATTGGTAGAAGTTACTCGTACAGACTGGTCTTTCACAGGCGTAGCCGGGCCTTTGTAAACAACATTCAGATTAGAAAAATCAGGGTTTATGTAAATTCCAATATTGGAATTGAGGCGACTAACTGTACTAAAGATTGACCAATCGAAGGGGCGGTCTGCCTTTCTCAAATCGAAGAAGTACTGACTAATGCTGTGTTTGAAGCCTCCTCCCCATAAGTCCACGGCTCCTTCCATATTATCAAACAGAACGAACTTGTTTCTCGGGAAGTAGCGAAACATCAACTCGGTCCCTCCACCTACCCCTACTGCGGCCTGAATCATGGGAGTAGCAAAAAATGAAAAGGCAATTCCAGGCGGAGGTGGAGTTTCAACCCATAATTCCTCTTGGCCATTCACCGGGCTTCTTCCATATAGACTTAAAAGACCCTGAGGAAAAGCAGTACCAAAAACGGTTGGGAGACGATTTCCATTCGATTGAAACCTAACTTGAGTTAATCCAAGTTCGCTAGGAATGAAATAAGTCATATCGTCCTTAACCTCTAATCCGTTAAAACTTGCCATAAGACTTACTCGAAATGGCTTTAACGGTTCGGCAGATTGCACCCAGTTAGCGTTGGCACTCAGGCCATAAGTCTTTGTTAACGGTGAGAGATACGACGACGCGAGTAAAGCTGCATCTCTGAATCCAAGGCTCATATATTCCTGAACTCCGCTTTGTGCTAAAGCCCATTGATGCGACAAAACGAAAACAAATAACCAATAACGTCTTTTCATACCCAAATATCGAAAACAATTTAGGCTATTTAGGAAGAAAGTTGTGCACTTGAAACTGGAATTTGACGATTAACTTTCTTCACAAGCCCTTGCAACACTTTTCCAGGCCCTACTTCAATAAACTCAGTAGCACCATCGGCTAACATAGCCTGAACGCTTTGTGTCCACCGAACAGCTCCGGTTAACTGTGCATTGAGGTTATCACGAATTTCACTAGGGTCAGAAACACCTCGCGCCACCACATTTTGATAAACAGGACAGGATGGCTTGCTTATTTCTGCTTTAACAATGGCTTTTGCCAGTTCTTCTTGGGCGGGCTGCATAAGGGGTGAGTGAAATGCGCCGCCAACACTTAACATGATGGTCTTTATTGCACCTGCGGCCTGTAAAACCTCACAGGCTTTTTCCACAGCGGGAATTTCACCTGATATTACTAATTGGCCCGGGCAGTTATAGTTAGCAGCAACAACAACACCCAGAGTTTCGGCGCAAATTTTCTCAACTAAATCATCAGCGAGTCCAAGAACAGCAGCCATTGTGGAGGGTTGTAATTCACATGCTTTTTGCATGGCTGCAGCGCGAGCAGCAACCAGTTTTAATCCTTCTTCAAAACTTAGTGCTCCAGCAACTACAAGAGCTGAAAACTCACCAAGTGAATGACCAGCTACCATATCCGGTTTGAAATTGGGAAGCCGGAGGGCTAAAATAACAGAATGTAGAAAAACTGCTGGTTGAGTAACCTTGGTTTGCCTGAGGGCTTCTTCGGTGCCATCAAACATGATATCGGTAATGCGAAACCCTAATAGTTCATTGGCTTGCTCAAACATGGCTTTAGCCTGAGCATCCTGTTCGTAAAGGTCTTTTCCCATACCGGGAAATTGTGCTCCCTGACCGGGAAAAATGTAAGCTTTCATGAGTTAATTTCCTCCGTAATAATCGACGTAGTTATTGTCGGTTTCGTAAAGTCTAATGGAATGAAGTTCGTGGTTAGGTGCTTTCAAAAGAGGAAAGAGTTCGTCCCAAATACCGATAGCGAGGTTTTCAGTAGAGGCCATTTTGCCTTGAAGAAAATCTACATCTAAATTGAGGTTGCGGTGATCTAATTTTTCAATTACAGAATCCCGAATAATATCCTTGAGTTTTTTCAAATCAATAACAAAACCCGTGTCCGGATTCACACTTCCTTTTACGGTCACGTGCAATTCAAAATTATGCCCATGCCAGTGAAGGTGAGCACATTTTCCAAACACTTCTAAGTTCTTTTCCTCTGTCCAATTAGGGTTATAAACCCTGTGTGCAGCGTTGAAGTGTTCCTTGCGAGTGACATAAATCATTCAAAAATATTTTCGCAAATATAATCAGGTGCGCTCGAGAATGCCCCCTGCCATTTGAATCAATGGTTCAGCTTTCAAAAGACTTTCCTCGTATTCCGCCTGAGGATCAGAGTGGTAAGTGATTGCGCCTCCCGCGAAACAATGGGTTTGGTTCTTTTCTTCATTAACATAAAGGCTTCGAATCAAGACGTTAAAGTCGAAATTCCCATTAGGTGTTAGGTAGCCCACTGACCCTGAAAAAAGGTTTCGAGAAAACCCTTCGAGTTTATCAATCTGGATTAAGGCTTCCCTTTTCGGAGCACCAGTCATAGAACCCATTGGAAAGCAAGCTTCTATGATTTTCTCAAATTCAACAGACTCTTTTAATGTTCCTTGAATGGTTGAAATCATTTGATGCACGGTTGGAAATGAATAAACATTCATTAAATCAGGCACTTCCACTGTTCCGGTTTTACAAATTCTGGATAAGTCGTTTCTAACTAAATCCACAATCATAACATTTTCGGCTTTGTCTTTAACACTGTTTTTCAACTCCTTAGCAGTTAATGAGTCCATTTCCGGGTCATTTCCCCTAGCCCTGGTTCCTTTGATTGGTTGGCTCATGAGTATTCCGTTTTCCTTTCGAAGAAAACGTTCAGGTGAAAAACATAGTAGCCAACGATGCTCCCACTTAACTAAGGCAGAAAAACTAACTGGCTTAGTCGCACGAATTTGAAAAAACAAATCCATAGGGTCTGTTGGAACATCTTCTGACTGAAATGCCTGGCAAAGATTGAGTTCGTAAACTATGCCTTTTCGAATCAAATCACGTACTTGCTCTACTTTCTTTTCGTATTCAAGCCTACCAAACTGGGGTTTGAAAACAGGCGAATTTCCGCTTTTCCAAGGCTGAAAATCGGAGTAATCAGGCAGTTCAAGCTTCGCACTGAAATCAAGTTGGTAACCTAACCATTCTGGTTCTATCCAACCGCTTTCGGGCCAATCCATAAAGGCAGGATGCGCACTGCTTAAATGATGAAGCCTGTTTTTATAGTCATAGCCCAAAAAACCAAATTGCCAGCTATTTTTTTTCGGCCAGTTTAACTCACTTTTCTTAGAGGAAACACCGCCAATCCACTGAAGTGTTTCATACTGAGCTGGAAAAGTAATAGCGTCTTGACCTGAAGAAAGCAATAAAAAACCGTAAGGTTCTTTTCTCAGACAATCCAGCAATTGAAGCAGTCCAACCTTAACGGCCATTTCTAAACAGGGTCTGGTTGCGATCCGGACCTACGGACACCACCGTAACCGGAACCTCCAGATGCTGTTCAATAAACCCGATGTATGCTTTAAGATTATCAGGGAGTTGTTGATAGTGGGTGATGCCAGTCAAATCTTCTTCCCACCCTAACAACTGTTCATAAACAGGTTCGGCAGTTGCTATGTCGTACGGCATATCGGAGGTCAGTGTTCCATTAATCCTGTAGTGAGTGCATACCTGAATATTGCCAAATCCACTCAAAACATCGGCTTTCGTCATGATTAACTGGGTAGCACCATTAAGTTGAATGGCATATTTCAATGCTGGTAAATCCAGCCATCCGGTTCTTCTTGCTCTTCCGGTTGTAGCACCAAACTCATTCCCTAACAGCCTTAACTGTTCTCCGAGATCGTTGTTTAACTCAGTAGGGAACGGCCCGCTACCTACTCTAGTGCAATAAGCCTTGAAGATGCCTATAACTTCTCCAATTCTTGAAGGTGCAATGCCCAAGCCTGCACAAGCACCCGATGCAATGGTGTTAGATGAAGTTACAAAAGGGTAAGTTCCGAACTCCAGGTCGAGAAGCGTTCCCTGAGCACCTTCAGCCAATATAGATTTGCCTTCATTGAACGCTTTTTGAAGTACATGTTCGCTGTCAATCATCGGATATTGACGCATGAAATCAACTGCATCCATCCATTTTTGTTCGAGTGAACGAAGATCAAAATCGGAATACCTGAGTTGATCGAGCATCATGAGATGGCGATGACGAGCATTTTCATAGCGGGTTAGAAAATCCGGCGCTATCAAATCACCCATGCGCAAACCATGACGACCAGTTTTATCTTGGTATGCCGGACCGATGCCTTTTAGCGTCGATCCAATCTTGGCATCACCT
>CALSBM010000076.1:0-15601 GCA_943373175.1 Chitinophaga pinensis | reverse complement strand
ATTTATTGATGAGTCAAAAAAAATAGTAGATGGGGAGATATTAAATAAAATTACAAACAAAGTTGTTGTTATTGAGGCCGAACCAACAAGCAAAATGAAGAATCTGATGGTGAAATTAAACACACCGCACTAAAAGGGACAAGTCAGGAGAATCAGCGTTTTCATCTGCGAAAATCTGCGGAAAAAGTACGCAGTTAATTGAAAAACCATATTTTTTATTAAAAAGGAAAAAGAATCTCCTTCATCCTTTGAAGGAGAATTAAATTTTTACAATTTAATGGGTATTGATTTTCTCCTAATATCACGAATGAATTAGTTGTTTCTATCATTACGCCTCTACGCTTTTGCGAGATTTACTTATTCGAGCTAACGAAATACCTCTTCTAGTGTTCCCTATCAACCAAAAAACGGGCATACTTCCTTAACCCAACCTTTCCAGCTTCCTGCATATCAACTTCCTCCAACGCAGCCATTGCATCAGTTAAATGACTTTCCTTTTCAAATTCTGTAATTGCTTTTACATCCAATTCTTCAAACAAAGCGGTCACAAGCTCAACTTTTTCCTTGGCCTGTATTATTGAATCAAGTGCATAAGCATCTTGCAAAGCAATCTTTTTCGCTTCATCAGCCACTTCAAAAGCCTTAATCTTAAGGAAAGTGTTTTTGTTAGAAAGTATATCGCCACCCGGCTGTTTACCAAATTTCTCAGGGTCTCCGAAAATATCAAGAATATCGTCTTGTATCTGAAATGCAATGCCGAGTGATTTCCCAAATCGGTAGAGTAAATTGGCATCTTCCATTTTTGCCCCGGCGATTATTGCACCCATTTTCAAACTTGCGGCAAGCAATACCGAAGTCTTCAATGCAATCATCTGCAAATAATCCTCAATCCTGACTTCATCCATTCGAGCTAAGTCCATATCGAGTTGCTGACCTTCGCAAACTTCGAGGGCAGTAGTATTGAAAAGAGCCATTAATGCAGGCAATACCTCTGGTTTAGTCTTCAACAATTGTTGATAAGCCAACACAAAAAGCGCATCTCCACTGAGAATAGCAATAGAAGTATTGTACTTAAAATGAACCGTAGGCTGGTTTCTTCTTAACGGCGCCTCATCCATAATATCATCATGAAGAAGGGTAAAGTTGTGAAACAGCTCGACTGCAATTGCGGGTCCTAAAGCATCCTGTACATTTCCGCCCATTAACGCACAAGCTTCCATAAGCAAGGCCGGGCGCAATCGTTTTCCGCCTAAGGATAGGAAGTATCGAATAGGTTCGTACAACAAATGAGGAGAAGAGGGAAGTTCAAGCCGGTCTAATTCAGCATGGATAAGCGCAATATGCGCTTGCAAATTCAGGGCAGTTTGCACCGTGCAAAGGTGGGAAAAAGCCTGACTAATACGCCCATTCCAACCTGCTTTCTCTACATTTGCAAGCAGTGCTCGACTTTAACCACCCCGCCCGTGTCATTATCACGTGTTTCGAAACTTTAGCACCATTCCTTGTTGCGGAAGTTGAAAGCCTCGGATACACGGTTGAGCGTTCCATGCCCCGGGGTGTGGAACTCCATGTAAGCCTAATGGACTGCATTCGCCTCAACCTTCGTTTAAGGTTAGCCAGCCAAATCCATTTCAGCTTAGATTGCTTTACTGCACCCGACGAACAATCATTATATCAGGAACTGCGTGGTTTGCCTTGGGAACAAGTTTTTACACCAGATTCCCGTTTGCATATTTCATCTTTCGTTAAAGTGGATCGACCGGTGAACACTCTTTTTGTGAATCAGAAGGTAAAAGATGCCGTGGTTGACCGCTTGCGTGCTATGACAGGCCGCCGGCCAGACAGTGGCCCAGATCCGGAAGAAGCCTGCCTGCACCTGCATTGGTACGGCGATCAAGCGGAGATATTCATCAATACCAGTGGAGCCAGTATTGCCTACCACGGATATCGCCGTCTGCCCGGAAAAGCCCCGATGATTGAAACCCTCGCAGTGGCTATGTTGCTTGCCGGACAGTGGAATTTTAAACAACCGCTTCTTATACCGTTTTGTGGATCAGGCACTCTCGCGATTGAAGCTCAGTGCCTCGCAACCAACCGCTTCCCCGGCCTTAACCGCGCTCAATACGGGTTCATGTTTATCCATGGGTTTCAAGAGAGTTGGTACAGGGATGAAATAGATAGTCTTCTACATGAACTCGATGATTCAAAAGCTGTTACCATCATCGCTTCTGACAACGACGAACAAATGGTGGATATAGCCCGACAAAATGCACGACGCGCAGGCGTAGATAGTTTAATCCGTTTTGAAGTAGCAGACTTCAGTGAATCCAGCATACCTGATAATGGCCCCGGTCATGTTTACATCAACCCGCCTTATGGAGAACGACTTGGAGAAGACGACGAACTTCGAACGCTGTATGCCAACATAGGTCAATGGTTGAAAACTGCTGTCCCAGGCTGGAAAGCACATCTGCTAACGTCTAGTCCGGGATTAATCGGGCCAATGAAGCTCAAAACCGATGCAAAACAACATTTCAAACACGCCCGATTCGATACTTGGCTTTACCATTATTCCCTGAGAAAACCCGATGAGGATTCCTTCCCTGACCTTAAAGCCTGAACTCTACATCCTTAGACACGGCCAAACCAATTTCAACCTTCAGAAGTTGGTGCAGGGAAGAGGAATTGACGCCCCGTTGAATGAAACAGGCCGCAAACAGGGCGAAGCATTCTGCCAATTCTATTCAGCAATTCCTTTTGAAATGGCTTATGTATCCTCCTTGCAAAGAAGTAAACAAACCATTGAGCCACTTCTAAATGCCGGACTTCCTTACAAGGCATTAAGCGGGTTTGATGAATTTAGTTGGGGTGATTTTGAAGGCAGAAGTTTTAGCTATGGCCCTATAGGATTCTATCAGAAAATGCAAAAAGCTTGGGCATCAGGAGACTTAGATTTCGCTTCACCGGGCGGCGAAAGCCCTAATCAGGTAGCAGAACGACAGGCTCAAGCACTCGAAACGGTTTTCTCAAATCACCATCAGGGACCAATATTGATTTGCATGCATGGACGTGCTATGCGTTTACTGCTATGCACCCTCACCGGAACTCCGGCTTCGCAAATGAGTTTATTCGAACACGACAATACCTCCCTTTATATCCTCTCTCCTGACCCCGAAACAGGTTTTTATAAAGTAGAATTAGGCAATAACAGAGATCACCTTGTTTCCCTTTTATAACCGCTCCATGTTTGATAGATAAAACACTGCCTGCTTAAGCAAGGAATTCTTCTCGGCAAGAATCATCTTGTGACAAACACTATACGCGTCCATTCCCCAATCTTGAACTAACGCTTCCATACGAAAAAGTTATAATGCTTTGCTTTTTCGCCTCCGTGGTTCAGTTGTAAGACTTCATGTCCTGCTGTTTTATGAGATTACATAACGGCACATTGCTTCAAAAAAGTCAATTAGTATCCGTATGCAATGTGGTACTTATGTAACTTCCTGATGCACATAGTCAACAGTGCAGAGGTAAACCTAGAATGAACCACCCTGAATTAGGAAAGCTCTGTATGAAGCTCAACTATAAGAATTAAGCTTAGCTGATTGCCGTTTTCTACTTAATTAAAAAAGAAATATTTTGACTAAGTAATCTACCTACTCTCCTATTGGGCTATAGATGGTTAAGTTTAAGTTGGAAATTTTTCTAATTTCGTGGCTACATGGGTAAAAAACAAGGGAGAAGCGACGTATTTGTATTGAAATGGCGTGATAAAGGTTGTTTTCTCTCGAGTAAGCCGCGTTTGACTTTGGTAAGTTTCATGTTTAATAATTTGTTCATCAATTTGTAGTCACTAAGTTTCAGTTAAGCTGAAGCTTGAATTAACCAGCCCTTTAACCAATAAACACTTAATTGTGCTCTTTAACTCTTTGGACTTTGCGGTATTCTTTCCGCTAATTTTTATTCTCTACTGGTTTGTAACTCAGAAAAATCTAAAGTTGCAAAATCTGATGTTACTGCTTACCAGCTTTTTCTTCTATGCTTGCTGGGACTGGCGTTTTCTATTCTTGCTTATGTTTTCCATCTTCCTCGATTACTTTACAGGAATCAAAATGCAGGATGCCGGAAGCAAAAAGGAAAAAACCTTCTGGTTTTGGTTAAGTGTAATCGTAAATCTGGGTTTTTTGGGGGTTTTTAAGTATTACAATTTCTTCGCTGATTCCTTTGCAGATGCATTAGCACTGGCAGGAGTTCAAGTAAATCCTTGGACGTTGAGCATTATTCTTCCAGTCGGGATTTCATTTTATACTTTTCATGGATTATCCTATGTAATTGATATTTACAAAAGCCGCATTGACGCCGAAAAGAACTTTGTTGATTATGCTGTTTTTGTAAGCTTTTTCCCACTTTTAGTTGCAGGACCCATCGAAAGAGCAACCCACTTGCTTCCACAGATTAAGAAACCTAGGCACTTTGATTACAATAAGGCTATCGACGGCTTGCGGCAGATTTTATGGGGTCTTTTTAAAAAGGTTGTGATTGCGGATAACTGTGCCAAGTTTGCCAATGAGATTTTTCAGAATTCAGACCAAATGTCAGGAAGTACCTTAGTGCTGGGCGCTATCTTCTTTACTTTCCAAATCTATGGTGACTTTTCAGGCTATTCGGATATTGCATTAGGAACCGCACGCCTAATGGGGATTGAACTACTACGCAATTTTGCCTTTCCGTACTTCTCCCGCGATATCGCAGAGTTCTGGCGTAGGTGGCATATTTCACTCTCTTCTTGGTTTCGCGATTACTTGTATATCCCCCTCGGTGGTAGTAAAGGTGGAATTTGGATGAAAGTCCGAAATACGTTTATTATCTTCCTTGTAAGTGGTTTCTGGCACGGTGCAAATTGGACCTTCCTTGTTTGGGGAGGGCTCAATGCGCTCTATTTCATGCCCCTGTTGCTTACCAATAGCAATCGAACAAACCTAGAAATTGTTGCGCAAGGCCGCTTCCTACCAAGTTTCCGAGAATTCTTTCAGATACTAACCACATTTGCACTTACCGTTTTTGCTTGGATTTTCTTCCGGGCTACTGATCTCCATCATGCTGTTTCCTACATTGGTGGAATCTTTTCTCCCAGCTTGTTAACGATTCCCAAGTTTGAGGGCATGAAAGACGCTTTTGCAACCATCAACCTTACGTTGATTTTTCTATTAGTAGAATGGATAGGCCGTGAGGGTAATTACGGCATTGCTAACTTGAATAAGGTTCGGAATAAAGCCATCAGATGGGGAATTTATTTCCTAATTCTACTTACCATTTACTTCTATGGTAACCATGGCGAAAGCGTTGAGTTTATCTATTTCCAATTTTAAAAAGCCACTGAAGAAATGAAAAAATTTCTGTTAAGCGCATCAGTATTCCTGATGTTCGTTCTCGCTTTTAATGTGCTGTTGTTTGTCTTTGGTAAGATTAATTATTTCAAAGACTACGCTGTTTATCCGGACAAAAAAATCAAATCTTTCTTGTTTGCCGACTCTCATGGTCTTCCGCTTGAAAAGTTCTCCCGGGATTATGGCGTTGTAAACCTATCCTACGCCAGCGATTCGTATTTCGATATGGAAAGGAAAATTAATTACCTGCTTAGAAATGGTTATAAGGTTGATAGTGTCTTTATAACTATCGACGACCATACCCTTAGCCCATATCGAGAAACCTCCAATAACATGGAGCGTAGCATTTCATATACCTCTACCAAGGATTTTAATAACCTGTATCACTACTTTAAGGAGGCTGTTATCAGGTATTATGTCCCACTTTTTCAACCAAAAATTGAGTCCATCTTTATGGCCTTTGTTAAGGCTAAAATCATGGATTTCATTCGGCCTAAGAAGAAAACAAAGGAAGAATTGGCGGCTGAAACAGATTGGTCAAAATTGAAGGAGGAAGAAAAGCTGGCCCAATGTGAAAAACGGAAAAAAGACCAATTTCCCTCCGAAGTTTCCAGCGATAGGCTTAGAAAAGCTCTGGAAAACATTATTGCTTTATCAAAAAGCAATCATTTTACTTTAGTGGGAATACGTTTTCCGCTTACAAGTACCTATTTGCAGGTAATTGGAAACAGCTCTTACGGAGCAGAAAATGTTTTTAAAGAAAATCAGATTCTTGTCCTCGATTACAAATCTACTTATCAGCATCGGCATGAACTCTTCGAGAATCAAGATCACCTAAACGATGAAGGGGGCAAACTTTTCTCAAAAGTTATTTTCAGTAGATAAAGCGAACTTACCTTCCAGTTGTATCGCTTTCTTTTGTTGGAATTCTTTCATTTCTCAAGTTTGTAGGGTATAAATCATTGTCGATTTTAATCAACATAACTTGACTTCAACGTGCTATTGCACTCAAGTTTCGTTTAGTGTTAACTTTCTACAATAGATTTTTTAGAAATTAGCACTATAGTAATAATTTAACGAATAGGCACTATCGTAAAAAGCTATTCAATGGCAACGTTCCGAGCTTTTTTACATGGCACTTTTTCCGCTGATTCATACGCTGATTTGCGCTAATCTGCGATTGAAACTACCCTAACAGCTATCTTAAAATTTGCGTAAATCTGCGGGAAACTTGTGAATCTGGTTCTTCTATCAAATGCATAAAGTGGACAAAGGCTTTCTCATCAATTCATTTATTTTAAAATGTAGTTAAGTAAGTCCCTATTGACTGGTATAATAAAACTCAGAAAAAGAAGTATATAGGTTTTAAACGAGTTCAACAACCAAGAATTGAACGAGCTCATAAATAAATTCGAAGTTAAGCATTACAGTTGAATATGAAAATTTTACTCGACTTGGATGGCGTAATGATTCCGGTTAAAGGCTGGAAACCTGCTCAACTGGACGATGATCAATTTTTCATGTTTAGTCCAAATGCTATTGAAACATTACGTCAGTTTATTACTAGAGACACACAAATAGTTTTGACTACTTCCCATAAATCAAGATTCAGAACTAAAGAGTGGATTTCTATTTTAAATCGAAGAGGACTTCCTGTTCGTAAAGTTTCGAAATTAAACAGGCTTAAGATACCTGTTAAAAGCCGTAAGGAAGAAATTCTCGATTATCTGATGCGTTCTTCTATCAAAGATGGGATTCTAATTCTTGACGATGATCGCTCACTGAACGATTTACAACCTGAATACAAACAATTCTTGGTTCAAACCAACACCATGATTGGGCTAAGGCAGGAACATATACCGGCAATTGAGGCAATCGTTAAGGCGTATCAACCGAAGAAGCTTCGTTTATCTCCCTCAGCTTTGGCAACTGCCACCAAGCCAACCAAGGGGCTGAATGATGCTCGTAGTGATAGCCGAAAAAGTAACACGTGATAAACGCGTACAAATGGTTCTTGGCCTGAGACCGTGCTTTATGTTGATTGTGCGCTAAATGCTCGCCTCGGTGTGGCAAGTATGTACCGAAATAAAACAGTTGAAGGGTGGATAATAGAGGCGCAATAGCATAAAACAACAGCAACCTGCTTTCGGCTAATCCAGCATATAAACCGAGGTTAAACACTATAGCAACCATTAAAATTTGTATCCAACTAACATACTCCATAAGAAATTTGATATACCATCGCCAGAATCCGAAAGGTGCAAAATCAGGATCCTCATCACGGGCAGGATGTGCATGATGCAAATGATGTTTCGGATACAATACACTGAACCGGTTGAAGGCAAACAACCATAAGCAAACGGTTGATAATAGCTTATTCACTTGCTTATTCGGGTGAATAAGTCCATGCATCCCGTCGTGTGCAGTAATAAAAAGGCCGGTGTATAAATGCACTGAAGCCGGAAACAATAAAAGTAAGCTCCAATGAAATTCACTACCGGTTGAAAATGCCTGTGCCATCACGGCCATCCACACGATGATGATGACAGTAGCCATCAACAACCCTCTCCACCTATGGGGTTGTGTTGGCTGCAAAATGTCGAGTAATTTTCTCACTTAATGGTGAAGTAGTAGGCGCAAACCAGTCAATTAACCGGCCTTGTTCATCCACAAGGTACTTTTGGAAATTCCAGACCACCGTGCTCGAACTTCTTCCGTTCAGCGATTTACTCGTCAGCCATCGATAAACAGGATGCTTGTAACGCCCTTTCACCCGGATTTTCTCCGTCAACTTAAAGGTAACGCCATAATTTCGCTGGCAAAAACCAGCTATCTCGGTTTCGTTTCCGGGTTCTTGACTAAGAAAATCATTGCAGGGAAGCCCTACAATAACTAACTTATCGCCATACTGCTGATGCAGTTTCTCTAACTCAGCGTACTGGGGAGTAAAACCACATTGACTCGCCGTATTGACCAGCAGCACCTTCTTGCCTTTAAATTCATTAAAAGACAAAGGCTTGCCGTCAATGCCTTTAAGCGATAATTGATAAAAATCCGTGATTTCAGACATGTTTTTGGGGGATCCACAACGAGTAAAAAAGAAAATGACTACCCCGGAAATCAGGAGCAGGCAGATAATGAAAAGGTACTTAGGCAGGAAGCGAAACATTCGATAAAATCCTGTCACGCACTTCCTCCATTTGCCAAAGCGGTGTAGAGGTAGCACCGCAAATTCCGATAGTGTCGCCGTCTTCAATCCAGCTCATGTCCAGTTCATCGACCGAGGAAATGAACCAAGTATTTGGATTGTGCGCTTTGCAGACTTCAAACAGCACTTTGCCATTCGACGATTTCTTTCCTGCAACGAAGATGATTTTCTTGAACCGAGGCGCAAAACGAGATAACTCCGGTTCGCGATTCGAAACCTGTCGGCAAATCGTATCGTTGAAATCCACTTCTATGCCCTTTTCGCGAAGCCTATCTCCTATTGCATAGTACGTATCCATCGACTTGGTAGTCTGAGAGAACAGGCTTACTTTTTTAGGAAGCTTATCAAAATCGAGTTCATCCGGATTCATAAACACCGTTGCTTCTCCCTGCGTTTGTCCCTGAAGACCAATTACTTCTGCGTGTCCATGCTTTCCGTAAATCAGAATTGGTGTACCGTCTTCATACGAATCTCGAACCCTGTTTTGCAACTTCAATACTACCGGGCAAGAAGCATCAATCAGCTCAAGATTGTTTTTAAGTGCTAGTTCATACGTTGAGGGTGGCTCTCCATGGGCTCTAATCAACACTTTAGCATCACGTAAATCGGTGAGATCCTCGTGATGAATGATTTGCAACCCTTTGGCCTTCAGCCTGTCTACCTCAACATCGTTATGAACAATATCGCCTAGGCAATACAACTGCCCTTCGGTATCCAGGATATCCTCCGCCATGGAGATAGCATACACTACCCCGAAGCAAAAGCCGGAATTCTTGTCAATCTCTACTTGAAGTTGCTGATAGGTCATGGATACAAAAGTAACAACGACCTGCCCGCGATGTTTGTGTATCGCGCTGTTTATAACGCAACTTGTCGGCGTATTGCCGTTTCCAATGAGATGAAGGTCTCTGTTCTGCGGATTCCTTCAATCATCTGCACTTTATGGTTGAGTACATTTAACAGATGATCCGTGTTCTGGCAGATTATTTTCGCGAAAATGGAATAGTTACCGGTAGTGTAAGAAGCTTCCACAACCTCCTGAATGTCCTCCAATCGGCTGATAACATCTTTATAAACTGATGCTTTTTCGAGGTAAATCCCAACAAAAGCGGTGAGGTCGTATCCCAGTTTCCGATGATCTATCATCAGAGTGGCACCTTTAATAATGCCCATTTGCTCCATTTTTTTCATTCGAACATGAACGGTACCGTCAGAAACAAATACTTTTTCTGCAACACGAGAGTACGGCATCTTAGCATCTGCTGTGAGAATAGAGATAATCTGACGATCTACGTTGTCAATTTCTAAAACACTCATGGTAAAACTGGTTGTATGTTTAGGGTTTCGATACAAATATTGTCTTTTATTTCGAATCAAAGAAATTTTCAAGCAATTCTTTAAGGGATTTGTATAAAATATGCCACAGTATTACTTTTGTCGTATTGAAACTCTGTAGGAGGTTCTGGCTTGCCGGATCCACTTGGAAGAATAAACAACCGACGCACTTAGTTACAGGTTACCCCTCGCGTCGGAAGTTGTTCTGAAGGTTCGAATCCTTCTCCTACAGCGACCCGATTTGTGGTTCTGATTTGATTGCCTGAGTGAATTCCCTGACCGTGAGGTTGGGGATTCGCGTTTTAATGCTGCACAGTTTACTCAAACTTTAAACCTATCCTTAAACCTTGCAAATATATGCAGAGAAAGCATATTTGTTTCGATATTCCGCAATTCTGATACTTTTTGATATATATTTCTTAACACCGCATCGTCTTCTTGGTCCGACTCTATCCACATTCGCTCTAAAGGCATTTCCTTAATTAACACTTCCAGCCTCTCAGCACTCGATAATACCTTCCTTCCAATTGAAAAATCCGTATTGGTTTTTAGCAATTGCCGGTACATCGACTCATGTCCATTGAATCCATGCCAAATCCATAATCCTTTCGGGTATTTTTTTCTTAACTGCATCATCGTATCCAAGTAATCCGTGAGATGCAAGATCAAGGGGATTTCCATTTCAAGAGCCAGCTTAATGTGCCATTCGAGTACCTTGACCTGCAATTCGAGGGATGCCGGACTTCTGCGGTCTAATCCAACTTCCCCTAGTGCCAGTACTCCATTTCTCGCTGCGAGTAGTTCAACTTCCTGCCAGCGAAAAATCGCCGTGGATTCGTTTAACCACCAAGGATGAAGACCGGTAGAAACCCACTGACCTTCTACCAATGGCATAGTTTCAAGTTCGCTGGGGTCACATGATCGAATTGCGTATTCGCTGTTTCGATGCGTATGCAGGTTCAACAATGGGAGCTCCATCAGATAATTTCCCTATCGGCGTTTTCTCCTGTCGGCTTTCCAAACCGGACGTCCCGGATTCTTCTCTTGCTCTTCATGGTTAATCAGCATCCAGTCGATCTGGCGGGTACGCAAGTCTCCTTTCTTCAACAAAACTTGCACATGTTGCCCGAGACGATAAACAGTTCCCCACCTTCTTCCGATTACCTCGTATTCCCGTTTTTCAAATCCATACTGATCGTCTTTCATATCGCTGTATCGGACAAATCCATCAGCATAGTTGTAGGCAATTTCAATGAACATTCCTGATTCCCTGAAATCGGTAATCAATCCTTGATAAACTGTTTCAGGAGGATTTTGCAACAACATTTCAATTTGCTTGTATTTCACGGAAGCTCTTTCAGCCATAGCTGCGGCTTTCTCTCGTTCCGAACTTCTCCGGCATTCGAGCGCCAGTGACTGCTGATCCCGTGGCTTTCTTCCATCCAAAACATCCTGTAATATGCGGTGAACCATCACATCCGGATACCTCCGAATTGGGGAGGTGAAATGCGTATAAAATGGAAATGCTAAACCGTAATGCCCAATGTTTTCCGTGCTATAAATTGCCTTTGCCATGGTTCGGATGGCCATAGATTCAATGACTTCTTGTTCATCCTTTCCTTGTATTTCTTCGACTAACCGATTGAGGGAAGCAGCAAGCCCCATACGACTACGAATGTTGATTTCATACCCAAACAGTGCGATAAAATCTGCCAACTGGCGCAATTTTTCCGGGTCAGGAGCATCGTGAATACGGTAAACAAACGAGCGCGCATATTGCCCTTCATTCTTTTCTGACACAAAAATGGTCACCAGCTTATTGGCAAGTAACATGAAATCTTCAATTAGCATGTGGGCTGCCTTCCGCTCTTTCGCAATGGCGCCCACAGGTCTGCGCTGCTCATCCAAAGTAAATCGCAATTCCCTGCTTTCAAATTTGATAGCACCCTGAGCAAAACGAGCTTCCCGCATTTTTTCTGCCAGCTTATTCAAGGTTTGCAGAGGCTTCTCGTAAACTGCATCCGCTTTTCCTTCCAGTACCTCTTGCGCTTCTTCATACGAAAAGCGACGATCTGAATGAATTAAGGTTCTTCCGAACCATTGATCGCGAACATTTCCTTCATCATCCATCACCACTACCGCAGAAAAAGTAAATTTATCTTCTTTGGGGCGAAGTGAACAAAGCAAATTAGATAGATTTTCGGGCAACATCGGCAACACGCGGTCAATCAAGTAAACCGACGTGGCTCTGCGTGCAGCTTCACGGTCAAGAGCACTGCCTTCTTTCAGAAAATGCCCGACGTCGGCAATGTGAATGCCGATTTCATATTCCCCATTTCCTAACTCACGGAACGAAATGGCATCGTCAAAATCTTTGGCGTCCACCGGGTCGATAGTAAACGTGAGCACCTCGCGCATATCTCGCCGTTGAGCCACATCTTCCTTGCGAATGCGACCATCCAAGGCTTCAGCTTCCTGAACAACCTCATCCGGAAATTGAAGTGGAAAGCCAAATTCAGCCAGAATAGCCCACATTTCGGTGTCATGATCGCCGGGAAGTCCTAAAACCTCCGTTACCTGACCATCAGGCTGTACTTGAACATTTTCCCAGTTATTCAGATGGAGGATAACCTTTTGTCCGTGAATGATGCCAGGAAAATCAGGATTCATTACTTCAATATTGGGTGGAAGCGAAGGGTCATCAGGGCGAAACCACCACTTTCCAGCGATGCGGTGCAACACTCCTACAAAATCCCGTCGAGAACGCTCCACTACTTCGGCAATACGTCCTTCAATTCTGCGGTTGCCTCGCACCATTACTAAACTAACTTTCACTTTATCGCCATGAAAAGCGGTACCTAACTGGTTTTCAGGAATGAAGATATCGCCGTCGGTTTCTTCAGAACGAACATAGCCAAACCCTTTGCTAGTGATGTCGAGAAGCCCTTCCACCAACACTTCCTGCTGATTAAGCTGGAAGGAGCCTATAGATTCAGACCGAAGGAAACCCTCGCGGGTAAACTCGTTCAGCAATTGTAGAACAATCTCACGGCTACGAGGATCGGTGATGCCAAGACGTGAGGCAACTTCTTTATGACTAAGACGTTTATCCCGAAACTTGCGGAACAAAGCACGAATGTCTTGACGTGTATCCGGCTTAACGGGTTGCTTTTTTGGTTTGCGTCCCATCAGCCTGCTACCTCCACCTGCTCATCTGTTAGCATTGGCAGGCTTTTCATCTTTAGTAGCAATTGTGCTACGGTGAGAACATCGCGTTGGCAATAGGACACAATGCGTTCGAGGTCTCCATCCACGTAATAGACTTCTGCCACTTGGCTCCCGTCGATATCTTGCTTTGGACTTGGAATGCCTAAACAGTGTGCTAACAACTTTAAAGAAGTATAATTCTTCATATCGCCAAAGCGCCAGAGATGCAGCGTATCGATGAAGTTGACTTCCCACGGCTTAAGACCGGCCACATCAAGTGACTTGGGTAGTTCAATGCCATTGATAAGCATTCTTCGGCAGAGGTAGGGAATGTCGAACTCTTTAATGTTATGGCCTGCAAAACCCCAACGTTGGCGATCGCCACTGTTGATTAGTCGAGCGAACTCTTGCAGCAATGTCGATTCATTATCGCCATAAATGGATTTGATTCGAAGTTTCAGCCCTCCGGAAGACTGATGGAAGTATCCCATGCTGATGCAGATAATTTTTCCGAACTCGGCATAAATACCGGCGCGTTCGTATAACTCTTCAGGCGAAAGGCGATCGCTATCCTTCAACAAACGGGCTTTTTCTGACCACAATTGCTGAACCTCCTCGGGCACATCCACCAGCAATGGATACTGGGGAACGGTTTCGATGTCAATAAGAAATAAATTTTCGTAGGGAAACATATTCAACTTTAAATGAATGCCCGAATCTACGAAAATCAAATCAACCACTAAGACCTTACCTTTGCTCAACTTATTTCATTACATGACACAAGAAAAATCCTCTCGCGAACGAAGACTACTTATTCTCGTAGTGCTTTTACTCCTCACCAATGTGTTTACTGCTTATTTCTGGCTTAGCAGTGATGGACAAAAAACCATTGTCATCACCGAAAAGGAGCAGATGGTGCAAGACCAAAACCTCGAAATCCAGGAACTTAAGGACGAATTGGAAACCTATCGGGGCAAGAACTCCCAACTCGACAGCCTTATCGATGTAGCTCAAGGCGAATTGGATGCTAAAAACAATGAAATTGCCAAGCTGCTAAAGTCTGGCAAAGACTCCAAAAAGCTCATCGCCCGCCTGAAGAGAGAAAAAGCTAATCTGGTGACTATGAAACAGAAATACTTGGGACAAATTGATTCTCTGTTTTCTGCCAATAAGATGCTTAAAGAAGAAAATCAGGTTTTGAAAGCAGATATTCAAGAGGAAAAAAGCAAATCAGAAAAGCTCACCGACGAGAATGTGAAGCTCTACAATAAACTCACGGTAGGTGCTATTCTGAAAGCTTCTAACATTGTAGCTGAAGGCATAAAGGTTAAAAGTTCAGGACGCGAAGTCACCGTTACCCGAGCTCGTCAGTCTGAAAAGATTAAAGTATGCTTTACTTTATTAGAAAACCGTGTTGCAGAAGCCGGAACCAAGGATGTTTTGGTTCGAATTGTTGGGCCGGAAGGTAGCACGCTTTATTTAGAAGAAGCAGGTTCAGGTAAATTCATGAGCGACGGTAAAGAGACCCTCTATACCGCCTCCGGTAAGGTAGATTACCAGAATCAAGACACGAATGCTTGCGTGTATTTCACCAAAGGCAGCGATTACACCAAAGGGGATTACCAAGTAGAAGTTTATGCCGACGGATACCTTATCGGTAAATCGACTTTCAACTTACGATAATCATCTGGAATTCGAAAAAAGCCTCCGTGGATTTCCCGGGGGCTTTTTTCTTTTATTCACCGTCAGTAAATAATTCCATTAACTGAAATTGCCATTACTGTTGGCTAAATCCAGACACTTATAATTCTTCGTTTTGAATACATTGAACTGGAATGTAATCGAATGGAATTCTTGGCTTCGTTGCTTTAAATGAATCGGGAATTTTAGCGCTAAAACTAATAGTATTAATTCGAGTAGGAAGGTAGGGATATCATGATTTGCCTTAAGTGTCCTTTCACACCACTCCCACTCGGGACTTCCATCCTATAGCTGTTACATAAGCCTGACACAAAAAAAGGGCACCCGCGTCCGGATGCCCCCCTGTGGGAATTCTTGTAGAGACGCGATTTATCGCGTCTCTTTCAATGGCAATGATTCATCAATACCGCACCAAAACCCGTTCAGTTTGCACCGTACCGTCGCTGGTGATAACGGTCATCAGATACACGCCGTTGGCGGCAGTGGTCGGCAGTTCAATGCGGCTTTCGCCTTGTGGTTGTTGCCAGTTCTCAATTACTCTTCCGCTGAGGTCGGTTAGCCTAACTTCTTTCAACCTTCTTCCGGCCAATTGGTCAATCACCAGCGTGCTTTCTTGAGCATACAGGCGCAGTGGTTGGACTTGCGTTGGGTTTTGGGTCGAAGTTAACATCGGGTTGATCCACAAACGGAAGCGGTTCGTCCACACTTGGGCTTGGGTCGAAGTGATTGAGTAACTGCTCGCTCTCAGGTTGTGCATTGTGCC
>CALSBM010000075.1:0-15771 GCA_943373175.1 Chitinophaga pinensis | reverse complement strand
ATGAGCCTCTTTTTGATGTTGAAGCTGCGATTAAAATCCGCCTCTTAATCGAGTAGTATTGGCAACTTTATCGATGGCAACAATGTAAGCTGCAATTCGAAGAGATACTTTATGCTCTTTAGCCGTTTTATATACGTTTTCAAACGCCTCTTTCATGTTTCTATCCGCTCTTCTGTTAACTCGCTCCTCGGTCCAGTAGTAACCCAGGCGGTTTTGCACCCATTCAAAATAAGAAACGGTAACCCCGCCGGCATTAGCTAAAATATCCGGCACTACTACAATTCCTTTATTATGAAGAATGTCGTCAGCATCGGCTGAGGTAGGGCCATTAGCACCTTCAACAATAAGTTTCGCTTTGATATCCGCAGCATTTAACGCCGTAATCTGATCTTCCATCGCTGCCGGCACAAGCACATCCACCTCCAGCGTAAGTAGCTCTTCGTTGGTGATTTTGGTTGTGTTGGGGAAACCTTCGAGAGTTCCACCGTTCATTTCGCGATAAGCCATGGCCTCGCTGATATTGATGCCGTTCTCATTGTAGTAACCACCCGTGACGTCAGATATCGCAAGCACTTTAAGGCCTTGTTGCTCCAGCAATTTCGCTGAAATAGATCCAACATTACCAAAGCCCTGAACTGCACAGGTACATTTAAATGGATTGAGCCCCATCTTCAACATGGCTGAACGAGCGGAAACCATTACTCCTCGCCCTGTAGCTTCTACACGCCCTTTAGAACCACCCAATACTAACGGCTTACCGGTAACTACTGCTGGAGACGAATAGCCCACAAGTTTGGAATACTGATCCATGAACCAAGCCATCTCCTGAGGCCCTGTACCCATATCAGGAGCAGGTATATCTTTTTCGGGACCGAAAACTTCACTTAATGCTCGTACATACTGACGCGTTAAACGCTCCAGTTCGCCTTTAGACATCTCACGAGGATCACATTTGATACCCCCTTTTCCTCCGCCAAAAGGAATATTGGAAACCGCACATTTCCAAGTCATCCAAGCGGCTAAAGCCTTTACCTCATCCAAATGAACGTCCATGCTGTAGCGAATTCCGCCTTTTGCAGGACCAAGTTGGTTGTTATGAATAACTCGATAACCCTCGAATACCTTAATTTGACCATTGTCCATGGTAACAGGAAGGGCCACAATGACCTGCTTTACCGGTGTTTTTAAAACGTTGTACAACTGATCGTCTAAGTTGAGTAGGCCTGCGGCCATATCAAATCGGGACATCATTGAATCGAATGGATTGCCGGATGGCTTGATGACAGAGTTGTTTTGTTCTGACATGATGCTGAAATATTATGCTTATGTGAATTGCATGGTGAAGTTAAAGAAAGCCTTCGAGCATAAAAGAACAGTTTGTGAATACCTTGTTTTATCTTGTATCATGATGGTAAAAAAGTTGTTGCTAAGCTTGCTTGCGATACTAATTTGGGCAGCTCTACTCATGCGTATCGGCGATAAACCGAGAATGGGGAAACTCTTTCTTTATACCACATCGGCATTACAAGCCGGACAAGGCTTCAATAACGATAAACAGTTTAAAGCAGGAAAATGGGGCAACCTCAACATTGGTTACGACACACTTGGCGTTCCATACTTGTTTTCAGCTTCTGATACTGCCCTCGATTTTGGTATGGGCTATGTCCATGCGAGAGACCGTATGTTTCAAGTTGAAATGATTAGAAGAACAGTTTGCGGAAGGCTTTCAGAAGTAGCAGGGCAAAAAGCTCTCTCACTCGATTTGTTTTGGAGAAAGTTCGGGTTTGAATCGAAATCCAAAACCTGGTTTGAGGAAGTTAAAAGACTTTATCCTTCGGAAGCTGCAAGACTGGAAGCTTATGCAGATGGTTACAATCATTATCTCAGCACCATGCCCTATCAAGAGCTTCCGGCTGAATTCCATTTGCTTGATATGGCGCCAGGTAAAATGCACCCTGGAGACTGTTATTTGCTCATTCGATACATGGACTACATGCTGAACTATGCAGAAAATAGATTAAAGCACGAAGAAGTCCGCAGCCTAATTTCTGACAGCCTATATAAATTCTATTATCCAGGCGTAACCCGCGATGCGTTTCCGATGTATCCAGAGTTAAAAATCAACGCTTCCTCGTGGCAATCACTTTTAACTCCTATTTCTAACAGCATTAGTCAACCATCGCTAAAACCATCGGGGCTTTTATTTCCGACTGCTAAAACTGAGCAAGATGCCTCCTCTTCCCTTGGTTCAAACAACTGGGTAGTTGGCCCAACTAAAACTGCCAGTGGTTACCCCATGCTTTGCAACGATACCCACTTAGGGATTACCCTTCCTCCCGTTTGGTATGAAGTACATCGCAAAAGCAATGGAGTTAAGGTTCATGGTTTAAGCATTCCGGGAGCACCTTTCATTATTTCCGGCTTCAACGATTCCGTTGCTTGGGGAATTACCAATGCAACATGGGATTTAGTTCAGTTTTATAAACTAAAGACCGAGGGTTCTGAGCATTATATATTGGATGGCAAACCTGTTCTATACGAATCAAAGTACGATACTATCGAAGTAAGGGGAGGCAATCCACAATATTGCCATTTTCGTACTTCGGCATTTGGGGTTTTGGACACCTTTGACGGAGAGTGGTTAGCTGTTGATTGGGTAGGGTTTCAGAATTCTCATGAAGAAGTTGCCTTTAGCGGGCTTATGAGTGCTAAAAATATAATGGATATGGAAAATGCGTTACAGCATTTTAAGCAACCGGCACAAAACTTCGCGTTGGCCGATGCATCCGGCAACATTGGGCTCATAACCTGTGGACTGGCTTCACTTCCATCTAAACCCGTCACCGGAATTCTGGATGGACAAAGATTAATTGACCGGATTCCATTTGTTCCGCTTCAAACCATTTTAAAACAGTTTAACCCGACTAAGGGGTTTTTAGCTTCTGCCAATCAGCATCAAACCAAAAGCCCATTAGCTGATTTAGTTTCGCTTCGGTATGAATCACCGGCTAGGGCCAGGCGTATTCATCAATTGCTTGAATCACAATCGCAGATGCATCCAAAAGATATGATGCGAATACAAGGTGATATCGTCGATAGCGAGTGGGAATTATTGAAAGCTCCATTAATTCAATCATTACCAGCCGAAATCGGGAAAATCCTTAATTCGTGGGATGGCCGTTGCGATACAAACAGCATAGCAGCAACCATTTTCTATGCCTTCAAACTTAGTCTTCCCAAAGTCTTAGGACAGTTATTGAATAGCAGGATTTCTTACCTTCCTCAAGATGTACATTTGTATCATCTACTTGCAAAGAATAAAAAACTACCTGTTACAAAAGGAAGTATTACAAAAGAAGCCCTAATAGTCACGACTTGGGATAGTACTCAGGTAGAATTGATAAAGCAATTAGGCAATGATGTAAATCAATGGCAATTTGGGAAATACCATCGATTTGTTATTAATCACATCGCCAAACTAGCTCCATTCTCTTTGCCGGCAGTTCCTGCCAATGGCAACAACCGAACAGTCAATGTTTCTTCTAAAATGCCTGCGTCACATGGCGCGTCCATGCGGACGGTTATTTCACTTTCTCCGACTGGACCAAAAGCTTGGATGCTGGTTAGTGGAGGACAAAGTGGAAGAATTAACAGCCAGAATTATTCCGATCAGGTTAAGGATTACCACAGCGTTAATTACCACGAAATCCGGTATCCGGATTCTTTCAATCCAAAAGTTTACGCATCAACCATTCAGTTCAAATGAACTTAACCCCTCGCGGCCATTGGGCTGCTATCGCCTTCTTTTTATTTATTCTGGTTCATGTTCAGTTGAACTACCACCATACCGGGTACTTTCTGGGAGCGTCGATTCTTGCTGGATTATACCCAATAGGGCGATTTGCCTTTCTCCGATATGCTTGCCTCGAAGCTGTAGCCTTAGCTATTTGTTACCTAATGAAACAGCCCGATGTAATTCTTTCAAATGCTGTAGCTAAGGTAATTGGGATAGGATTTATTCCTTACAATGTGATAGTGATAACCGTTTCCTTGTTAGCTTTTGCACTTCCAGCAGCGGCAGTACAGGCATGGGTTGGGAACGGGCTGATGAAATTGTTAGGAATAGGAGTGGTTAGAGCAAACCATGCCCAAAGGGAGGAAGAAGTAAACGAAAATGAGAGCGAAGAAGATGCTTAGTGCATCTTATCGAAGTATGGTTGAATCTTACTTTTATACGTTATTCCCACAGGGATTTTGTGGTCGGCTATCGTAACGGTATCGCTGGAGAAAGACGAAATATTCTTTACATTGATAATGAAAGAGCGGTGCACCCGGAGGAACTGCTCGCCATTCAGTTTGCTTTCAACCCCTTTCATAGTAGAGTGAATGACGTAACGCTTCACTTCTCCACTGATTCTTGCATAAATCGAAACATAATCAGCCAATGCCTGAACGTAGAGAATATCCTCAAGACGAAGTTTAACCCAATTAGAATCCACCTTCAGGAAGATGTAATCCTGTTCTGATTTCTCTTTGACTTTGTTATCTTCTTTATTCATTACATAAGCCTTCTGAACTGCTTTCAAAAAGCGCGGATAAGAGAACGGCTTATATAAGTAATCTACTACGTCGTTATCGAAAGCATCAACAGCATACTCCTTCTTACCAGAAACTAAAATGATTTGCGGTTTTTTCTGAAGGATATCAATAAGTTCAAGACCAGTCATACCGGGCATTTCCACATCGAGGAAGATGAGGTCAACTTCCTGATCCAAAAGGAATTTATTGGCTTCGAGCGCACTGGTACACTCTTTCACCAATTGGAGGTGTTCGGTTTGTTCAATGAAACGCTGGAGAATCTTTCTCGATAGCGGCTCATCATCTACGATCATGCACTTCATCATAATTCAAATGGCTTTTCGACCAATGCCTTGGCAAAATACCAATATTAGTCGAAATCGTTTCACAAAAAGAAGAAAGATTTTTTATTAAACTTTTCTAAACCAAAATACCGATACTGCGAGTATGCCTACGGAATTCGCAATAAAATCGCCAACATCTGCTGAGCGCTGAATAAAAAACCAACTTTGGAATAATTCCGAAACTCCCGCCTGTAGCAGCCCAGTCAATAAAACCGAAAAAACAGGATGTTCTTGAATGAATCCTTTTAACATCCCGCTTGAATTACTTATCGCATTAAAGGCCAGAAAGGTTTGCAATCCAAAAATGGAAGCATGGACAAACTTATCGAAGTTAATCAAGTTAAGTCCGGGAAAACTGGGTATTGCATAGCCGGGAAGCCCGATAACTACATAGATAGCGAGCGTCCAGAAGTAATACCAGCGAAAGTTTCGGTGCGGGAAGTTGTAGGTTGCTTGTTTCAGCTTAAGCACCAATTAGGGCTGCATATTCCGCTGCATCCATTAGGCTATCCACTTCCGCAGGGTTCGACATTAAAACTTTTACCATCCAACCGTCACCATAAGGATCTTTGTTAACCGCTTCCGGATCACTTTCCAAACCTGAGTTAAACTCTGTAATCTCTCCCGAAACAGGTAAAAACAAGTCTGAAACAGTTTTCACAGCCTCAACTGTACCAAAAACTTCATCCTGATTCATCTTTTGGCCTACGGTGTCTATTTCTACGAATACGATGTCGCCGAGTTCGCCTTGTGCGAAATCTGTAATGCCTACGTAGGCATAGTCACCTTCAATGCGCACCCACTCGTGCTCTTTGGTGTATTTGAGGTTGTCAGGAAATTGCATGTTTGTTGATCTTTTCCCAAAAGTAAGTTTTTCCCTTTTCAGGCCAAGCCAGAATCCCATCTTTTCAAAGCCTGATTCATTATTTTAAACCAAATAGGGGGAATAAGTGCTGGAAAAAACGCACTGGCATACCCTAAAGGCTGGCGCGGCCCTTGGCTATAGGTTCTTAATTGATGAAAAGGACGCGAAGCACGGTAATGATGATCAGCGTGACGACTTAAGTCGAAAAGAAAAAATCGGCTGATGACTTTGTCGCTTTGCCAAGAATGAGCCTCAGTAACTTTTTCGTTCTCACTTCGGCTTAATCCATAGTGCTCAATGTAATTGGTGTATTCCAACAATAGACAGGCGAAAATTCCTTGAATTAGCAATGCTACAGCTAAAGGAAAAGAAACAACAGCAATCACAGCGATAAAGCACCACCAACTAAGTTGCATCCCGAGGAAATAGTTAGAAAAGCTCCAAATTGGTTTTCCTTCTTCGGTTAGTCGCTTCGCCTCGAGTTGATAGCTTGCTCGAACCTGGCCTTTAATAGAGCGAACTACAAATTGATACAAGCTCTCTCCTTTTCTTGCAGTTGCACTGTCGCGGGCGGTTGCAACATATTTATGATGCACTTTCAAGTGATCAATGTAGAAGTAGCTATTCCCAACCGACCAAAGTATGCTATGCCCGAGCATGTGCCAGGTTGAGGAAGCACGATGAATTAGCTCATGAGCTAGCACTATTCCAAGAGATCCGGAGCAAAGACCAGTAGAAAGCGAGGCTGAAATCAACCAACCGCCGGCAACTTTTCCTGAATAGACTCCCCAAATAAGACTGCCCCATGAAATAAAATGGCCTATCCACGATAGGAGCAAAAGCCAATTACCTGCTTCGGGCTTCAAATTTAATGGTGCTTCTTTATTCTCAGAAACCAATAGTTCCAGTATTCCCAGAAAACCAAGGGTATAGGCAAGATTGAGTAATGTCCAAACACCGCCAATATAATTGCCGATAATCACCAAAATTACAGGAGTAAGTGCCAAACTGTAACGGTACAAGTATTCGAATTCCGACTTTAATCGCTCCATAAGGCTAAATTCCGATATTTTTCAAACTACTATTTGTTATTTAATATTGGTATCGGCAAAATGAGAGATAATTTTTTCGGCAAGAACCTCTGATATTTTCTTGTAAGATGCGGTTGTCCAACCTGCTACATGCGGAGTTAGCAAGACCTTCGGGTGCTGAAAAAGTTTTTCATAACTAACCCTTTCCAATCCTTCAATCTTACTCAGTTTTTCATTTGGTAAAACATCTAAAGCAACACCTGCTAGGTGGTTAGATTCGAGCGCATTCAGTAATGCGCTTAGATCAAGCAGCTCCCCGCGTGCAGTATTAACCAGAAAAACAGGTTTCCCCAAAGACTGAAACCAAGAATCATTAATCCAAGATTGCGTTTCTGAAGTTAGAGGAACGTGAAACGAAATTACATCGGAATGTTCCATAAGTTGCTGGTACGAGCAAGCTTCTGTTTTTCCAAATTCAAATCCAGTTTTGTATTTGTCGTAAGCTAGAATCCGGCAACCAAAAGGCTGTAACAATTTCGCAAGCGCACTACCTACATGACCATGCCCAATGATTCCGACAGTAAGTTCGGCAAGTTCCAGCCCACGGTGTTGTTCCCTTAGCCATTGAAACTTACCCACAGAGTAATCTGCAGACTTAAGCTTATTAACAAGAGCTAAAATAAACATAAGTGTATGTTCTGCAACAGCCTGTGCATTTCCTTCGGGAGCGCTGATTAAGTGTATTCCATGCTTTTCTGAAATTTCAATATTGTCTGTTCCACTCCCAGCACGGGCGATAAGTTTTAAGGAGTTCGGAAACTTCAATAACGAATCTGTCACTCTAATTTTACTACGAACAACTAAAACATCGATATCGGCAAGCTGGGCCGACACATTGTCAGGATGAATTTCAGGGAGATATCGAACTAAAAAACCAGCCTTTTCAAGACGTTCTATCAGAATAGGATGAACATCGTCGATGATTAACACGCTTCGCACATAGCAAAGTTAACAGCCTATCTTTGTGGAATGGATTCGGCAAGTTATTTCGCTCAGGTTGAACAAGACCTTCGTTACTACTTAGATTATCTACAAGGCCTATCTCGTGAAATATTAGATTCGGGACTTTCAAAATACCCTGTTTTCGTAGCGTATAAATCAAACTCTCCGCAGTTAGGCAAGCAAGTATTGGATCACGATGGGTTAGGCACACAGTGGTCAGTTAACGTAAGTGTAATGGAAGAATTTGTAAAACGTAATCTGCTTAAGTTAGACCAGTGGCCTGAATTTAAAAAGACCTACAAAGACCCTGAAAACTTTGCTTGCGTATTCTTGATTGATGGAAAAGATGCTCATTTTCTATATGTTCCATACCAAAATGAAGAAGACAGCGAGGAGTTTTTAAATATCAATTCTTAACGCTTTTTGGCACAACAGTTGCCAAATGGCGGAAAATTTCCAAAAAAACCATGAAAATACTTTCCTTAATCTTATTGGCACTTAGTGCTCAGACTGCCGTTGGTCAGTCTAAAAATTTCACCAACCGAGTCAAGAAAAATTTGACGGAAAACAACCTTAGGATTCAGCGAGTCCAGACCACCTTCAAACCTGACACCATTGTTGTTTTTAACAGAAGTGGTGTTTCGCCAACACCTGACATCAGGCTTATCTATCAGTACGATGCGCAACAACGCCCAACTCGTATAACAGTAGAGGGGCAGGATACAGGATTCTGGGCAGCCATGAAACGCCTGGATTTGCAATACAATGCCGCTGGATTAATTACTCGTTCCGAAGTTTCAGAACTTGACAACGGTACATTAACCTTAGCAACCCGAAGAGAAAGAAGCTATAATGCTCAAGGTAGAGTACAATTAAACAAGCTTACAGACTTTACATCCGGCAGTGGAGCCAATATTTCTGGTGACTCTCTAGTGTACAATGGGTTAGGTGTTAATCCAGCTTCTATTGATGCGTATTTCTACGATTCAAACACCAACATTTGGACACAAGCAGTTCGATTTAGAAACTTCCTCTTTAATAGTACCAATCAAGTTACTCAAGCCTCTTTTGCAACCCGAGTTGGAGTGTCGTTTGTGGATGTTCTTCGTGCACAAAATTTGGACTGGAAAGCCGGATATCCTGGTCTTGAAGTTGCCCTTTTAGGAGATGACCTTGCCCCTATGATTCCGGATGATTTTCGCTGGGAGCCAAATATCCTCAACTGGTCAGGCCCTACAAACATCTTAGTTCAAGAAAACGACTTTCCGAACTGGAAGAATGTTAGCAGGCTCACCCAAACATTAAACGGCACCCAATTAGCTACCGTTACCGAAGATGAATGGAATGATACTATTCCAACACCGGCATGGGAGTCCTTTAAAAGAACTCAATTCTCTTTTGCTAATAACCAAATTACAGAATTGACTACCCAGTATTTCTCGAATAATAGTTTTGTGAATGATAATAAAGAAAACGTAATTCTTGGAGGCCCTCAAGGCTTAACAACCCGATATGAAACCTTTACTTGGATGAATAACAATTGGAATGCGGATAACCTTAATACATTTACTTATAGCTTAGACAATATGGCAAGATTACGTTATATGGCTAAAACGTTATCCGTATTTGGAACACAACAATTAGCTGACAGCCTTGTCTTTCAATACCGCACCAGTACTTCAACCAACGAAGTATCCTCAATGGACGCACAAATTTTCCCTAATCCTACTAATCAAGGATATGCTCAAGTTAGTTTTGAGCAACCCTTTACAGGAACTATTTTATTGCGTGATATTTCCGGGAAAGTGCTCCAACAGCAGCAAGCTAACGGAGAAACTCGGATAAGCTTATCTGTTGATGGTTTAACTAAAGGACTCTACTTCGTACAGTGGACGGATACTTTAGACCGATTGAAAACTGGTAAACTAATCATTCAATAACCCCACTTTTTTTCATTGAAGAGAGGAGCCCTTTTGGCTCCTCTCTTTGTTTCTACTCCACTCCAAACTCTAATGAGCTTTCACGTTCTATTTAAAGCTATTCCTGATTTAAACAGCATACATCTTAAATATAGATAAATAAACGGATAATTAAAACCCTGCAAATCACTCTCGATTGACTTTCAATATTAAAGGATTCCGAATCAAATACACACCACTGAAAGAGGTCACTAAGGAATAATACCGTTTATTTCGTGCAAACAATAGCATATTAAAGTGCGTTTTAAAAGGCATGTCGTCAACGGGATTACTCAAATTAAGAGAACGTATTGCACCAATTAGGATTGGAATAATTCAGCATCCTTCGTTTCAGGCCATGAAGAGTCTCGAAGATCTTCAGCGTTTCATGGAAATGCATGTTTATGCGGTATGGGATTTCATGTCACTGCTCAAAGCACTTCAACGCAACCTCACCTGTGTTGAAGTGCCTTGGCAACCAGTCGGAGATGCATCAATCCGTTTTCTTATCAATGAGATTGTTACCGGAGAGGAAAGCGATGTAGATCCCGAAGGCGATTATATCAGCCATTTTGAGCTTTACCACCGTGCGATGAAACGTGCAGGTGCCGACACCGGATTGATTGAGCGCTTTATTTTACGCTTTCAAAGTCACGGAGTCGATGCTTCAATTTATCACGAGGAGACTCCTGATGCTGCACGTCAGTTTATGGAAACCACTTTCAGACTAATAAAAGAAGGAAAACCGCACGTGTTGGCAGCGGTGTTCACTTTTGGGAGAGAAGATTTGATTCCCGATATGTTTTTAGCATTTGTAGATCATTTGAAAGCTAGATTCCAGAATGAAGTGGGCACTCTCAGGTACTACCTGGAGCGGCATATCGAGGTTGACGGCGATCATCATAGCCACCTGGCCTACCAAATGACTGAAAAACTGTGTGGCAATGACCCTATAAAATGGCAGGAAGCCACTGATGCAGTAGTAGAAGCACTAGAAGCTCGCAGACTACTTTGGGAGGGATTATTAAAAAAAGAAATCGCTTAACTTAACGCTACAAAAGCATTAGGAGAGTCCTACGATTTTCCCATCGATGACATCGATTCCGAGTGCAGCGGGTTGTTTGGGAAGGCCTGGCATTCGCATAATATCTCCGGCAACAGCAACGATAAATCCCGCTCCGGCATTCACTAGCAATTGATTGAACGTAAGAGTAAAATCGGTTGCAACTCCTACCCTGGAGGCATCATCACTAAAGGAATATTGGGTTTTGGCTATACAAACGGGCAGGTTTCCAAAACCTTCTTTTTCCAATTTCCTCAATTGTTGCAACGCGGTGGAAGTAAACTTGATAGCATTTCCACCATAAACTTTTTGGACAACTTTCAATAGTTTGGTAGAAATGTCATCTTCAAGGTTGTATGCAAATTGAAGGAGAGAAGATTCTCCTTCTTCGATGGTTTTTAAAACGATGGAAGCCAGTTCAGTAGCACCATCGCCCCCCTTGGTGAATCCTTCACACAAGGCAAAAGGAGCGTTTCTTTCTTCACACCAATCACGAACAAGCAAAATTTCCTGTTCGGTATCGAAGTGAAAACGATTGAAGGCGATAACTACTTTCTGCCCGAATCCTCGTAAAATCTGAAGATGACGTTCGAGGTTAAGAAAACCATTAATCAAAGCCTCGCGGTTGGGTTGCTGAATCAGCTTTTCATCACATCCGCCATGTAATTTGAGTGCTTGAGTAGTGGCAACCAGAACACAGACAGCAGGCTGCAATCCAGCCTGGCGGCACTTTATATCGAAGAACTTTTCTGCACCAAGATCAGCACCGAAGCCAGCTTCGGTAACAACATAATCGCCTAAAGCCAAGGCAGTCTTAGTAGCCATTACGGAGTTGCATCCGTGAGCAATGTTGGCAAAAGGGCCACCATGTACGAATGCCGGCGTATGTTCTGTAGTTTGAACTAGGTTGGGCTTAATCGCATGAAGCAAAAGTGCAGTAAGTGCTCCTTGAAAACCCAAGTCACGGACATACACCGGTTTCTGCAAGTACGAATAACCAAGGAGAATAGAACCAAGGCGTTTTTTCAAATCATCGAGCCCAGAGCTTAAGCATAGAATTGCCATAATCTCGGAGGCCGGGGTGATATCGAATCCGGTTTCGGTAGGAATTCCATTGCTGGCGCCATGCAGCCCGGTTAATACATAGCGAAGAGAACGGTCGTTAACATCGAGAACTCTTCTCCACAGCACCTGTTTGAGTGCAGTTGGCTGCCCCTGATTCAAATACTGATAATTATCGACCAGAGCTGCAAGGGTGTTGTTGGCAGAAGTAATTGCATGGAAATCGCCGGTAAAATGCAAATTGATGTCTTCCATTGGAAGTACTTGACTGTATCCACCACCTGCTGCACCTCCTTTCATGCCAAAACAAGGGCCTAAAGAAGGCTCCCGCAATGCAACAATGGCATTCTTTCCAAGCTTCTGTAAACCAAGACTTAACGCTACCGAAGTAGTTGTTTTACCAACGCCGGCTTTATTCGGAGTGATGGCGGTAACCAGTATTAGCTTGCCTTTAGCAGGTCTGCCTGCTATTTCCTCGCTAACTTTAGCTTTATCATGGCCAAAAGGCATCAAATGTCCAGCTTCTAAACCCAGACTATTGGCAATTTCCTGAATAGGTTTCAGTTTTATACTATGGGCAATCTCAATATCCGACTTCATCTTGCTTGGTAATGTTTAAATTTAAACTTCTCGCTTTGTTCGATTCCATCCATCACCTGACTCAAAATAACTTCTGGGCTATTGTTAAAGTCAATGTTTAATGGTGGCTTAATGGTGATAGAAAGTTGAGTTCTTCTTTTTTTAAATCTAAGGCCTTTCTTATCGAATGCTCTGCGAAACCCATTAATTACAATTGGCACAACCACAGGCTTATTTTCCTTAATGAGCATGGCTGTACCCTTTCTTCCAGGAGACCAAGGCTTAGTGGTGCCCTGGGGAAAGGTGATAACCCATCCATCTTGAAGCGCAAGTCGGATGTTATCAACCTCTTGAAAATCAACTTCTCTTTCTACATCTACCCCACTTTGCTTCCAAGTACGTTTTACTGTAATTGCACCGGCTAACGCCAACAATTTAGGTAGCAACCCGCTGTTCTTCATGGTCTCTTCAGCAGCCACAAAACAGGTTTTGGTTCGAAGCGAAAGCAGGTAAAGTGGATTATGCAGTTTCCCTTTAAACCCCCATTTATGTGAGCCAAACACATGGTACATCGCAATAACATCGGTGTAGTAAGTTTGGTGATTGGAAACGAAAAGTACACCGCAATCAGGAAGTTGGTCAAGATTTTCTATGCCAGAAACCGTGAGACGGTTGGTAAAATTAAGGCCAGGCCAGGTGATTAACCCAGCCCAAGTACAAACTACGCTTCTTAACCAGTAAGGTTTGCCAAAAGGGTCTTTCTGAAAGTACTTCACATTACTTTTTTCTTGTCAGATCTCGTTTAAACTGATACCCTCCACCGGCAACCGGTCCCCAAATAATTTTCTGCTCGCTATCAAAACCATTTTCTAACCAAACAACTTTGTTTTCGAAAACCTGAAAGTCCTGAATGATGTAGGATGCCCTACGAGAACCAGATTTGCAATCAGTTCCAGTTGTTGTACCCTGAAATTTCTGTTCCGTTTTCCTGCTAAAAATCACCGCACAATCTTCTACTAGCGCTAAATCATCCGGGCGCAAAGCATTAAACGGCTTATCTTTCGATAATTCGCCTTCAAAATCTTTAACATTTGAAATCGAGTAAACGGTCATTTCCATTTGCTTTTCATCCAGATCTGAAAACTTGAAGAACTTCTGAGAAACTACCATTTGAGAACGGGTATCTTTCAGTTCCGCATACATCCAGATACCGTCAGTTACTAGATTTTCCCAAATAACTTCTTGCCGCATTTCTAAGGGAGCAATGAGAGAGTCTCGTTTATGATGGTCTTTGCTATTGAATTGGCCACTCATCCATTCGGTAAGTACACGCAAGTTTTTAGAGCCTTTAGAAGCTGGTCCGGCAAAAGCCGAACTCAGAGATACCCCTGCTAACAGGAGGCTTACGAAGAAGATTTTTCTCATGAATATGGAAAGCTAAATTAAACAATCACTGGCTTGAAAGCGAAATGGAATCGTTTATTGTACCGACATTCTAATCCTTTGCATTCATGTCATTATCTTCGGGAAATCTGCCTAAACTATGTCGTCGAATTCCGGAGATAAAATTTACTTTGGTGGTCTCAATGGCCTTAGATTTTTTGCCGCCACGGCAGTAATCTTTCATCATATTGAGCAATACAAATTATGGGCGAGGCGAGATGGATTTAACTATCCAAGTGTGTTTGGTGGAGACAACGGATGGAGTATTTTTTTTGATGCTCTCGGCCATAAAGCAGTTTCGCTTTTTTTTGTTTTAAGCGGGTTTCTGATCACCTACCTACTGCTTGCAGAAGTAAAAAAGACCAATACAGTAAGCCTGGGAAAATTTTACCTGCGGCGTATTCTCCGCATTTGGCCTGTTTACTATTTAGTAATCCTTCTCACTTTCTTTGTAATTCCGCACTTCTTTGATGTCGGTCATTATGGTCAAGGATTATTGAACAATCATTTCTGGGTTTATTTAGGCCTGTGCCTCTTTATGCTGCCCAATTTAGTTCGATACAATACCGTGGAGTTAGTGGGTGGCAACCAAACTTGGAGCGTTGGAATAGAGGAGCAGTTTTATCTTATTTGGCCGTGGTTAGTTCGAACCTTCCATCGCAATTTCGAGCGAATGTTATTCATTTTCATCCTAATAAAAATGAGCCTTTATGCCATAGGATTGGGAATTGCCGCAAACACTCCTGATGGCACTATCCTCCATACATTGGCGACTAAATTCCATTTACACTGGGCTTTATTCAAAATAGAGCAAATGGCAATTGGTGCTTTGGTTGCCTACTACCTCTTTCATAAACAAGAGCGTGTACTGCAGTTTCTTTACCATCGTGCATGGCTTTGGGCTTGTGTTGCCTTTTTCATTAGTTTCTTTATTGTTGAATTCGAGTTTTTTGGGCATACGATATTCGAAGCATTGGTATCAGTAACCCTCATTCTCAACGTTTCAACTAATCCAAAATGCTGGATTAAGTTCCGTTGGTCAGGATTTACAATTTTAGGAAACATCAGTTATGGCATTTACATGTACCACACCTTGGTTTTGGCAGTATTAATCAATGTTGGACAAAAGCTATCCATAGACCGGAACCATACTGTTTTCAACTTCTACCTTTACTTAGGTGGAGTAGCAGGCACTTTACTCATTTCCTGGCTTTCCTATCGCTATTTCGAAAGCTTCTTCCTCACTATCAAAGAGCGATTCATGGTTGTTAAAAGCTCAAGTAAAGGATGATATATAAAAAAACATAAGGCGTTAAAAGCAAGAATGTTTAAAGGCGAAAGATGAAAGTCCTATACATTTCAACCAAACCAAAGCCTTAATACTTAGTAATCAATTTAACTCATTGAATTGACTGGCATAAGAGTAAAACCCTATGCTTTTCAATAATTAAGATAGAACACACAAATAAAAAAGGCCGAAGGAAAATTCCTTCGGCCTTTTTGTGTGTGGTGAGCGGTTGGTTAGCTGTTATGCTTTCTGAACTGCTTTGCTCCAAGAGCTGCTCCTGCTGCCAGAAGTGCACTCAAACCCCCATCTAATGGCACCCCTATCGGTGGTGGTGGTGGTGGTGGGCCTCCTGAATTACCGCCATTCGTTGGTGGTGGCGGTGGGTTGCCCTGAGCCATAGCTGTTGGGTTGTCCAGTATTAACAGCATTGCGGCTAATCCGGCTATCGTCAGTAATTTTTTCATGTTCCTTAATTGATTTTTTTTGGGTTGATTCAGCCGCCGACTGCTTAGCCGGCGGCTGTCTCATACCCAGTTCTTATTTAACTGACTTGAACAC
>CALSBM010000074.1:0-15995 GCA_943373175.1 Chitinophaga pinensis | reverse complement strand
CAACTTCAATCTCGGTGCTGGTATGGAATACTGGCCTATGTTTCATAAAAACTTTGGTTTAGGTATTCATGGAGGTGGTTCACTCGGACATGGCTTTACTTTCGAAGATTTCTCCCTCACCTATCAGTACGGACTTAAAACACATTGGCATCCCGGCAAGCTGGGGGTTGTCGCAGAATATACCCAAGGTGGTAGAGAAATTGACCATAGCCCTTGGATTGAATCAACCGAAAGTGGAGGTGGTAACATTGCCTATACTTATCAAAGATTGGCTGTTGGGCCGAGCATCCGCTTCAACACAGATTGGGATGGTGAATCCGAAAGTCGTTTTGATTTAATGGCTATTTTCGAAATTCCCTCTTTTTCCAATCCTTCCAACCTTGACCCTGCCGTTATCAGTTGGCAAAATGGCGTTAGGGCAAACTTAAGTTATAGCAACCGATTAGACTTCTTCCTTGAATACTTCCCAACTTATCAACGCGATGGGGTAAGGGAAAATGGACTTTCGTTAGCCAGTTCCAGTTTTGGAGGGTCTATGTTCCGGTTCGGCATTCATCGCAATTTCGATTTCTTCGGAGAAGGTGGGAACAATTCAGGTGAGTCTCACTATCAAATTAACCGTCGAATTCGCAACCGCACTGTTTTGTATATCGCCAGTCCGGGAGTTTCCTGGATGCAGAATATGCCCGGAAAGCGCTTTGGCAACTATTATCGATTTAATATAATGCCTATTGCTTTTGAACAGGAATTTTATTTAAACCACCATTTAGCGCTTTATACTGGTTTAGGCTTTACAATTCTTGAAGGTGGTGAATTACAAGGCTACAATAATTCGCCATTCGGAGCAGGAAATCTTGTAAATCTTGAATCTTACAACCTCAATATTCCAGTCGGACTTCGTTTTCGATCTTCTTTGTCGGAAAGTCATTTTTGGTGGTTGAAGCTTGGACTTGGAAACTCATTCCCATTGTTCCAGGCACTTTATCTTGATGGCTCATCTGAGTTTGCTGAGGAAGATGAAATTATGGCTCGTGCTAATGGCGAAAAGCTTCCAACCTATTTCAATAGCACACAAATAAGCGTAGGTGCTGACTTTGCTACCGGAAATAACATCATGCGGTGCGGCTTAGAATATTCAGTTACGAACCAAGATTTACTGCATTCGCTCGGAATTGGGAAAATGCAAGGATTACGTTTACTCATTGGCATTACCCTCTAATTCTTAAGACATGAAAAAACTATCTTTACTATTGATGTTGTGCGTATTTGGAGGAGTAAGCCATGCGCAATCGACCGAAGAAATGCTTCGAGAGGTGAAAATCCGATTTTTCCTACGGCCAGCAACCAATCTGATGTACACGCCCACACGATTAAACAATACGGATTTCAAGAATGGCAGCAGTACAACCGAAATAACCGATGGCTTCACCTTAACTCCTGGATTGTGCTTCAACTTTGGATTGAATATAATTGAAAGCCCCTGGTTTACAGCAGGATTATTCCAAGAATACAGTGAAGGTTGGTTCTTTGGGGAATCGCATTCGTATAACCAACAAGGCATTAAAATAAGAGGTGGCTTACCTAATTTTCAAGTAACGGCTGAATGGTCCAGATTTCCGTTTCGGAAAGTAACCGGTTTTTATGTAGAATACGGAACAGACAACAAGTACGACCGCTCTTACCAAAACTCTGCTTATGATAATATCAGCAGAAGTCAGTACGGAATTGCTTTTAATACTGGAGATGATTTATGGTTAGAAGCCGCATACTTAGAAGACAGCTTTCAAGGCGCTTGGATTAGCGGAAAAAAAGCACAGGGTATAGTTTTGGGATTGAATAAAACTGACGGATGGTACTTAAACCTGGATCTATTGTTTAATCATCCGGTAAGAGGTAGCACTATTTCCGGAACTGCAGTACCAACTACTTTAAAGGCAGACGACTTGTTTTTCAATTTAAAGTTTGGCACTTCCCTGAGCGAAGCTATTAAAGTAGGAAAATGGCTGATTCATTGATTTAAGCACCTTGATTTTTGCAGTAGCAGGTTGAAGTCAAGCTTCTAAACAAAAAGGCGATAGGTTAATCTATCGCCTTTTTGTTTATGAATATCCACAATCGTAAAAGACCTTTAGATTGGCAAGTTTCCCGGTAGATTAGCGCAAATCAGCGTATGAATCAGCGGGAATCAGCGGAAAAAGTGCCATGTAAAAAAGCTCGGAACGTTGCCATTGAATAGCTTTTTACGATAGTACATATTCGTTTTTTATTTCTTCGGAATTTAAAAGAATGAAATTGCTTGCCAGAACAATTCCTTAGCTAATTAATTCTATTCAACACTTATTAAAATGCTGAATTACGATTTCCGTTTTTGATATTCTCCGGGTTGAACTCCCCTAACTGAAACGAACGCTTTGTAGAAGGCAGAAACCGTATCAAAACCGCAGCTTTCTGCCAGTTGCTCTGTAAGTTTTAAATCGGTTGAAGGATCTTCCAGTAATTCACAAGCATGTAAAACCCTAAGTTTCTGAATTTGCTCCTCTGGACTTTTACCATAAAGAAACTGAAATACAGCTTGTAAATCTTCTTCATTTAAACCAGTCTCAAAACGAATCGATTTGGCATTAAATAAAGTAGATTGCCAATTTTTGGCAGTGTATAACAGGTGTTCAATTTCCTTTCGATGAACGGCTGCCATGGCTTCAACCTCCATTCTTCGAGCAGAAATAATTCGCTTTTTTCTCTTTCTTTGAAAGATTACAACGAGTAATCCAATAACGGCTAATAATCCTGTAACTAAGAAAAGTAACTTATAAGCATTATCGGAATTAGATGCCTGATTATTTTTTGCCGTTTGTCCTGATTCAGAGTGATTCGGCGAAATGGAAATAAGCAATGAATCTTCCTTGGGATTATTAAAAATATTGGATAGCGCTTTTTGCTTAATCCATTGAGGATGAGAAGTATCCTTTCCATACGCTTTTTCAATAATCTCTGCTCGATTTATCAACAACTGCAATCCTAAATGCATCAAATTGTTCTTCAATAAAAACTGAAATGCCGAATCCGTAAGCAATAAGGCACGTTGATGATTGCCTTTTCGAGTCTCCAAATCTCCGAGCGCTGTTAACACATAATACTCGGCAATTTTAATATTGTATTTGCGCGCATCTTCCAGAACAGCTAAGTATCCCTCTTCAGCATCTCTCAGTTTTCCCTGTTTCAGTTTAAGATTGGTTTGATTAAACCTTGACCTGATAACACCCGAAGGGTCATTTCTCCTTTTAAAAATAATTTCTGATGCAATCAAATAATTAATAGCCGAATCAAGCAAATTAATAGATTTATAATTAGCACCAATGCTATTGAGCAGCTCTGCACATGTTTCAGAATTTGGATTAAAGGAATGATAACTTAATGCTATTTTCTGAAATGGAATTGCCTTTCTGAACTCATTTCGAAGCCCTAAATTGTATCCTATGTTCTGATAAATAATAGCCAATAGCTCACTATCATTCAATGCTTTAGCATCTGGGATTAATTGGAAATACAATTTCTGAGATTTTCCTATTTGATTATTACTTGAATAAACAGAAGCAAACGCAACTTTGGCTCGAAGGATTTGTTTGGTACTGTGTAGTGCCTCTGCCCATTTTAGACAAATTAAGTATTCCTTTTCTGCTTCCTTAACTTTATCTGTGAATAAAAGATGTTTGGCTTTTACAAACCGTAGGGCTAGGATAGACAAGGAATCTGTCAGTAAGGCAGTGTTATCAATCTCCGTAGATAAAATCATAATGGAAGAATCCTGTTTTCCGTTCCGGAACAACCCTTCTGCTAGCCCACTTATTATCTTAACCCGCTGACTCTGGTTATAGGATTCTATATTCTTATAAAGTTTGCGAAACAATGGCAATGCTTCAACTTCCGAAACACGGTAAAGACTATCCGCTTTGTGATAAACTAACAAAGCAGCTTCGTCGGATGTAAGTGCATCCTTAGAATCCGTGTTGCAGCTCCAAATCGCGCCAGAAAGCAGCAAGAATAACCAAACGAAGTGGGAACTATTCATACAAATGGGGCTGTAAAAATCATATAAAGATTAGAAATTTTCAGGTAAACCCTAATCTTTATATAATTATTTCGACAAATTCACAGCTCACCTCCCCCCCGCCAACTAAGGCTGGTTTCTACTATTCAGGTATTCAGTAGGCTGCATTCCAGTAATAGAAGCAAACGCTTTATAGAAGCGGGAAGTGTTTTCAAAACCACACTCTTTGGCAACGGCATCCATAGATGGAATCCTTTGTGAGGAGCTATCAAATATGCGACATGCATGTTCTATTCTCTTCTCGTTGATTAGCTCTTGTAGGCTCTTATTAAACAAGTCGTAGCTGATTTTATCGCCGGCAATCGGGTCAAGCTTAAGTTTTTCGGCTAATTGCAACGAAGTAAAGTCAGAATCCTTCCAAAGGAATTCCTCTTCAAGAAAACCAACTAAAACCCCTCGATAATTGTCCGATTTCAGAGTAATCAATTCTACTTGTTTATTGGACTGAATAGAAGAATTACTCTTGTATTTCATCCAGATTATCAACAACACTAATAATCCGCTAATGCACAACACGGGATAAATCCAATCTTTATAGGATTGTTCTGGGGTTGTACTCTTAACATTTTCGCGTTTTGCCGTTGCTTTTGCCTTTTTTAACGACAACAAGACAGAATCATCGGCAGCAGTTAAAAAGCTTGTTTCAAAATACTTCTGTTTTGACCATTCTTTATTGGTAGTGTCTAATTTTAGTTTATCCCTAATCAATTGTTTCCTGGTTTCCATTAACTGGCCACCAAGTCGGTTCATGTTATTCTTTATGAGATGAAACAAGGAGGAATCTAAAAGCATTAAGGCTTCCCTATACTTCCCCTGAAATTCCTTAACTTCTGATAATGAGCTCAGAACATAAAACTCACCCGTTGTGATTTTATACTTTCTCACCTCTTGCAACAATCCTAAAAATTCAACTTCAGACTCCTTGTATTTTTTCTGCCTTAACTTAGCGTTGGCTTGGTTAAACTTCGAACGAATAATTCCCTGAGGATTTTTCAGCTTGCGATAAATTCTTTCAGAAGCGAGATAGCATTGAAGTGAAGAATCTACCTGATCATTTGCGCCATAATATGCTCCCAGATTATTAAGCATTTCTGCATAGCTGTCTGAATGAATACCACTGCGGTTAAAGGTCAAAGCATGTCGCTGATAATCAATTGCAGTAGTGGAAGCATCCTTCTGGTAACTGTAAATTAGAGCGATGTTTTGATAAGTTACTGCAAGGACATCGGAATCGTTCTGAATTTCAGCTTCCGAAAGAACTTTTTTAAACTCCGTTAGAGCACTATTAAACTTATTTAGTCCGTAAAGGCTGGTTGCAACGCCAAGTCGGAATCGGATGATATGACGAGCATCATTAATTGCAGTGGCTAATCTCAGTCCTTTCTCGAAGGCCTTCCTTGCGTCTTCATTCTGTTCTCTTCTGCTATAAAAGTTGCCTTTCATAACCAGGACTTTCAACATAAGTGTAGTATCAGCAACAACAAAAGGATCAGCTTCAATTTGCTTAACTTCATTCAGCGCTTCATCATGCCCTCCAAGTGCAAATCGTGTTTCAGCAACACCAAGCAATACTTCCACTAACTGTAGTTCAGTAAGTTGAGAACTGTCTTTCAATACCTCAGAATACAATTGGAAAGAAGAATCGGGTGCACTGTTTAAGAAAGATTTTGCCTTCGCTATACGGGAATCATTCTCTTTTTCTGTGTCCGATTTTCCAGTTTTAGATTCACACGCTGACATAAGAAGCACTGCGACAAAAGCGAAAATGGAGTGCTTCATTATTAAAACGAACCGATGCTTGTCCACTTCCTAGTGTAATCCTTTTAAACCGGCTACCAACCAAGCAATCTGCACCGCATTAGTAGCGGCTCCTTTTCGCAGATTATCGGCAACAACCCAAAAATTGAGGGTATTTGGTTGAGTTTCATCGATTCTGATTCTCCCTACAAATACTTCGTCTTTTCCCTCAGCAAAACGAGGCATCGGATACATCGTCTCTTCTGGTTTGTCCAGAACCGTTACGCCAGGCATTTCTTCAAGTAACGTTATCACCTCATTAAGGTCGAGAGTTCGGGCAAACTCAGCATTTACCGACTCGGAATGTCCACCAACCGTCGGGATTCGAACACAGGTTGCCGTTACCCTGATTTGTTCATCCCCCAAGATTTTGCACGTTTCTTTCACCATTTTCATCTCCTCCTTGGTATAACCATTCGGCATGAAAACATCAATTTGAGGAATAGCGTTTTTATCGATGGGATAAGCGTAAACCATTTCTCCAACAATACCATTTCGCTCGTTTTCTAATTGCTTTACGGCTTTCACTCCGGTTCCGGTTACGCTTTGATAGGTAGAAACTACTACCCTTCTGAGGCTATAAGCGTCGTGTAAAGGCTTTAACACCATCACCATTTGAATGGTTGAGCAATTCGGATTGGCGATAATCATGTCGTTTTTACTCAGAACATGACCATTGACCTCCGGAACTACTAATTTCTTATCCGGATTCATTCTCCAAGCAGAGGAATTGTCAATTACAGTACAACCAACTTCTGCAAACTTGGGTGCCCATTCCAAGGAAACACTTCCACCGGCTGAAAACAAAGCAATATCCGGTTTCATGCTGATGGCTTCCGCTATGGAAACGAGTGAAAAGGCTTCGCCTTTAAAATTTATTTTCTTACCCACCGATTGCTCGGAAGCAACTGGAATGAACGTTGAAACCGGAAAACTTTGTTCTTCCAGCACCTTACACATCACCTGACCAACCAAGCCGGTGGCACCCACTACTGCTACTTTCATACAAGGATGATAAATGTGCGTAAAAATACTATATTCTCGAAAGCTATATTTTATGAAAAACAACCTGTTTCTCTTAGTACTTTTTTTCAGCTCCTTTCAAGTGAGCGCTCAATGGCCCATCCGATTTGAGGCCGGCACCTACCCGAACCTCCCGATTTGGATCGGCGACACTGCCCATTTCCAACTAAGTTCCGGAATGCTTCAGTTGAAAACGGTAGCCACATCTTCTCCTGCCTCGGTAACCACCGCCTTACCAGTTCCCCAATCAGACACATTGGAATGGGCCTTATGGGCACGGTTAGGATTCTCGCCTTCTTCGTCGAACCAGTTTCGGTGGTACCTCTGGCAAAGCCAGGTTGAAATGACAGACAGCACCGGGGAAGCTTTCTACCTTCAGGTGGGTGAAACCGGAAGTCTGGATGCACCGGAATTGTTTCATCAGTCCGGTGCTCAACACACTTTGCTGGGTCGTGGATCCCCGGGAGGTTGGTCTCGAACCGACAACCGAGTAAGAATACGTATTCTTTCTTATGCTGATGGCTCCTGGCAATTACAGACCGACTCGCTCGGCGGAACGCTTTGGCGCGATACGCTTTGGCGGCCTTCCGGATTTCATCGACCGGTTGGCGGAGGTTTTACCGGTCTTTGGTGCCGATTTACCAGCAGCAATGCCCAGCGTTTTTGGTTTGATGATTTACATTTTGGCTCTTGGCCTTCGCAACCTCCTTCCCCAATCTGCCAATCACCCAAATTTCAACAGGTTATCTTCCATGAGATTATGCCGGACCCTACACCCTCCATTTTTTATTCAGAAGTAGAGTGGGTAGAATTAAAAAATCGCTCTTCCGACACAGTATGCTTAGGTGGAATTCGGTTGGCCGACACGAAGGATACAGTAGATATGCCCGAAGTTCTGCTTCCTCCCGGAAAGCTGGTGGTTGTGAGCACGGCACCGATTATTCCAGAAGCCATAATTCTGAATCGGTGGCCCTCACTCAACAATGATGGCGACACACTTTGCTTGCTCGATAGCGCTAATCGTGTGATAGACCGGCTGATGTACAAAGTATCGCAATATGCAAGTTCGTGGAAAGCCAGTGGAGGATGGTCGTTGGAACGAATTGATGCAGAGCGATTATGCCGGCAATCGGTTAACTGGGCAGAAAGCATCGATCCGCGAGGATGCAGTCCCGGTTACCGGAATAGTTGTGAAGGTTCGAAACCAGATTCCGGCAAAACTGCCATCATCCAGGTCTTTCCTGACCAGCCCGATGTACTTAGAATTACGTTGAATGAGCCTCCTGAAGATGCAGTTCCGGGGTTAGAAATCACTCCTTCCAGAGGCAAACTGACTTGGGAAGGTTCGCTGAGCAACCGGCCTCACGAGGGACGTCTTAGGTTAGAACAGGAATTGCTGTTTGGCCAGATCTATCAAATTAGGTTGAAAAATCCTGGACTCTGCGGTCTTCCTGCTGATACAAATGCAGTTTCTGTGGCATTACCAGAAGCTCCCGACTCTGCGGGTATTAGGATATCGGAAGTTTATTTCAAACCGGAAACAGGTGAAGATGAATACGTGGAAATAGAAAATACCGGTAGCAAAGTAGTTGATCTTTCTTGGTTGATGATAACGCGGAGCGAACAACCCGGCCTTTTTGATCTTGGTACAAGAATTTGCGAAACCGGCACCTTGTTTTTTCCGGGAGAGCGGGTTGTACTAACTACGCGATTAGGAGCATTACCCTTGCCTGACTGCGGTGCACGACAAATTGTTGTACCAAATCTTCCATCACTAACCGATGAGGGTGCCATTCTGGGCATTGCACGCTGGTCTGGTCCTTTGATTGATGTGGTTCGATATGATCCAGGATGGAAGCATCCCGCATTAGGCGATTGGCGCGGTTATGCTATTGAGAGAATCAGCCTGGACCGATCAGGATTGGAGCGCAGCAACTGGCTATCAGGGTCAGACAGAAACCGCCGAACACCCGGTTGCCCAAACTCTCAAACATTCAAACCGCTTACTTCAAAGCTTTTCAGCCTTTCTTCTCAATACATCACACCTGGACTTAATGGCCATCACGACTTTCTTCAAATACAATTTCGACCTCCTTCAGCCGGCTATCAGTGTCGGCTAAGAATCGTTGATTTAGAAGGAAGGGAAGTGTATCGATGGCCAGATCAACTAGCAGGTAATGAAGAAACTTGGCGGTGGGATGGACAACGCACCAATGGAGACTTGATGCCTGCCGGATGGTTGATTGTGCTGATGGAAGCTTGGCATCCGGATGGAGACCGGATTCAGGAACAGGAAGCGGTTGCGGTAGTCCCAGACTAATGCCTCTTAATACGCTTCGAGTGGAATTCCGAGACTGAACGTGTTGGTAGAACCAGCCAATGTGAACAAAGCATTGGCATAATCAAAGCGGAATTTCTTGGTCTTCAATCCGAAACCCCAAGAAAACCCGCTGAGTGTCGATCTGTTGGGAATAGTAAGTTCCTGCCTGCGTTGGTGGTTATACCCTAATCGCAGTGTAAGTGCCTTCCCGAGTAAAATTTCACCGTTTAGCACCACATGTCTAAGTGCCTCTTCTGCAAGATTCGGAGCCTCAATAGGCTCCGGATCGTTGCTTCCCAGCAATTGTACTTGCTCACGAAAAACGCGATCTGTGGGGTCATAGTACGCCGTATTCCATCGATTCAAGCTGTGAAATACCAATCCATATCGAAATGGCAGATGCTTCAGCTTTTTACTCACTGCAATCTGTATATCCAACGGAAGTGGTTCTAGTTCGTTCTGATACGCACTAAGTTGTCGTCCGGCATTTCGAACAAGTCCGGTAACGTTGATTTGTTGCGCGGAATCTCTCCAAGTAATCGCTAAATCAACTGCTAAACCTGTAGAACTGAATGCCTGAAATCCGGAGTATATCAGCTTTAAATTAGAACCGATTGTCCAATGGGTATCGAGTTTTTTCCCCCAACCAATTTGAAAATTAAGTTCATTGGCGGAAAACGTCCCTAATACCTCATTTTGCTCGCTCGTCTGAGTGAAAGTGCCGTACTGAACAAACTGAAGTCCTGCACTGAACGTCCCAAGTTTTGGGTTGATGTATTTAGAGTACTGAACCAATCCATGCTTAATGTCGGCAAAATGATTGGAAAAACTAAGGGAAAGCTGATTATTGAACAAACTGTCTAACAGCGCCGGATTTTGCCAAGCAAGGGATAAATCGACATCGCGGTGACCGGTAGCCCAACCACCTAAAGCGGCAGCCCGGGCTGAAGGCTGTAAATTCAGAAAGTTAAAAACCGCTTTTCCTCCTGCTGCTTGTTGTGCCTTTGCTGAAGGAGTAACGAAAAAGATGCAGAGCAACGAATAGGAAAGAATGCGGTTAATTAGCTTAATCATGCGGGGCTGAAGTCCGAAGTAACGGCCTTTTCTTCGGATTTATTGAAGGTAGTACAGAAAATCAGGCAGTAGAATCCCATTACATAACTAACACCGGCCTGTGTGGCAAGTGTTGAATCTGTTAACATAGAGAAAACAACGAGCAAACTGTGCAAAACCATGGGTAAACGCAGCGCTGGTGAACACTTAAGAACCATTACCGCCAGGCAAAGTATAAACAGCATACTTCCGGGAATTCCATATAGCAGTTGCACTTCCAGAAACTGATTGTGAGGACGCTGAAACTCTAACCCTGGCAATTCAGCTTCATAAGCCTTTAGGGTTTCCGGTTTCAAATCACCCATACCAATACCGAATATGGGATGCTCTGAGGACACTTGTCCAAATGCCCGGTAATACGCCATTCTTAACCCGATGGAACTATGCTTTAAATCATTAGGCTGAATCTTTTTTCCATGCCCTTGACGCAACTCTTTCCAAGCTTCTAAATACCGATTCTGCACCGCTGGATGAAAAATCATCATCAACGATAAGCCTATAAAGCTAGGCAGAATCCACTTGCGCCATCGGCTTGCAGCCAAATGCTTCCAAGTTAAAATCGCCCAAATTCCGCCACCAAACAATGCTCCAACCTGGCCAATTCTTCCCCCCATAAGCACCAAACCCAACATCATAAAAAAGCCTACCACTGCCATTAGATTCCTTAACGTATTAGGCAATTTTATTCCTGGATTAAATGCCAACATCAGTGCTGCCAAAAAGCTGAAAGCAAAAAACAAACTGGCACGTGGTCGTTGTTCGAAGGGCGATGTAAGCCTGAAAGCATCGAATCCATATCCTTCCTTTAGCGTTTCTCCCTTAGCCGTAATTGTCAACTTTCCCGAATAGTTATTCGATTTGAAGTTTTTACCGGTAACATAAATCACCCAAGTGCCGGATTCCATTCCCTTAGGAATATGAAAAACGCCCTGAAGAGGTTGCCACTGTTGCGAACTAACCATCGCATGAGAGGTCAAATGAATGTGCGGCGCTTCGTGCATGGCACTAATACTCAGTGTATCGCCACCACCCATAACCAATGCTGAAACTTGTATCTCTGTAGTTTTTGGAACAAGTTGAAGAGTTGGTCCGAAAGGCGCACTCCCGTTAATGAGCACTACTGGCTTTCCATCCGGACTCGGAGATCGCTTCATTTGGTCGTCAACAACGCCATCAAAAGCTAGAAGTGCTGACACACCAAGTACGATTAGGTTGCCAAGAACAAATCCACCGAGTGCTAACCGGAAATGCCTTTTCGTAAAGGGCAGTTGCACAGCTAACAACGGTAAGGTAAGTAAGGAATGTTGGCGGTTAATCTCGGGCAACATTTCGCCCGGATGAGTTGTCCAGAAAAACGATACTAACGTCCAAAGAAAAAAAACTCCCCAAACCAATAACCAGCGACGCTGTTTAAGCCGCCGCCAGCGCTCATGCCGAGTGATGGGATTGAATTGCCCTAAAAACCAAGCTGTGTATGCAGCTCCTTCCGATAGACTTGAAATTGCTTTAGAAAGCGGGATGGTGGAGAGAAAAAGCAGAAAAAATACTAAAGCCCACTCATCCGAAGTGCGAGGTATCCAAGAAGGAAGCCGGGATGGCTCAAGAGCATTAGTTCGATTCATGCACCCCAAAAATAAAAGGCTCAACGGCTTTCCTATCTTTGCCAGCGAAAATGACTGCTTCCGATTCCATTCTTCTTGATCGCATCGAAGATGCAATTGATGACATCCGTCTGGGTAAAATGATCATCGTAGTGGACGATGAAGACCGTGAGAACGAAGGAGACCTGCTCTGTGCTGCCCGTACAGTAACTCCGGAAACGATTAATTTCATGTCGAAGTATGGCCGCGGTTTAATCTGTGCTCCTGTTGTTGAAGACCGTTGTGAAGAACTAAAGCTCGACCTGATGGTGTCCGAAAACACCACTTTGCATGAAACTCCCTTTACAATTCCTATTGACCTCAAAGGTCATGGCGTAACTACCGGAATTTCAGCCGAAGACCGGGCGAAAACAATTCTCGCAATTATAAATCCTGCAACCAAACCTGAAGATTTTGGTCGTCCGGGCCATATATTCCCATTACGCGCTCGCCGTGGCGGTGTTTTACGCAGAGCAGGACATACCGAAGCCGCTATCGACTTCGCCCGACTTGCCGGTTTTGAAGGCGCAGGGGTGATTTGCGAAATCCTCGATGAAGACGGAACGATGGCTCGTTTACCTCGGCTCCGTGTTATGGCCGAAGAATTCGGGTTGAAGCTTGTTTCCATCAAAGACCTCATCGCTTACCGAATCAGCCAGGAAAGCCTCATCAAAAGAGAAATATCGGTGGACATGCCTACCCAATGGGGGCATTTCAAACTTGTTGCTTACCGCCAGATTCTCACCGACCAAGAACACCTCGCCATAATAAAAGGCGAATGGCAGGAAAACGAGCCGGTATTGGTGCGGGTTCATTCTTCCTGCATTACCGGCGACATCTTCGGCTCCTGCCGCTGCGATTGTGGCGAACAATTGCATCGCGCTATGGAAACCATCGAAAATGCCGGACAAGGTGTAATCGTTTATATGAACCAAGAAGGAAGAGGCATTGGGCTTATGAATAAACTCAAAGCATATAAACTACAGGAAGAAGGCATGGACACCGTTCAAGCTAACCTTGCCCTGGGCTTTAAAATGGACGAACGCGACTACGGCATCGGCGCACAGATAATCCGCGACCTCGGCATTCGCAAAATGCGGCTTATGAGTAATAATCCTACCAAACGTGCCGGCCTCATTGGCTATGGGCTCGAAATAGTAGAACGTGTTCCCATCGAAATTCAGTCGAATCCCCATAACAAAGCGTATCTCGAAGCCAAACGCGATAAAATGGGCCATCAAATTCTAGCTGGAAATAGTGAAAAGCATGGCCAATAAGCCAAAAATTGCTCTTCTTGGCCCCTGTTATCCTTATCGGGGCGGCAACGCCCTCTTTATGGGGCATCTGTTTGAAAAACTATCGCCCCATTTTCAAACTCAACTCATTAATTACAAACTTTTGTATCCTGGATTGTTGTTTCCGGGCACTTCCCAGTTCGACAAAAGCAAGGAAGTCATCACATCAGTGCCTTCATTACGATTGATGAGTTCTATTAACCCGCTTTCGTGGTTTCAAACTGCCGCTTATCTCAACCGGGAAAAATTTGACCTTGTCGCATTCGACTGGTACAACCCTTTTTTCGGCCCTACACTCGGCACCATTGCTCGGCTTTTAAGCCATCATTACAAGGGCAAGAAGCTCTTTATCACTGAGAATGTCATCTCGCACGAAGCACGCCTCCCAGACCGTATGCTCACTTCCTATGCGCTCAGTCAAGCCGATAGCTTTCTGGCTCTTTCTGATAAAGTAGTGGAGCAATTGAAGCCTTGGCTTGGGCAAAAGCCTGTTTATCGCTCTGAACTGCCGGTTTACGATTGCTACAACATGGCCAACACTGCAGACCACCAGGAGTTGATCCGAGAAACCGGCCTTAATCCTGAACAAGACGAGATACTGCTGTTCTTTGGTTATATCCGGGCATACAAAGGCCTCGATCTTCTGATTAACGCTATGCCGGCAATCCTTGAACAACGTCCTAAAGCTAGATTGTTGGTTGTTGGCGAGAGTTATGAAGACATCAAACAATACGAAAATCAGGTTGCGACCCTGGGATTAAAAGAAAAAGTGGTGATAATTCATCGCTTTGTAGCTAACGAAGAAGTAGGTCGATATTTCAGGGGTGCGCAATTAGTCGTGTTGCCTTATCGCTCTGCTACTCAAAGCGGCATCTTAAATATTGCGTATGGATTTGGAAAACCCGTAGTGGTGACCCCTGTGGGGGGATTAGGCGAGTTTGTAAGTCCAGGCGAAACGGGTCTGATTGCCCGTTCCTCCAGAAGTGAAGACATCGCAGCGGCGATTTTACACTATTTCGATATTGCCCCTAAATCCGATTTTTTAACAGCAATTCGCACCCGAGTAGAACAAAATGGTTTCGGAAGAATACACGAAGTATTCGCAAAAGTTTTGAAATCCGAATTTTAGGTATAAAATTGGGTCATCACTGAGAATTTTATTAAGATTTCACATTCATGACCCAAAAACCGCGTCTCACGTTCTGGGAAATCTGGAACATGAGCTTTGGCTTTCTCGGCATTCAGTTTGGCTTTGCCCTTCAAAACGCCAACGTAAGCCGCATCTTCCAGACTCTTGGGGCTAACCCCGAGGATCTTCCGCTATTCTGGATAGCAGCACCGCTAACCGGACTGTTGGTGCAGCCCGTAATCGGTTATCTCAGTGACCGAACCTGGCATCCATTCTGGGGTCGAAGGAGGCCATTCTTTTTTGTAGGCGCAATCCTCTCATCCATTGCCTTGTTCATGATGCCCAACTCCTCTGTTTTGTGGATGGCCATCGGGTTACTTTGGCTTATGGATGCCTCAATCAACGTTTCTATGGAGCCCTTTAGAGCGTTTGTTGGCGACAAGCTCCCTGCCGAACAGCGTACCGCCGGTTTTGCAATGCAGACGTTCTTCATTGGACTCGGTGCCGTAATTGCTTCCCTGCTGCCTTACCTGTTTACCAATTACTTCGACATCTCCAACGAAGCCCCGGCTAATCAAATTCCCGACTCCGTTAAATACTCCTTTTACATTGGTGCATTAGTGTTTTTAACTGCGGTAATGTGGACGGTTTTCACCACCAAAGAATTTCCACCAGACGATATTCAGACTTTCGAACGAGAAAAACTTGGTGGAAATAAATCCGACGAAGGCCTGAAGGAAATCTTCACCGGCATTTTCAACATGCCTAAAACGATGGTGCAACTGGCAATGGTACAGTTTTTCAGTTGGTTGGCACTCTTCGCCATGTGGATATACACTACCCCTGCCGTAGCGGAGAACGCCTTTGGCACCACCGACCCCAAATCGATGGAGTTTCAGGATGCAGGAAATTGGGTAGGAGTCATGTTTGCCGTGTATAACGGCGTTTCCGCCTTGGCAGCTTTCGCCTTACCTTGGTTTGCCGCACGCCTCAATCGTAGATTAGTACATAGTATATGCTTGTTTATCGGCGGAATTAGCCTCGCTTCAATTTTCTTCCTTCACGATAAAGAGAGCTTCATTCTCCCGATGATTGGCATCGGTATCGCTTGGTCTTCAATCCTTACGATGCCTTATGCAATTTTAGCCGGTGCTCTTCCTGCCGACAAAATGGGCTACTATATGGGCGTTTTCAACTTCTTTATCGTTCTGCCACAGGTGGTAGCCTCAGCAGTTCTGGGATACATGGTTCGCCAGATTGGTGGCGGTGCTTCCACCTCTGCTCTCTTAATCGGCGGCCTTTCCATGGCACTCGCCGCCATCCTTTGTTTCCGGGTGCAAGACGAACATTGATTGCTTTCCACAATAAACAACAAGAGCTGCCCCAAAAAGGCAGCTCTTGTTGTTTGTGAAAAACTATCTTCCTGACTTCCGCATAAAAAAAGTTAATAAATTGCATGCGACTTAATATCAATTAGTTACGCCTTTCTAATTATTGTTTTTGGGTGTCTCGGGGCTGATTTTACACTATTTTCGGGCATGTTTGTCAGGAAGAAGCCTAACAAAAGCGG
>CALSBM010000073.1:0-16857 GCA_943373175.1 Chitinophaga pinensis | reverse complement strand
AACTGCCACTCCCTTCACCGACTATCAAGTAGGTAAAATGTTTATCCGCTATTCTTGGGACCTCATAGTGGATGTCGAAAAATTTCAGCAGGTCTCAGCTTTTGGTAAAATCTGATAAAAAACAATTCCCATGGAAAAGATGAAGTATGAGCGCCCTTCCATCAAACAGCTCAACGCCGGCCTCATGAATAAATTCGGTTTGAAAACCGAGTACAACCCAGTAACCCACATTGACGGTGCTCCCGTTAAGCAAATTCTTGCAGACTACGGTTCTCCCGTGTTTGTGATGTCTGAACGCCAAATTCGCAAGAATTATCAGAATGCATTACGTGCCTTCAAAACCCGCTATCCAAAAGTTCAGTTTGCGTGGAGCTACAAAACCAACTACATAAGCGCAGTCTGCAATGTCTTCCACCAGGAAGGTTCATGGGCTGAGGTGGTTTCTGGTTTTGAGTACAACAAAGCCCTGAACAATGGAGTCCCCGGCAATAAGATTATCTTCAACGGCCCCGATAAGCGTGAAGAAGATATCCGTCTCGCTATTGAAAACGATTCGCTCCTCCACATCGACCATTTTGACGAGCTGTATTTTCTCATTGAAATCTGTGAAAAATTAGAGCGAAAGCCTCGTGTAGCCATTCGTGTTAATATGGATACCGGTATTTATCCGATGTGGGATCGATTCGGTTTCAATTACGAAAGCGGCCAGGCATGGAATGCCATCAACAAAATCATGAGTACCGATAAGCTGGAGTTAGTAGGATTGCATAGCCATATCGGAACATTCATGCTCAGCACTTCAGCTTATGCGGTTGCAGCGGCCAAGTTGTGTGATTTGGCTTATCACTTCAAACTGAAATTTGGGCAGAATATCCAATACCTCGATCTCGGAGGTGGCTTCCCAAGCACCAACACGTTGAAGGGTTCTTTCCTTCCGGGAGCAGATACAGTACCTTCTATCGACGAGTTTGCTGAAGCCATCACCACCACCATTCTCAATTATGGCTTCCGACAAGATGAATTGCCCTTACTGATGCTGGAAACTGGCCGTGCAATGGTGGACGATGCAGGCTATCTTCTCGGAACAGTACTCGCTACCAAACGCCTGAGCGATGGACGGAGGGCAACGATTATGGATTTTGGTGTAAACCTCTTGTTTACCTCGTTTTGGTATGACCATAAAATCTCGCCAGCTCAGGAATTCAGCCATCATACCGAAGAAATGGTAGTTTATGGTCCGCTGTGCATGAACATTGATGTTGTTCGTGAGAGCGTAAGTTTACCACTCCTGCAACGTGGCGACAATGTGGTAGTCCACAAGGTGGGCGCTTACAACATGACCCAATGGATGCAGTTCATTTCCATGCGTCCGAATGTGGTAATGGTGGACATGAACGATAAAGTCCACTTAATCCGAAGGGCCGAGATTCTCGAAGACCTTGAAGTCATGGAGTTGATGCCTGAATATTTAGAAAAGCACGAACTTTGATTATGGCCGGAAATGCAAAAACCTGGGCCGACAAACTCGGCCCGGGCTTGTCCGGCCTGTTCAGAAGCTATTCAATAATCTTTTTTTCTAATCAGGTCGGTTTTGGGATACTCCTTTTCTTAGCAACGTTTATAGAGCCAGGTGCCGGAACTTGTGGTTTAGTGTTGCTTTCTCTCACCTGGTTGGGTAACCGCCTTTTTGAGTTGGATGAACCCCTATGGACCTCCGGAACTATAGGCTTTAACGCTGTACTCTTTGGCCTTGCTCTCGGCGATGTTTACCGCTTCGACTTGTTTCTATTGCTCATGCTTGTTCCTGCAGCTTTTCTTAACTTGGCCATTACCATGTCGTTCAGGCAATGGTTAGCCAAGTATCAGTTACCATTTCTCAGCATACCATTTATCTTAAGTGCTTGGGTATTCTTTTTATTTGCTCGGCAAGTAGGTTCATTAAGTCTTAGCGACCATAATATCTTTATGGCAGGCGCCTTTGGGCTTGAAAACATTGTCCAAGAAGACATCCGCTTGCCTGAACCTTGGTGGAAGATTTACTTAAAGTCGCTTAGCGGATTATTCTTTCAAAAAAGCCTTTGGACTGGACTTCTGATGGCCATAGGAATTCTAAGTTACTCCAGAATTGCATTTTCATTGAGCTTATTGGGCTTTTTAGCTGCATTTGCATTCTATCGGATTGGCGGATTTAATGAAACAGACCTTACCTATCATTATTCCGGCTTCAACTTTATTTTAACCGCGATAGCAGTTGGCGGATATTTTCTGCTACCCTCTTGGCGTTCCTTCTTACTTACATTGGCATGCATCCCGCTCCTTGTGTTGCTGCACCATGGGTTGTCAGGGTTAATGCAGCCTTATCAGCTTCCTGTTTATTCGCTGTCCTTTTCTATGGTAGTTATTGGAATACTACTAATTATTCAGCAAAGAGTAAAATTCAAGTTTCTTCAACAAGTCATCGAGCAAACCGGTATTCCCGAAGGCAACTTGTATTTATCTGTAAGCAAGGCAGAGCGCTTTGGCAGGCAGTATCCATTAAAGTTGCAGCTTCCGGTTTCCGGAGAATGGATGATTTCGCAAGGATACAACGGGGGAATCACTCACTTAGAACAGTTTCAATATGCGTTAGATTTTATTAACCTGGATGCTGAAATGAGGGCATATCAGGGCGTTGGTTCTAAATTAGAAGATTACTATTGCTTCAATAAACCGGTTCTTTCCCCTGCTGATGGTTGGGTTGAAACGGTAGTTCAAGTGGTAGAAGACAATCCTCCCGGCCAAATCAATCGGGACGAAAATTGGGGTAACACCTTAGTTATCCGTCATGCCGAAGGCGTATATTCCAAGTTATCACACCTAAAAAAAGACAGTATAAAAGTTTACCTGGGACAATTTGTCCGCAAAGGCGATTTTCTTGCAACAGTAGGCAACAGTGGACGATCGCCTGAACCTCACTTGCACTATCAGATTCAGGGACTTCCACATATTGGAAGCTACTCTTTCCCCTATCCGTTCTCTGCTTTCGTTAGCCGAGACCATAAAGGAAGAAAGTTGAAAGAATACAGCATTCCGGATGAGGGCACTATAGTTTCCAACCCGGAAAAGTCGGAGACCCTTCAACAAGCCTTTAACTTTTGGCCCGGTCAAAAGGTGAAGACCAAGCTCGAAAAAGATGGCCAATCAGAAGAAAGCATTTGGGATGTATTCACTGATGCTTGGAACATTTTGCATATACGGTGTAACACAACCGGTGCCGACTTAAGCATTCAGAATGATGGTCAGTTTTTTCAATGTACTCGATTTGAAGGCGATAAATCCAGTGGCTTGTTCTGGTTTTTCCTGAGCGTTAACCGAATCCTCTTAACGCAGGATAAAGCCTTAGTTTCAGAAGATACGTTTGCTTTAAACACGTTTAAGCCGGGAATCTTTCTTTTCCTTCAAGATTTTGTTTCCCCGTTTTACCTTTTTCTTAAAAGTCCTTACTCAGCTAAAAGTTTGTCCACAGACCATGGGCTGAACAATGGGTCGGCACAATTGGCTTCAGAAGCACGCCTTGATGCATTTGGGAATCCCCTCTATCGCCTCACTTCCCAAATCAACATAAGGCAAAAAAGAATTGAAGAAATCCAGCTATGTCAAAACAAAAAATCATTCTGCTTATCGTTTCACTGGGATTGAGTTGTAACCTACTCAAAGCCCAAGAAAGTGGTAGAATAAGCAGGTTGGAAGAATACTTGCTGAAAGCATCTGCCTTAGACCTTCATCATCAAGTTTTGGACTCTGCCCCGATGGCTAAAAAGCTTGGGCTTTCCACTCCTGAGTTCTTCAAAATTTACGGCTGGTCTTTGTACTGCCTTAACAAACCGCTCGAAGCAGCTACTCAATACCGCAACGCATTAAAACTAAACCAAGACGATAGCCTGGCTAAATCGGGACTTTACTTTTCGCTTCGCGATGCAGGCGAACAACAAGAAGCGCATTTTTGGCGTGCTCAACGACCTCTAAAAGACAACGGGATTAGAAGTATTTCGGTTGAAGGAGTATTGGCAACTGGATCGAAACCTAATTACGGCTCCTCCTTACTCACCGATAGTGCCGGAGCTGCCACCACCGCCTGGCAAAGAGAGATAAATGGTTGGAACATCAGCGGACAAGTACCGCTTAGCAAGCGAACAATCATCAATATGGGCTTCAGCCACCTCGCGGTCTATCGCTCCAGCCTTATGTTGGGCATTGAATTCGTTTTAAAGGATTCAACTTTTAGCCCTTCGCTGGGCTATATCAGAAATTATTCCCTAGACACTTTGACCAACATCCAACAATTGCAAGTAAAGCAGTACCAGGGATTGATTCAACTAAGCCACCGTTTAACAGATGGCTTTTTCCTCCAACTTCAGTATCAGTTACTGGATGTTCAGGCCAACTTCCAGAATCTAATGATTCGTGATGAAGCCTTTCAGTTTCAGCCCCTCGATACACTTCCGAGTTACAGAATTAAATATGACTTCAACTCTAAGCGTGAAGGGTTTGTGGACCAGGTTCTATTGGCCGGATTTCAATGGAGATTAGGCAATTTCAAATGGATGGCAACGGGTGGATTAAGGTCTTTTTACGGAACTAATGCGCCTTTGTTCAACACGGAGCTGCTTTGGAATCCTTTTGGAAATGGAAATTCCTATATCATGCCCGGATGGAACACCGACTTTACTACAACCATTGCCAGCATTCAGGCAGGAATCCGGTTGTTTCGCGGCACTTGGCTTGAATCTCAGTTTTTCTATGGAAACCTAACTGGAGCTGTGTCAAACTCAGGTGCTATAGTTTGGAATCTTCCCGACAAAACTAGGCTACGGCTTACCGCCAATCTAATTCGAAGAATCGGGAGTTGGGGGGAGTTAAGCCTCCGATATGGCTATACCGAGCTGGAATCGACCAGAATATCTTACCGAATTGGAGCTACTGAAACCCTGACAACCTTCAATTATAACATTCACTCGTTTGTAACCGGACTTAAATTTTTCTTCTAATGAAAAAAACACTTTTTCTCCTTGTAGTGGCTTCGTTGGCTTTCCTTCGCTTGTCTGCTCAATCCACTGACCAACAGACTAGGTCAGCATTCCAAAAATCGTATGAACTTGAAGCTGCCGGACTTTTTGGAAAAGCAATTGAAAGTCTTACAGCTTTAAAGGACGAAGGCTATGAGGTCAATTTGCGATTAGGATGGCTCAACTATTTGCTAAAGCAATACGGCGAGTCGGCGGCCTGCTATCGTAAGGCTGTTAAAATCAAAAATTCTTCTATTGAAGGGCGTCTTGGACTTGTTCAGCCCTTAGCCGCATTAAATGCCTGGGATGAAGTACTTAAAACGTATGATGAAATCCTTGGTGTAGATGCGCAGAATTCGACGGCACTTTACCGATCCGGTTATATACAATACACCCGCAAGGATTACGCTAAGGCTTCACGTTACTTCGAAAAACTCGCCAACCTATATCCTTTCGACTACGATTCGGTACACATGCTGGCATGGGCCAAGTTGCGCCTTGGTTTGAATACTGAAGCTAAAGCATTGTTTAACCGCGCACTCTTAATTCAACCTTCAGACAAAAGTGCTTTAGAAGGATTAAGCCTGATTAAGTAGTTAACTCGGTTTTTCTAAATGAAAAAAGCGTGATTCTTTCACGCTTTTTTCATTTGGTCTCTATTCAAATGTTCACCGTACGTACTTCATCTGAATCAACCCGCTCTCAAACAAGTGTACTGATTGGGGCTTTATCCACAACGGCGAAAACAACGGTGAAGCACTTTCAAACAATCTGGTCCCTTTCCCAAGTATCACCGGAATCACCGATATAGTCCATTCGTCAACTAAATTGGCTTCCCAAAGCGGAAGTAAAAGGGATGCACCGCCATCGCAATAAATAGATTTACCTACTTGCTCTTTGGCAATTTTTACCCATTCTACAGGGTCTTCGGTTGTAAACCTTACATCCGGCAAAACGGAGCGATTCTTTTCGTTTCGTGTAAACACATAATGCACACATCCTAGATGAGGTACAGTTACACCCATGCTTTCAAGCTTTGCATAAGTCTTTCGACCCATCATGACTGTATCAACATCGGCGATAAATTCATGATAGCCATAATCTTCACCGGTATCCGGCAACTTTTCTAAAAAAGACAAATCGTCGTTTGGTCCGGCGAGATATCCATCTAAACTCATAGAGATAAAGGTTTTCAGTTTTCTCATACCTATTGAAATTGAGCGACCTTGCAATACATGCCTGGAAATCGATTTGAAACCTTTTCTGGCATCGAGCTGAACACACCAAACATTGCAGAACCGCTGCCCGACATTGAAGCATAAACTGCCCCAGCTTCATAAAGCCTGGATTTCAGTTCTCCTAAGATTGGATAAAGTGGAAACACCGTTTGTTCGAAGTCATTCAGTAAGTTTTCCTTCCAGAAATCAGGACCTTGAAGCACAACTGACTGCAAATCGTAATCAGGCACTCGAGGTTTGCAATTCGAATAAGCCTCCTGAGTTGAAACGCCAAATCCAGGGTGAACTACGACTACATACCACCCTTTAAGACTAAAGGATATTGGCACTATTTCAGGCCCTGTACCTTTCAGGTAAGCTGCCTGATTCAGTAAAAAAAAAGGACAATCTGAGCCTAAAGAGGCAGCTAAATCGTTAAGTTGAGGAAGCGACAAGGGATTTCCGAAACATGCATTTAGTCCGGAGAGTGTAAATGCAGCATCTGAAGAACCTCCACCCAAACCAGCTCCACTAGGGAGAGCCTTGTGCAAATGAAGTAATGCGCCGCTTTTTCCAGTTGCTTCCTCAAACGCCATAGCAGCTCGCACCACGAGGTTGTCGGAGGCCAAACCCTCTATTTTTATCCCGGTTTGTTCAAAACCAAAACCTTCCTCCTCAATTGGGGTGATTTCTAATACATCAAAAAGTGGAAGGGGATAGAATACACTTTCTATGATATGATACCCATCAGGACGGCGGGAGTGAATTGCCAGTCCGAAGTTTATTTTTCCGATAGGAAAGAGAATCACTGTTTATCGACGGGTGTATTCAGCAATTTTAGAATAAAGTTCGTCTTGATTGAAGGGTTTGGTTACGAAGTCCGTCATTCCCATCATGAGCACTTTGCGCCTGGTTTCCTGGAAGGCGTCTGCTGAAAGAGCGATAATTGGAATGTTGCGATTCATGGCCAGAGGATCGAATTTTCGGACTTTCTCTGTTACTTCAAATCCACTCATTTCAGGCATTTGAAGATCCATCAACACAACATCAAATTTTTCGTTCATCAGGTAATTAAGCGCTTCTCTTCCGTTGTTCGCAACGGTAACCTTAGCATTCCACTTTTTAAGAATTTGAGTGGCAACAATCTGATTGATTTGGTTGTCTTCAGCTAAAAGCACATGCGCTTCTTGCAAATCTTTGGGCCTATTGTTTAAAGCAACTTCCTTCAAACTATTCATTGAGCCAACTCCAAAGGGAATAATTGCTGTAAAAGTCGAACCTTTTCCAATTTCGCTTTGGATGCTTATTTCTCCTCCCTGCATTTCTACCAACCGCTTGGTAATGGCTAGGCCCAGTCCTGTACCACCAAACTTTCGGGTGGTATCAGTGTAAGCCTGAGAGAAGCTCTCGAAAATGGTATCAAATTTTTCTCGAGGGATTCCTATTCCGGTATCAATGATGTCAAACTGAACTGCACTTGAATCATTAATACTGGCTTGCTCAATTTTTAACGTAACAGATCCAACTGAAGTGAATTTTATTGCATTGCCTGCTAGGTTCAGAATAATTTGATTCAGGCGATAAGGATCGCCTTTGAGCACTTTAGGAAGCTTAGGATCAAGGATGCAATTCAGTTCAATGGACTTTTCGTCTGCCTTATGCTTTAGCAACTTTACAATTTCACTGATGCGAGAATCAAGTTCAAAATCGATGGACTCAAAGACAATCTTTCCAGCTTCAATTTTAGAAAAGTCCAGAATGTCGTTTATGATAACCATCAGGTTGTCGGCAGAATACTTTATCGACTTTAAGTTTTCTAGATTCTTCCCCTCAAATCCTTCTTCCAGCAATAGGCTTGTCAACCCAATAACCGCATTCATAGGAGTGCGGATTTCATGGCTCATATTGGAAAGAAAATCCGCCTTAGCAGTTGCGGCCAGCTCAGCTTGGCGCTTTGCTTCAATCAATTCAAACTCAAAACGCTTACGCTCCGTGTTATCGTTGAGTGTAAGAATTTTGTAGCGATTACCTAATTGATCGATAAAAGCAGAATCAGTTTGAAGTACGTCAACTAATTGACCGGATCGGTGAATAAATTGCCATTCAGTTGCTACTTCGTTGTTTTGCTCGAACTCATTAACAAACCACTGAAAATATACTTCCCTTGAGGAAGGAGGAAGTAGCATGGAAACAGGCTGTTGAATCGACTCTTCTTTGGAAAATCCAAAAATCGAGGTAAACGCTCTGTTTACTCGCGCAATAGTACCATCCTTATTAATGAGGCACATTGCTACGCTGGTTGAGTTGTAAATCAGGTCTAAAAGGCGTTCATTTTCCTGAAGAGCAAACTCGGCTGCAATTCGATCATTTTCAGATTGAATCAGCCTTTGAGCAGAACGAACAACTTTTATAAGTTGCTCGGGAGTTACTTCAGTTTTGGGAAAATAATCAAAGGCGCCGGATTTCATCATCTCAACAGCAACCTTTTCATCACCTTGAGAAGTAAGAACGGCAATAGGAGAAGAAACTCCTTTTTCTCTAAGCTCTTTTAACAACTTCAAGCCATCAGTGCCAGGCAATTGGTAATCGAGGAAAATACAATCGAAACGTTTTTCTGCAATTTTTATAAGAGCTTCACGTGCGTCTCTGGCCAGTTCTATTTCGGTGTCTAACCCAGTTTTACGGAGCGCACGTTCGAATGCCATGATGTCTATTTCATCATCCTCGACTAAAAAAATCTTAAGGGGGGCCATCTTTTCGGCTTAGTCAGGATACTCGCAAAGCTGCCAGTAGTTGTTTAGGGTGGATACAGCGTGTATGAAACTTTCCATGGAAAGCGGCTTCAATATATAGCCCGCTACATTCAGGTTGTAAGCGTTAATCTTATCGCTGTCTTCGTTGGAGGTGGTCATCACAAAAACTGAAATATTCTTCAGCTTATCGTCTTTTCTTAGCTCTCTGAGAAACTCAATTCCACCCATTTTGGGCATATTAAGATCCAATAGGATGATTCTCGGTATCGGCATGACAACATTGTCGAAACTCTTCCCTCTCAACATTTCAAGGGCTTCGAGTCCGTTGTTGGCGACATACAGAGGGTTGAGAACATTATTTTTCTTAAATGCTCTTTTAACGTTCATTACGTCAACTTCATCATCCTCAACTAACAGTATATTTATCATCCTAATCTGTGACATTGTCACGTTATTGTTTAAACAATTACTCGCAAACGCTTGATAGCAAAGCTAAGCAACGAGGTTGATATATAAGAAAGTTACGTAACCATTTGATACGGATTCTATTAATTATCCTTTTTGCTTGCCCTATTCGTAACGCAATGCTTCAATTGGGTCTAAGCGAGCCGCTTTGGCTGCCGGATAATACCCCGAAACCAACCCAACCAGAAAACAAATCACTACTCCACCCAAAATCCATCCCCATGGTATAATAAATCCAATGCCCACAAAAAAAGATACCATGTTTCCAATGAAAATTCCAAGGATAACTCCCAAAATCCCCCCCATTTGTCCGATTGCAATCGCCTCCATAAGAAACTGTTGTCGTATCGTTTTTTGTGTAGCACCAAGGGCCTTTCGTATGCCTATTTCCTTGGTGCGCTCTGTTACAGAAACCAACATGATATTCATGAGCCCAATGGCAGCACCCAGCAAAGTAATAAAGCCGATTCCGGTAGCTGCATAAGAAATGAAACTCAAGTTTTCAATCAGTTTTTGAGCAAAACTATCGCTCTTGATTACAGCAAAATTTTCTTCTTGATCCAATCTTAACCTACGCACAATCCGAAAAAGCCCGGTCGCTTCATTTACAGCTAAATCAATTTCCGACGGGTGATTGACGGTGACTGCGATGGCATGATTGCGTTTACTGTCAGCGAAAAACGTTCGTGCATTAGATATTGGAATCACTACGGAGCGGTCTGCATTCATCCCAAAAGAGGAACCCTTTGAAGCAATAACGCCTACAACCCTGTATTTAGAAGAACCTACGGTGAGCATTTTTCCAATCGGATCAACGCTTTTAAACAGCAGCTTTTTGATTTCACTCCCAATCAATACCAACTGAGTTGCATAGCGCAAGTCGTTCGGGGTAAAATTTCTTCCTTCAGAAAGGGTATAGCCTCCGGCTGATAAATAGTTGTCGTCGGAACCAAATACGATAACATTAGGATTCGACTTCTTCCTTTCATACTTCAATACACCAACTCTTGAAACTATACAACTTACAGAAACCGTTGCAGGGTAGCGATACCGCTTCTTAAAGTTCTGCGCATCTTCATAGCTGATGGGCCTAGCAGCCGCCATTCGCCTTCTTGGCCCTCCGAAATTGATGTTTAGCCCCCGATTTCTAATATTAAACGTGTTGGAGCCTACACTAGAGAAGGTTGCTGTCATCGACTTTTCAAGTGCATCAATAGAAGTAAGGATGCCAACTAAAGCCATGATGCCAATGGAAATGATTAATGCCGTGAGGATAGACCTCAATTTGTTGCCCTTTATCGCTTCAAGGGCGATTTTCAGATTCTCAATCCCTTTCATAAGAAATCCCCTGTCCACATTTCCTGAACCTTTCTTACAGAACCGTATTGATTCAGCAGTGTTCTTGCTTTTTCGTCCGAAATACCTAAACTGATGACCAGCATATTCACTCCTCGATCAATCAGTTTATGATTACTGAGTTGCATGTCTATCATCCTATTGCCTTTCACTCTACCCAAACGTATCATCGTTGCCGTAGAAATCATATTCAGCACCAATTTTTGAGCTGTCCCCGCTTTCATTCTGGTAGAACCCGTAACGAACTCAGGACCAGTTACAACTTCAATTGGAAAATCTACTAAGTTGGACAACAAAGACTGAGGATTGCAGGAAATTCCACCGGTGATAACTCCGTTAATTCTACATTGTTCTATTCCTCCTAACACATAAGGAGTTGTTCCTGAAGCCGTAATCCCGACTACAACATCACCTTGTTCAATTCCTGCTGCAAGTAAATCTAACCAAGCTTGGTGTGTATCGTCCTCGGCAAACTCTACAGCCCTTCTAATTGCGCCATCACCGCCTGCAATGATTCCGTTTACCAAATCATGCGGCACACCATAAGTAGGTGGGCATTCAGAAGCATCTACGATTCCTAATCGACCACTTGTGCCAGCCCCGATATAAAACAACCGCCCGCTGTCTTGAAGCCGTGAAACTATTGCTTCAACCAACTTTTCAATTTGCGGTATAGCCATTTCTATTACTCCTGGAACGGATTTGTCTTCCTGATTGATTCCACGGAGTAACTCTTCAGTACTCATTTGCTCCAGATTATCATGCCTGGACGCTTTTTCCGTGAGCTTGTTGTCGTTCACAACACAAAACAACAGTATTCAGATGATATATTTGCGCTTCAATTCAAGGCATTGCAAGAAGTAGAAAAGGGTCGTTACTCTGTTTTTCTTCCGTTGATGATTTCCGCTTCATTAGCGGTTGGCATGTTACTCGGCCATAGGTTCAACCCTAATGGCTCTTCTGGCTCAGATAGCGCTAATCGCCTAAAGGAAGTGAGCAGATTAATCCGCCATAATTATGTTGACGAACTTAGCGACGACAGTTTAAACCAACTGGGAATTGAAGTACTTCTCTCCAGGTTAGACCCATTTTCTAGCTTTATTCCGTCTTCTGAACTTCAGGCTTTTAATGAACCTTTAGAAGGCAATTTTCAAGGTATTGGAATTGAATACCTGATTTTGGATGATTCGTTAGTAGTAAGTGCTGTTGTTCCCGGTGGTCCGGCAGAAAAGGCCGGATTAAAACCCGGTGACCGCATAGTGCAAGTAAACCAGAGGAACTTTACTGGTTCATGGCTGAATAACGACACTATACAAAATGCTATCCGTGGCTCCGAAGGCACAACAGTTCAATTGAAGGTGAAGAAATCATCGGGGATGTTTATGTCAAAAAAGCTCACTCGAAGCCGTATTCCCATACATAGCATTGAAACAGCCTTCATGATTGAGGATAAAACCGGCTTTATCAAACTCAATAAATTTAGCGCGAGTACGCTTGAAGAATTTAGAAAAGCCTTCACCATCTTAAGAGCAAAAGGCATGGAGAATCTGGTGCTCGATTTAAGAGACAATCCCGGTGGTTACCTTGATGCAGCCATCGGATTGAGTGATGAATTTTTGGAGGAAGACTTACTCATTACTTACACCCAGGGCGCGCATGCACCATTGCGTGAAATGTACGCTACCGGTATGGGGCGTTTTGAAAAAGGCAGAATGGTGATTTTGATTAATGAGAATACAGCTTCTGCTTCTGAAGTTGTGGCTGGAGCACTTCAGGATCATGACCGTGCGGTGATCATCGGAAGACGCTCCTACGGCAAAGGACTGGTTCAGGAACAATTCGACTTAAGCGATGGAAGTGCCGTTCGCCTTACCATTGCGCGCTACTACTCCCCAAGTGGTAGATGTATTCAACGTGATTATAGCCTTGGAGAAGCTGATTTTTTAGAAGATTGGCAAAATCGCTGGAATAGCGGTGAATTGTTCGACGCTTCTGCTTTCCAACCTGACAGCAGCCAAATGTTTAAAACCGCTCAGGGGCGTACAGTTTTTGGTGGTGGTGGCATTAATCCCGATGTCTTTGTGCCTATGGATACTACCGCCGATGGGCTGTTCCGTTATTTGGATAATCAGGATTTAGACCTCAACGACTTCCTTTCTCGATTAACCGATCATTCACGGGAGGCTTGGTTGAGCCGATACCAAGGCAACGCTTTTTTTCAACTCTACGGCAAAGAACAACTCCTTCAAAAACTATCAAATTGGTTGGGAATTAAAAGCCAAGTATTGATTCAGATGAAATGGTATCGGTCGCTCAAAAAAATTACTCAGCTACAAATAGCAAGATTACTATACGGTTCTGAATTCTATTATAACAACCTTACTCGGGATGATGCATTTATTAATAAAGCACTAGAATCTATACATACAAAAGCAAAAAACAGAAATCCGCAATCGGCGATTGCTATCCCCTGATTGAGAAGCACTTTCCTTCTTCTGCAATTTTAGTATTCACAAAAACCTCTTGTGCTTCTGCAAGATGTCCTTCTGTGTCTATGTATCTAGCAGAAAAATGTCCGATTATCAACTGTTGAGCGTTGCAGGATTGTGCAATCATTGCTGCCTGTCTCGCTGTACTATGCCCGGTTGCTTCTGCTTTTTGTGCCAAATCTTCTGTGAAAGTAGCTTCATGATATAACAAGTTCACCTCACCTACCTCATGGGCTAATCCTGGGTAATACAAAGTATCAGATAAATACGCATAACTTGCCGAATTCGGTGTTGCTAATTCCTCTATAAGAAAACCTGTCGTAGATACTCGATGCTTCAATGGTATTGATTTCAGCTTTAGCTGCTCTTCAATTTCCCACTCCATTGTTCGATTCGGATTTGTTACATGAAAGACCAAAGAATAATTCAAGGGTCCACCACTATGACTGAAAATAAGATTAAGTATTTCTTCTAATCCTTGTGGTCCGTAAATATGAAGCGGTTTTATTCTCCCCGTTAAATGCCAAGCAGTGAGAAGTCCAGGAAGTCCAAAGTAGTGGTCTCCATGTAAGTGAGAAATACACACATGGTCAATTTTCCCCAACTTTAGCTCAAAACGAAGCAATTGCATCTGGGTACCTTCTCCACAATCGATAAGAATCCTGAGTTGATTGTACACTAATAATTGCCCTGAAGGATTTCTCCAAGGTACAGGAGTAGCAGAGCCCGAGCCCAGAATGTGCACTTCAAAGGGTAGGACACTACTCATTATTTCTTATTCTTCGTCGCCTTCACCTAATTCGCGCTCAATCTCTTCAATAAAAACCAAATCTACTGCCTCTTCTAAAGAAGGAACAATAGAAAGCACCGTTTCTAATTGAGAGATTTGAATCAGTTTCCGCACGTTTGCTGTTGGACGCGCCAAAATAAATGAGCCTTCGGATGCCTTACACAAACGGTTACCTACCAGTAATGCGCTTAATCCGGAACTATCCACATACTCAATCTGCCCCATATCCACAATGATATTGCGTACTCCTTCAGAATTTAGAAACACAAACTCAGATTTGAACTCTGCTGAAAGTGACGAGTCTAACTTTTCCTCCTGAAGCTGAACAGAAGTGTATTTTTCGTGCTTATCAAGTAAAATTTTCATGCTACTGGCCAAAGGTAATAAAGGAATTACGAATTGTTTGTCATACGGTTCAAAGCAGCTATGACCTTTTCTTCCATAGTTTCATACGTTGACGTTTCAGGTTCGACAAAAACTCGCCCCGTAAGCCTCTGGTACAACTCAATATAGCGCTCTTGTATCTCTTTCACTTTCTTCTCAGTCATTTCAGGAATACTCTCCCCTTCTTTTCCTTGAAATCCTTCTGCAATTAGCCATTCCCTAACAAATTCTTTGGATAACTGCCGAGGGCGAATTCCCTGCTTCATACGCTCCTCATAGTCAGATGCTTCAAAATAGCGGGAAGAATCTGGTGTATGGATTTCATCTATTAAGATAACTTCACCCTTTACTGATCGCCCAAATTCATATTTGGTATCAACGAGGATAAGTCCACGATCCGCAGCCAGTTTAGTTCCTCTTTCAAACAGACGGAGCGCGATACTTTGTAATTGAATTGCTTCATTCTGTGTAATTAATCCTGTTGCAATAGCTTCCTCAAAACTGATGTCCTCATCATGGCCTTCAGATGCTTTTGTTGAAGGAGTAATTACGGGTATCAGGAAAGGTGCATTTTCAATTAATCCTTCTGGCATTGAAACACCACACAGCATCCGGTGGCCTAAGGCGTATTGCCTTGCAGCATGGCCAGCCAGATAGGCCCTTACAACTACTTCCAGTTTTATTGGCTCACAAGCATACCCGATGCTAACACCCGCAACTGGAACTTCTGTTAACCAATTTGGAACAATATCCCTACAAGCATCCAGCATCAAAGCTGCTACCTCATTCAGTATTTTCCCTTTTCCCGGAATGCATTTGGGGAGAATCACATCAAATGCTGAAATTCGATCTGTTGCAACAATTACCAACCGATTTGATTCGAGGTAGTAAACGTCGCGTACTTTTCCCTGATAACGATTAATTTGACCGGGAAGATCAAAGTTAGTTTTACTTAATCCTGCCTGCATTATATTCATTGGGGATTAGATTCTTCGTCACGTTCATACGCTCGAAGAATTCGTTTTACTAATTTATGACGCAAAACATCGTCGGCGGTTAAATAAACCTGGCCTATTCCTTCCACACCTTCAAGAATTCGAATTGCCTGAATTAGTCCTGAATGTTGCTTTCTCGGCAAATCAATCTGAGTAAGGTCTCCGGTTATAATAAACTTAGCAGTTGGTCCCATTCGAGTGAGAAACATTTTAAGCTGAAGTTTTGTAGCGTTTTGTGCTTCATCCAAAATAACAAATGCCTTATCCAGTGTTCGCCCGCGCATGAAAGCTAAAGGCGCAATTTCGATAATCCCCGTTTCAAGATAACCTTTCAGTTTATCAGCCTGAATCATATCACCAAGTGCGTCATACAACGGCCTTAAATAAGGATCAATTTTCTCCTTCATATCCCCAGGCAGAAAACCAAGGTTTTCTCCAGCCTCTACCGCCGGTCTGGTTAGTATAATCTTCTTGACTTCTCTATTTCTCAATGCACGCACAGCAAGAGCTACCGCAGTATAAGTTTTTCCAGACCCAGCAGGCCCTATTGCGAAGAGAACATCATTCTCTTCTATCGATTTCACCAGCCTCTTCTGGTTCTCAGTCTTAGCCCGAACAACAAATCCATTGGGGCCATAAACTAAAGGCTCCGCATCGCCTTGCTGGAAAGTATTGGAAGTTGTTGAAGAAACATTTGTAGAAAAAACTGACTTGAAATCCTCATCGTTCAACTCCCCTACTTGATGAAATCGAGCTAATAACGTTTCTAAACCAGATCGCAGTCGTTCCACTTCTATGGTAGAACCACTGAATTTGAGCATTCCTGCTCTCAGATTAAAAATGACTTCAGGAAACGCGAGTCTAATCCATTTTAAATTAGAATCTGATGGCCCTAGAAAAGCTACGAGCGCTAAACCATCGAGTGGAAAGATATACTCAATCAAGATGTTAACTTTGTTGTGAATGCCTGCAATCATAACACTTACTACTGCCTGGGGCGCCCAAAACTTTCTTAGTGCGGTCATTCAACACAGGTTGGAAGTAGCCTTCGGCCTCAAAGTGGTAGTGCTTAGTCATTCAGTGTCCAAATATAACAACAATGAAGCGGCTTGGCAGGTGAAAAACGCTAGCTTGATCCTGCAAGAACCCGCCATTCATTTCATTGATATTGAATCGGTATATTCAACAGATCAAAGTAGAATTTTGATAGAATCCGATGATCAAGTTTTCATTTGTAGAAACAATGGGATTATTTCACTTCTTGGGAAATCAGTTAAAAAAGCATATCACCTTCCCGGAACAACAGATAGCTTAGTTGAAACCCTTCTTGAACAATTCGACCTTGCTTTAAACAATAAATCTT
>CALSBM010000072.1:0-17116 GCA_943373175.1 Chitinophaga pinensis | reverse complement strand
TTGGGCAAATCGAGGCATGCGCATGGTAGCAGAGCAGAAATTGACTTGCTACTTGCCTCTTCTGGGCTCACTTCCCATGCTGTGTTGTTCGATGATTTTGTGGACGATCAAACCTTTTATCAGGAGCTTCGACAGGCAAGTTTAATACTTCCACTAGTTCACCCAGGTTCTGAACACTACGAAAGCTATTTTCGGTTTCAGGTTACAGGATCTTGGAATCTGGCATTCGGGTTTAAAATTCCGTTGTTGATGCACCGCAGTTTTGAAGGCTATTCAGTCTTCAGAGAAACCTCTCTTTTTTATTCAAGAGAAGAGTTAGGCAAGCATTTAATGGATTTCTATAAAGAACCTTGGCGTTTAGAAAATGCTAGTGCACGTATTTCAGCATGTCAAACGTTTGATTTGGAAGAGCAAGCCGTTCGTTTTCGCGAAATCGTGCGCTATTAGAAATCATACCAATCTCTTCTTCTACTCAAACGCAATTGCTGCAACATCGAGCTCTTCACCCTAAGATCGAACGTATAGCTTTGGCGAAATCCAACAGGAATCCAGTTAAAACTCATGTCCCAGCAGTGGAGGTCACGATAAATACCAAATTGCATCCCGGATAAATTTCCCCTCACCATATCGTAACTGGCACTGTATGTTACTTTCCATTTAGTTGTGACACGAAAATCGCCATTAAGCCCTAAAGTTTGATTCAAAGCAGGAGGCTGCCCTTCTCTTGTTGGAGCAGTATAACCTAAAATCAAAGCAAAATTGAGGGTATATGGAAGGTTGAAATCTACAAACCTGCGCGGATCATAATTCCTGATTGCAATGTCGCGGCTGCCTAAATTGCCTCCCTGCACTTTGGATCTTATTGAACCATTAAATGCAACGTTGTAATTGGTCAATCTTGCTAAGGCAAACTCACCTGCCTCCCAATACGTCTGTTTGCTCCGCTGTCCGGACTTAAGATCTAGAACATAAGGATCAAAATTGGCATTTACTACAACACTGAATCCGTTACCGAAAGTAGTACGGGCATTCACCACAAAAGGTGATATCTGAAAACTATCCTGAGCAAGGTTATAAGAGGTGTTAAAATCAAGTGCATCAAACACTTTAATTTTCTTCATTCCAGTAACTGTATCGGCTTTTGAGCGGACTTTCAGCTCTAAGTTGTTAGTCACGTTCAAACTAATGACTCCACTTCTCCCCTGCCCAGGAACTCCATACATCATTCCTTCAAAAGGAGAATATCGGATTTGGCGTCCACTAGAATCTACGATAGTGCGATAATAACCAAACCGTTCATCGCCAAAATCAGGGCGGAAGCTAAAACTCAAGGTTGGAGCCATCACATGACGAATTGCTCTGAGATTTCCTTTCTTGAACTGTACCAATCCGAACAAACGAAAATTCAATCCTGCACTGAAAGCATAATCATAAACTCTGTTGAATCCATCAAGAGTATCCCTTTCGATAACTCGTGTAATCGGATCAAGTTTTCGTTCAACAGAACGAAAGTACCACCGCTCGTTATAGGTAACCGAAGGAGTAAACGTAAAGTACTTAAGCACATTCAAACTTAAGTTTACTGGTATGCTATGGTTGATACCACTGTTGATTTTACTAGTAAACTGATCATTGAATAAAACAGAGTCAATTCCGCTAATTTCAGCACGTCCTGTAGTTGTTAAGTTAAATCCAAGCCGCTCATACCAACGCGAAGAACCGGCAAAATTTTTCCTTTTAAGAGGTTCAAGTCGCTGCACGGTAAACACAGCATCGGGTAAGGTTACCGACACATTTCGGGTTTGAGTATTTTGGGAGTGCCGTGCTGAAACGGATAGATTGAAGGGTTTGTTAGGGAAACTTCGTGTGTATGAAACTGAAGAATTCAAAGAATTGCGTAGAAAGTTATTCGATGCGAAGCTGTTATTGAGGATGGCGGTTGCTGTTCCTAAGTCAACACTTGCACTGAACCTGCCATTCGGGCTGGCTTTTGGATCCTGATTATGAGACCAAGTAATCCTAAAATCAAGGGTTTTACTGTAATTGGGGTCTTCTCTTTCGCCAATTACGGTATTTGAAAACGACAAATTAACATTACCATTGAACTTGTAGCGACGGTTATAGTTGAGTGAAGGATTTAAACGCCAAGAACCCATGGTATAGATGTCGCCAACAATCCTCAAATCCATAAAGTCGTTAATTGGCAGATAATAGCCTCCATTTCGAAGGAAAAAACCAAGCTGCGGGGATTCTCCGTATTCCGGAAAGATAATGCCCGCTTTACGGGTTTTCATGACAGGAAAGTACCCAAAAGGCAAGGCCAATGGAAGAGGTACATCCTCGATTACCAAGTAACTGGGCCCGGCAATGATAGTTTTGTTTGGAATAACCTTAGCACGGGTTAAGTTGAGGTAGAAGTGAGGATGTTCGTTGTCGTCGCATGTGGTGTACTTCATACCCCGCATGAACAATTCCTCACTGTTCATCATTTTAACATCTTTTCCTAAAAGATATCCTTCACCGGATTTCGTTACAACATCCTTAATCTTAGCCTTCTTAGACTTGATGTTGTAAACAATCTGTTTACTTAGAATTTCATCCTTCCCAGCTTCCCTGAAAACCGGATAATCTGCCATTCTTCCTGAACTATCTGGCAAACCAACGGCAGTGACCAAGTTTTTCTCCCAATTGATTACGATATATCCGGCAGTTAAAATGATTTCGCCATACACAACCTTGGCTTTACCAAAAAGGTGGACTTCCTTCTTAGTAATGTCCATACGGATGGAATCTTGGGCTTCGTAAACAACTTCATTCTCTAATCCAGACTCAGAACTTAAGCTGTCTCCAATGGAAATAGTGGTATCAGAAAGGGCTTTTTGAGTGGTATCTGTTCTTGATTTACGGGTAGTATCGGTTGCTGGTTTCACAGCAGAATCTGATACCACAGGCTTGTTGCCGGGCTTTATTCCCTGTGCTCCAGCCGGTACTGTTATTACCAACAGCAGTAGGCAGAGAAAAAGATAATAGAGTTGATTAGTTTTGCGTTGACCCGACAAAGCGGTCAAAAGTAAGAAAAACGCCCACACGTGCGCAATGCCTTTCCAATCATACTTGTAGTTGCTGTACTTATGTTGTTGTCAGCCAACAGCTTTAGTGCAAAAACACCTCGTTTAAGAACTGTGGTGATTGACGCTGGACATGGTGGTCACGATTCTGGATGCCTTGGTAAAAACAGCAAAGAAAAAGAAGTGTCGCTGGCAGTTGCTTTAAAACTGGGGCAGTTTATCCGGCAAAAACACAAAAATGTGAAGGTCATTTTCACTCGCGACGATGATACGTTTGTTGAACTCTACGAAAGAGCCGCTATTGCTAACCGGGCTAATGCCGATTGTTTCATTTCCATTCATTGTAATTCAGGTCGAAAATCGGTTTTTGGAACAGAATCTTATGTTATGGGATTACATGTAAATAAGGCCAGCCTAAATGTAGCAAACAGGGAAAACGCAGTTATTCTTAAAGAGAAAGACTATGAAGCCAATTATGACGGCTTTGTTCCGAATACCCCGGAAGCCTACGCGATTTTGGATATGTATAAAAATGCCTATCTCGATCAAAGTTTAAAGCTTGCCTCTTTTGTTGAAGAAGAATTTGAAGCCTGCGATAGAACAAGCAGAGGAGTAAAACAGGCAGGATTTCTAGTTTTGTATAAAACTCAGATGCCTGCAATCCTTATCGAAACTGGCTTTCTTACTAATACTAATGAAGGACAATACATGAGTTCAAAAAATGGACAGAGTGAAATTGCCACTTGTATTTTCGAAGCTTTTAACCGCTTCAAAAACCAATACGAAAAATAATACCCTTGAAAAACGAAGTTAAAATCGGCATTCTTGCCACTATCTCTGTCCTTACCTTGCTCTTAGGAATTAATTACCTAAAAGGAACTGACTTGTTTTCTAAGTCTTTCTCGTATCGGGTAGAGTTTTCTGATGCAACAGGACTTCAAAAGTCCACCCCAGTTTTCTACAGAGGGTTAAAGGTTGGAAAAGTAAAAAACATCGTTTTCGATGATGTGGATCTAGGTAAAATAATAGCCTACTTTGATATTAGCTATGATTTAAAATTGAAAGAAGGCTCTAAAGCTATTATTTCTAGCACCGATTTGCTCGGTAGCAAAGGGCTTATAATAGTTAACGATGAAGCAGGAAATAAACTTCTGGCTGAAGGTGCTCTTTTAATCGGAGAGCAAGAAGAATCCTTAACTTCTAACATAAAACCTATCAAGGATAAAGCTGAATCGGTAATAAGTCGAATGGATACGTTAATTGCTAATCTCAATCAGCTTACTAACAACGATAATCAAGGAAAAATCAATCAGGCGCTTACTCATTCAGCTAATATTACGCGCCAAATAGATGAGCTACTCGCCGATGAAGCGAAAAAACTCGATCAAATTCTGACATCAGCGGCTTCAATCGCCTCCAGTTTAGAAAAAAACAACGGCTTAATAAATAAAACACTACAAAATGTTTCAACCTTCTCAGATTCTTTAGTGAAAGCTGACATTAATGGCGTTGTAACTCAAGCTAGGGAAGCGTTAGCACAGACTCAGATTATGTTGAAGAAAGTGAACGCTGGTCAGGGAACTTTAGGGCAATTAGTCAACGATGATCAATTGTACAAAAACTTGACTAAATCAACGCAATCGCTTGATAAACTGCTGATTGATCTGAAAGAAAATCCAGGTGAGTACATTCACTTTTCAGTCTTTGGAAAAAAAAGAAAGAAGGCTGAATAACTACTTCACTAATTCGATTTAACAACCAAAGAAAAAGCCCGAACATTTCGGGCTTTTTCTTTTAAAACTACTGGCAGGTTGTTACTGACCTTGCCCGAGTGAGTATGCATCTTTTCCGTCAAATCTTATCAGGTTTTCGGTTTTGATAAAATCATAACCTGCTGCCATAACAGCACTCAATTGATCTATAATTTGCTGATGATCAATAGTTGTTCCTTGAGATGGCTTGTAGCGCAACCTCCAATGATCGGTGCAATACGTTTCTGGAAATCCTTTTGGCCAAACCATTATACCTCTATTCGATATCATGCTCAACGACATTCCTTCAACATCCAATGCCTTGATGGTATTACCCAATTCCAATGCATCTGTGCCATGCCAATGCAAGAAGATGTCAACGCCAGCGATTTCTTTCTGAGCCGGAGTTTTACGTCCTACCGCAGGCAAGTTCATTTTTTTGCCGTTGGTGTAGTGAACTGGCTTCAATTGAGAAGGTTTCTGACCTAATCTTTCGATTACAGCATCGGCAAATTCTTTGGTTCCTACCTTTTCTTTCGACAAACCTTCTTTGTAGATGTCATAAGTATGAATGCCATCCTCAAGTGCCTTCAACCAAGCATTATGAACCTTCTCGGCTATATCTGGCTGCTCAATATGCACCAGCATCTGAACCGCGCCCATGAGCAAACCGGATGGATTCGCTACATTTTGACCGGCACGACGAGGAGCTGAACCGTGAATTGCTTCGAACATGGCGCTGTTAGGGCCAATGTTAGCAGAACCTGCCATTCCTACTGAACCCGCAATCTGTGCAGCGATGTCTGAAATAATATCTCCGTACAGGTTGAGGGTCACGATTACATCAAAAATCTCTGGAGTGTCCGCTAATTTGGCAGAACCGATATCGATAATCCAGTGTTCCTGCTCAATTTCTGGATATTCAACTCCAATTTCGTCAAAAATGGCATGAAACATACCATCGGTTTGCTTCATAATGTTATCCTTGGTGAAGCAAGTAACCTTTTTGCGTCCGTAAAGGCGGGCATATTCAAATGCATAACGAACTATTCGCTCACAACCCGGACGACTAATCAATTTTAGGCACTGTACTACTTCATCGGTCTGTTGGTGCTCGATTCCGGCATACAAATCCTCCTCATTCTCTCGGATAATCACCACATCCATATTCGGATAGTTAGTGTCAACATAAGGATGGTAAGCAATACAAGGGCGAACATTCGCGTACAGGCTTAACATTTTACGTGTTGTCACGTTAAGGCTTTTATAACCGCCGCCTTGAGGAGTGGTAATTGGAGCTTTCAGGAATACTTTATTCCTTCGAAGCGAGTCCCAAGAGGAATCAGCAATGCCTGATGTGTTTCCACTCAGGTAAACTTTTTCACCGACTTCTATGGTGTCGATGTCAACTCGGGCGCCTGCAGCCTGAATAATGCGGAGCGTGGCGTCCATGATTTCTGGACCGATGCCATCGCCATAGGCCACTGTAATGGGTACGTTTTGAGACATGTCAATTGAATTGGCGGTCAAAAATACTATTTTCAGACCAAGGGATTTGGCTATTTTTCGTCCGAAATGAAATGCGAGATAATTACTGTAGGAGATGAAATCCTGATTGGACAAATTGTAGATACCAACAGCGCCTGGATGGGGGAACAACTCAGCCAGTTTGGTATTAAAGTGATACGGATTAGCTCGATCCAAGATTCTAAAGAATCGATTGTTGAAGGCTTAAATCAGGCATTTCAACGTGCAGATTTGATACTCATGACCGGAGGTCTTGGGCCAACCAAAGATGATATTACCAAACATACTTTGGTAGAGTATTTTCAAACCACGCTGATTCGAAACACAGAAGTAGAAAGCAGGCTGGAAGACTGGTTCAGTAAAAGAGGAAGAGTATTAAAAGATGCTAACCGTAAGCAGGCAGATCTTCCCCAAAATTGCGAGGTTCTCCCTAACTTGATGGGCACGGCCTCAGGAATGTGGTTCAACCATCTGGGAAAAGTCCTTATTTCTATGCCAGGGGTGCCGTATGAAATGAAACACCTGATGCAAAAACAGGTCATTCCTAAGTTATTGGAACGCTTTCAATTGCCGGCACAGTTTCACCATACTATTATGACAGCCGGTATTGTTGAATCTGCTCTTGCTGAATTGATTGCCGACATTGAGGATCGTCTTCCACAGCACATTAAATTAGCTTATCTCCCAAAGCCTGGGTTAGTCCGCCTTCGTTTAAGTGCTTATGGTGTTCACCAATTGCTATTGCAACAGGAAACACTTCAATTTGCTGACGAAATCAAATCCAGGATTGGTTTAAAAGCCTACGGAACGAACGAGTTAACGCTTACTGAGGCGATTGGGGAGAAACTAAAAATTAAAGGAGAAAAACTCTCTTTAGCCGAAAGTTGTACCGGTGGATTAGTTTGCCACTTAGTAACCAGTATTCCCGGCAGTTCAGATTGGTATGAAGGAGGAGTAGTAAGCTATTCTAATGCTATGAAGATAAACCTTCTGAAGGTTTCTCCTAACTCAATTGAGCAATTCGGCGCAGTAAGTGAAACGGTGGTTACTGAAATGGCGAAAGGCATCCGAATGTTAACAGGTGCGCAATGGGGAATTGCCTTATCCGGAGTTGCAGGCCCAACGGGAGGAAGCGCTGAAAAGCCGGTTGGTACTGTTTGGATGGCCATTTCCGGACATGATGTCGCTTTTACCGAGTGTATTAATTTCGGTGATCAAAGAGGATTAATAATGGAAAGAGCAGCTTGGCATGTTTTGTTCAGGCTTTGGGAGCTACTGAATAAATAACCTTATCATTGAGTTATCTCACTTTATTTCCATAGAGTACCTCACACAGTGTAGTGGTCAATCAATACGTTTATCGGTTTAAAAATTGATATAATTCGTATCAATTTTGAATAAAACATAAGGAAAAGTAATTGTCACAAAGCTTTTTCTACAATTTAAGTGTTGGGGCTTTTTCAAATTTCTTTTCCTGTAGTGTATAAGAAGGTAAATAGCTTAATGACAACCACGGAAATAGCTACCTTTGCGCAACCAAGCAAAACGCAAAATCAGCACAAATCCAACATCATGGCCAAAGCAGAACTTGTCATGCCCAAGATGGGCGAAAGTATCATGGAAGCAACCATTCTTAAATGGTTAAAGAAGCCCGGTGACGCAATCGCCCTCGACGAAGCTGTACTGGAAATAGCCACCGATAAAGTGGATTCAGAAGTTCCAAGTCCGGTTGCAGGCACTTTATTAGAAATTCTTTTTCAAGAAAATGATGTTGTTCCGGTAGGAAAAGCATTAGCCATAATTGAAACTGAAGCAAGTGTTGCCGTTGCTGCTTCTACTGCCCCTTCGCCAACATCGGCATCCTCTACGCCAGTTGCTGTTGCTGAAAAACAAATTGCTGCAGCAGTTGAGCATGTGACTTCTTCAACCTCAGGCTCTCGTTTTTATTCCCCTCTTGTACTCAATATTGCTTCTCAGGAAGGTATTTCCATGAGTGAGTTGGAACAGATTAGCGGAACAGGGAGTGAAGGACGTGTCACTAAAAAAGATATTCTCACTTACGTTAACCTTAAAAAAGACGGAAAATCTCCTGAACCTATCTCCCCTGTTGCTCCACCTGTTGCTCCGATATCAAAACCAGTTGCTGCTCCTGCTGCTTCTGTACCGGCTATTTCAGTTAACGGACAAGTTGAGATCATCGAGATGGATCGGATGCGTAAGCTAATTGCAGAAAACATGGTGAAGAGCAAGCAGACTTCTGCTCATGTAACTTCATTTGTTGAAGCAGATGTTACCAATTTGGTTAATTGGAGAAACAAGGTTAAAAAAGAGTTCGAAAAACGCGAAGGAGAATCGTTGACTTTCACTCCACTTTTTATTGAAGCAATTGTTCGTGCTATCAAAGATTATCCAATGATCAATGCCTCCGTAGATGGAAATAGCATACTGGTTAAAAAGGATATCAATGTGGGAATGGCAGCAGCTTTACCTAATGGAAACCTAATAGTTCCTGTTATTAAAAACGCTGACCAATACAACCTTGTAGGGCTTGCTAAGAAAGTGAATGACTTGGCTAATCGTGCACGTTTAGGTAAACTTAGCCCGGATGAAATTCAGGGAGGCACTTACACTTTATCCAATGTAGGCACTTTTGGAAACGTGATGGGAACTCCAATTATTCCACAACCTCAAATAGCTATTCTAGCTGTAGGTGCAATACGCAAGAAACCAGCGGTTATAGAGACACCTCAAGGTGATTTTATCGGAATCCGCCAAATGATGTTCCTTTCTCATTCTTATGACCATCGAATCGTGGATGGCGCGCTCGGCGGAATGTTTGTAAGAAAAGTAGCAGACTACCTCGAACAATTCGACCCAAACAGAACTTTCTAATCGAAATAGTGAATTCAACCTTAAAAGGCTTCTCCTCCAAGAGAAGCCTTTTTTGTTTCTCCTTATCCAACGTGCTACTTGGTTAAGTACAACTCGATTGAATTGATGCTTACGGATTAAATTTTATAGCATTGGTTTACAATGCGTTAAATAGCTTTATTAAACTAAAAATCTATGAAAAAAGCATTGTTCATCAATCTTTTTCAAACATGATTTTATAAACAAACGACTCAAACAGCAAACATAAGTCACTTGAATTATTCTATCCTAAAATATTGTTTTACTGGTGATTAGCCTGTACTAATTAAAGTATATTTGGAACAATATTTTAATATATGCCATGACTTGATTTGAATGCTTAAACGTACTGAAACATTAAGTTAATTGGTTACTGAATCTTAAAACTCAGATAGTGAGTGCCATGTTAGTCACAATGAGACACCAGCAAACAAAGAAATTGACGTACAGGCAATAAAGTAATTTACAACTTCGACTAAAAGTAAAATGTCTCACTTCGGAGATTAAATCCAAGAAGTAATTACAAATTCAGTCTTTTGAAAGACTCACTATCAATTCGCTGATTTAAACGACTCTTATGTTTTTTGAAAAATGATAAAGCAGCCCTAGATTATCAGTCAAGAAGAAATTGCAAAAGAGAACAAATCTGTTCTAATCTAAGGTTATGAATCGGTTGAGCTAAAAAGCTCTCCAGACATTGCTATGCCTATCAATCTAATAGCATTCTATGTAACCATCAAACTCCGAAAATATCAATAGACAATAACTTATAAGGAAGTTGCATCAGTGATTTCTTATCGAGAGATTTATCTCTGAAAGTAAGAAAAGAAGTTTGAAGACATTTTAATCAAGACTACAACTTGTTTAAGCACTATATAATGTGTCTGATATAATTGACCTGTTGAGTTTGTAATGGGTGTAAAACCTGGAATTAGCATTAAAATAGAAAGTAAATAAAACCAAAAAGGCCGAAAATCAAAGAAATTCGGCCATTACGGATAGCACTTAAGCTATTGATAATCAATACTATCCACGATTATAAGTGTAGCGATTCTCTTTTGATCCCTGATCCTTATACTTCATTAAAGTACCTGAAGAAGATAAGTTTTTCAACGCTTCAACGATGAATTTATCCGCCGTTGTACGCTCTTCAACAGAACTTGTATTATAGTTTTGATATACAATATGCTTCAAATCGTTGGTAGTAAACGTATCCATTTGGCTCTCCATATAATCCTTCACGAAGTTTTGAACCTCAGAAGTCCAAGCTGGAACTGGTTTTGGCCTACGACCGGGGCGGCCTTTAGGGCCTTCATTCGTTACTTTAGTTTTTTTTTCCTCCGCGGATTTAGGTTTACGGCCTCTTTTACCTGGAGTCTTAACAACTTCAGCAATTTTAGCAGGCTTTACAGTGGCAGGACGTCCACGCTTACCTTTTGCAGGTGCAATAGCAGCAGCTACAGGTGCAGGAGCAGCAGCAGTATTTTTACCTTTAAGAGTAGCAATAATGGATTTAATTTCGTCCACTTTAGCTTGAGCTTTTGTCAATTCTGACTCATAAAAAGAAACGAGTCCGCTGACGTGTTCGTTTGAAATTTCGATTTTAATCATGGCTTATTTGAATACACAAATAAAAGTAAAAAAATTAAATGAAAGAAAAACTTGAAATTTTTTATTTAAAAAAAGTGGCCAAGTGAAATCCAAACTTAATCAGATTAAATTTTCCAATTTGTTCTGCATCTTATAGTGAACTTACTTTAACTTCACTACACTGTCAGATTTATGGAAAACGCCATTCTTGAAAAAGCAAAAACCTGGTTAACAGACCTTTACGACGAAGCTACTCGTCTGGAAGTGCAGCACATGATTGATCATGATCAGCAGGCACTCACCGATGCATTCTATTCTGATCTCGACTTTGGCACCGGTGGCCTCAGAGGGATTATGGGTGCAGGCACCAATCGAATGAATGTTTACACCGTGGCGATTGCCACTCAAGGTTTAGCGAATTACCTCCTTCAATCATTTCCAGGAGGGGTAATTAAGGTTGCTATAGCGCACGATAGCAGAAACAATAGTCCTTTATTCGCGAGAAAGGCCGCAGAAGTGCTAAGTGCTAATGGCATTATGGTTTACTTGTTCCCAGAATTGAGACCAACACCTGAATTATCCTTCGCTGTTCGTGAGTTAGGATGTCAAAGTGGAATTGTTGTCACTGCATCTCACAATCCTAAAGAATACAACGGATATAAAGTTTACTGGAACGACGGTGGACAAGTAGTTCCTCCTCACGATAAAAACATTATCCAGGAAGTTAAAGCCATTACTTCTATGGCAGAAGTAAAAACCAACTTCAAAGAATCGCTTATTCAGCCTGTTTCTGGGGAAATGGATAATCGCTACTTGCAAATGATTCAAAGTTTATCGTTTCGTCGTGGTGCTCCCTCAGGATTAAAAATAGCCTATACTGCACTCCACGGAACCGGCGCAACTCTCATGCCTCAGATTCTCAAAACGTTTGGCTTTGATTCTGTTTTTCTTGAACCTGAACAAGCCATTCCGGATGGAAATTTCCCTACCGTTATAAGCCCAAATCCAGAAGAAGCTGAGGCTTTAAATCGATGCATTGCGCTTGCAACAAAACATGATGCAGATCTGGTAATGGGTACGGACCCTGATGCCGACAGAGTTGGAATCGCCATTCGTAGGCCGGACAAATCGTTCAAATTGCTTAATGGAAATCAGACGGCTTGCTTGCTCATTCATTACTATTTAACTGCCTGGTCAGAAAAGAAAGGATTGAAAGGCCATGAATTTATTGCTCGCACTATTGTAACTACTCCTTTAATTGATCGTATTGCGAATCATTTTGGAGTTGATATAGAAATTTGCTTAACCGGATTTAAATGGATAGCCGAAATAATTCTGGAAAATGAAAGTAAACGCCAGTATTTGATTGGAGGAGAAGAAAGCTACGGTTATCTGATTGGCGATAAAGTAAGGGATAAAGATGCGATTGCCTCAGGGGCATTAATCGCCGAAACAGCAGCTTGGGCAGCAGAAAATGGCATGTCGATGTATGATTTGTTGCTAGATGTATATTTGAAATATGGCTATTTTCAGGAACACCTGGTTTCATTAACGAAAAAAGGCAAAACGGGTGCTGAAGAAATCGCAGCCATGATGGAGAATTGGAGAAATTCTCCGCCTCAATCACTAGACGGAATTCCAGTTGTAGAAATTCGAGACTTCCAGCTTCAAAAGGCAACCCAATTAACTAACGGTCATGTAACTAAAATTTCCTTACCAGCTTCAAATGTGATTCAATTAGAACTGGAAGATGGAAGCTTAATCACTGCCAGACCCTCAGGTACTGAGCCTAAAATCAAGTTTTATTTCAGTGTAAAAGGCCAGCTTGATCATGTTGACGATTTTACTAAAGCAGAAACTGATTTAAAATCAAAGATTTCACGAATAGTCACAGAACTTAAACTAAACTAATTTAAAATGATACTACTTCTCTTAGGGTTCCTGTTTATTGGAGCCAGCTTCATCCTGAATCAGGATCTATCACAACGATTTCCAAAGGCAATTCCGGGCCTAAGAATGCTTGGACTTGCCTTATTGATTCTCGGAACCCTAAGCGGAGCAGTAAAGCAAGTAGAGGCAGGCTTTGTGGGCGTTACTAAGTTGTTTGGGAAAGTTCAGCCAACCGTATTAGAAAGTGGCTTACACCTCGTTAACCCATTAGTTGAGGTTGTGGAGTTTGATATCAGAACCCATAATTACACCATGTCCGGTGTTCATGATGAAGGAACTAAATCAGGAGATGATGCCATCCGTGCATTAACTTCAGATGGATTGGAAGTAATAATTGACTTAACTGTTTTGTATCGTTTAGTGCCAGAAAAAACTCCATTTATTCTCAAAGCTTTAGGTATAGACTATGAAAATGTTTTTGTCCGACCAGTTACACGAACCAAAATCAGGGACAATGCTGTTTATTATGATGCCGTTTCTCTTTATTCTTCTAAAAGAGATGAATTTCAGTTCCGGATATTTCAAAGTATTGAAAAGGATTTTATAAAGCGTGGACTTATTCTAGAGCAATTGTTAGTTAGAAACATTCAGCTTCCTTCTTCTGTGAAAACCACCATTGAATCCAAAATAAACGCGGAACAAGAAGCACAAAAAATGCAATTCGTTTTGCAAAAAGAGCGACAAGAAGCAGAAAGAAAACGAGTTGAGGCTCAAGGAATTGCAGACTACAACCGAATTATTAGTGCAGAGTTAACTGAAAAACAATTGCAATACGAAACCATCAAAATGCAAAAGGAACTGGCAACCTCCCCTAATACTAAAATGATTATTATGGGTAATGGGCAGAAAATGCCTATTATTCTCGATGGTAAGTAGTTGTGTAAATTGCTGCTAATCGAACAATAACTTCCGTTGCTTTTTCCATATCCCGAACGGATACCCATTCCAGTTTAGAATGAAACGCGTGTTCGCCAGCAAAAATATTGGGGCATGGCAATCCCATAAACGATAGCCTTGAGCCGTCTGTACCTCCTCGAATGGAAGAAAGTGTCGGAGTAAGTCCTGAGGCTTTAACTGCTTCTACAGCCAATGCTGAAACATGAGGGACTGAATCAAGCACTTCCTTCATATTTCGATACTGCTCGAATACTTCTAGCTCAAAACTTGAACCTGCATATCGGTTACAAATTGTTGTAGCAAGTGTCTTCATTTTATTTGCAATATTGGATAGTTCAGAAGTTACGAAACTTCGGATGATTCCTTTGCAAATTACCTGTTCTACATGGCCTTCAACTCCGACTACATGCATGAAAGACTCTTTCCCAGAAGTAGCTTCTGGCCTCAGTTCTTCTACAGGCCAAGCAGCATACCATTCACTCCATAAACGAAGGGCACTTATGAGGTGACCCTTTGCGAATCCGGGATGCGCGCTTACTCCTTTGAAAACCAAACGAAATCCATCGGCTGAAAAGGTTTCGTTTTCAATGTGTCCCAAGGTTTCACCGTCCATGGTATAACCAAAAGCAGCGTTTAACTTGACTAAGTCAACATGTTCAGTTCCCCTTCCTACTTCTTCATCAGGAGTAAATAGGATACGAATAGGGCCTCTTGGGCAATCCGGATGAATCATCCAGTAACGAACCGCTTCCATAATTTCAGCAACTCCTGCTTTATTATCTGCGCCTAATAAGGTATTACCATCGGAAGTGACGATATCCTGCCCTATTTGGTTCAGTAATTCAGGGTGTTCAGAAGGGCGTAATACCTGACTTGGGTCGCCGGGAAGCACCAAATCCTGTCCTTGATATTGATAATGAATTACCGGTTTTACACCTGTTCCGGAACAATCCGGAGAAGTATCAACATGTGCACAAAAGCAAATAGCAGGTAGCGATTCCATTCCGGGTGAGGCAGGAACCGTTGCATAGACATAGCCCCACTCATCCATTTCAGCATCCTCAATTCCTAATTCAATTAGCTCCTGCACTAACAGCTTCGACAGATTCTTCTGTTTGTCGGTGCTGGGAAAAGTAGTGGACTCTGCATCACTTTGGGTATCGATTGAAACATACCGGCAAAAGCGGTCAAGAACAGTAGAGTTGGGATAATGGAATTCCATGGCTAAAAATCGTAAAAAAAGACAAAAAAAAAGGCGCTCCAAGGAGCGCCTTCGTTTTCGAAATTCGATTAGTGAGCAGCAGGAGCAGCAGTTGTGTCCATAGCAGCAGTTGTGTCAGCTGGCATTGCAGCAGTAGTATCCGCTGGAGCCATTTCCTCAGTAGCTGTAGTGTCAGTAGTAGTTGCAGTTTCGTCGGTTTTTTCACCGCCACCACATGAAGCAACGAACAGAGCGCCGCCGATCATCAAAAGAGCAAACAGTTTTTTCATCTTTAATTGGGTTTATGAAGTTGACGCAAAGGTATGGATAGTTTTTAAAATAACAAGCACCTCGGAATTATTTTTTTAAAGTATCCGAAGAGGTAGTATCAACTGAAGTCGATATGGTGTCTTCTAAGCCTAATTCAGCAGCAATATCATCGGCGGCTGAATCGGTTTTCGCTGCGGATTTCTGTTGCATTTGTTCCTGTTCTTCTTTAGAATATCCACAGGAAATCAAGATCGATGACGTGACTAAAAGGAAAAAAACTTTTTTCATGGGGTGGTTTATTTCTGTCTAAAATAAATGTTGATGGGGACTCCTTCAAAATTAAAATGTTCTCTGAGTTTATTCTCCAGAAAACGAGTGTAAGACTCTCGTAAATACTGAGGAAGATTACAGAAAAAGGCAAATGTTGGAGTTGAAGCTTTGAGCTGAGTGATGTACTTAATTCGAATGTATTTTCCTTTTACTGCAGGAGGAGGAAAAGCTTCAATGATAGGTAACATTACATCGTTAAGTTGGCTTGTTTTAACAGTCTTCTTTCTATTCTCGAAAACATCCATAGCTTTTTCCATTGCTTGGAAAATGCGTTGCTTTTCTGTTGCCGAAACAAAAATGACTGGTACATCATCAAATGGGGCAATTTTCTTCTTGATTTGCTGTTCAAATGTTTTAGAAGTACTATGGTCTTTATCTACTAAATCCCATTTATTCACTAAAACAACAATTCCTTTTCTATTTTTTTCAGCGAGGTGGAAGATATTGATATCCTGAGCCTGTAATCCTTCTTGAGCATCAACCATTAAAAGGCATACATCCGACTCCTCAATGGCTTTTATCGTACGCATTACCGAATAAAATTCGATATCCGGCATTTCCTTGTTTTTCTTTCTCAAACCGGCGGTATCCACCAGAATAAAATGCCTATTAAAAAGATTGTATTCGGTATGCAAAGTATCGCGGGTTGTGCCGGCAATAGGCGTTACAATGCTACGTTGTTGTCCGGTAAGGGCATTCAACAAGGTTGATTTTCCTGCATTGGGGCGTCCAACAATGGCAAATTTCGGCAATGCATTCTCTTCCGCTTCAACCTGTTGAGGCAAATGCTTCAAAACTTCGTCCAGCAATTCTCCAGTTCCGGAACCATCCATAGACGAAATCGGATAGATTTCTCCAAGACCAAGTGAGTAAAAATCTGCTACATCCGATAACAACTTTCCATGATCTACCTTATTACAAACAACCATGACCGGCTTTTTATACCTTCTTAGTAAATCTGCAAAGTCAGCATCGAGGTCAGTTATTGAACAGGTCACATCAACCATAAAGAGTAAAACATCGGCTTCTTCAATGGCGATTTTTACTTGAACACGGATAGCTTCTTCAAAAATATCGTCGGAACCAACTACATATCCACCAGTGTCAATCAGGTTAAAGCCTTCTCCATTCCATTCTACTTGGCCATAATGGCGGTCACGGGTAACACCTGAAGTATTATCTACGATAGCTTTACGGCTTTCCGTTAAGCGGTTAAAAAGTGTGGACTTGCCCACATTAGGGCGTCCCACAATAGCGACTATTCTACTCATGAAGGATTCTGATAACCAAATTGGTTCAATAGCCGCTGGTCTGAACGCCAGTTAGGCTTTACTTTAACAAATGTCTCTAGGAAAATCTTTTTCCCGAAGAACTTTTCTAATTCAAAACGAGCCGCAGTACCAGTTTTTTTCAAACCTGCACCTTGATGCCCGATAAGGATGCCTTTCTGAGAATCGCGCTCAACCATAATTTCCGCTGAAATTCTAATGATTTTTTCTTCCTCCTTAAAGGAAGCTATTACAACCTCACAACTGTAGGGAATCTCTTTATCATAATGCATAAAGATCTTTTCGCGGATGATTTCAGAGGCAAAAAAACGCTCTGAACGATCCGTTAAAGCA
>CALSBM010000071.1:0-17181 GCA_943373175.1 Chitinophaga pinensis | reverse complement strand
CACAGACAAGGCGATTAGGCCAAGAAACACGTAAGAAGCCCTTCTGGTAGGCAATAGTTTAACAATCAATGGAGCAAACAAGTAGAATTGCTCTTCAATTGCCAAGGACCAAGTATGATTCCATGCTTCGGGAAAATTGATTGTCCATTGACCAATACCCATTGGGAAGTTTTGAAGATAAAACGCATACCAATACCAGTCTGAAATATTCTGTCCGACTGCAAGTCCATAAAAAACACCTATCAACAAAATGAGGTAATACGCCGGAAAAATTCTCAAAATCCTTCTTAAATAAAACGTTCTGAAATAATCAGGGCTGTTTTTTTCCTGAAGCAATATACGGGTAATCAAAAATCCTGATAATCCAAAAAAGAACTGAACACCCACCCAACCGGTGCTAAATATGCCCCAACGGCTATGATGCAACATTACCATGAGAACCGCAAAGGCTCTATAACCATCGAGTTCAGGAATGTACTTATTGCCTCCCATATCAGGATTTATCCTGTCTAAGGGCAGCCTCTTCGATAAGGGCTTTAATTTGATTAACCCGGTGAAACCAGGTGTTATTGGCAGCAACTTCGAGGCGCTTATCTACTAACTCTTTTCCGGTTTGATTTAAAGCCTGACTTACCATAAAGAGAAACTCATCGTGAGAAGTAGCGATATGGGCTATTCCTTTAAAGGCCTTGATGTCTTCTGAAAAATCTGTGCTCACTACCGGCTTTCCGGCTCCCAGGTATTCATTGATTTTGAGCGGATAAATGCTTCTTGTTAACGTGTTCTTCATATAAGGAATAATAGCACAATCCGTATATCTCAAATAAATAGGCAACTGCTCCAACGTACGTGGCCCTATAAACCGAATATTTCTGAAGTTATAAAGATGATAATGGTCATACTCATTTTTGCGATAAGGCCCAACTACCAACACCAACTTATCTGGATTAGCATTCGCAACTTTAACCAGAAGCTCATAGTCCATTCTTAGGGAAGAAACATTCCCCATATAAGTAATGATAGGACAATGAACATCATCTAACTCTTCTGGACGGCTGATGTGGTTAGCTACAGCTCTATGAAAAAGCTTGTGGTCGGCTGCATTGGCTACCAAATGAACCTTTTCTGAATGCTTGCTTAGCTTATCTTTTAACTGACTTGATGTTACGATGGTAAAATCTGCCTTTCTCACGATACCGTTTTCCAGGGATACACCATGCCTGGCGATATACGATTCTTGGGATATATCGTCAATTGACTGATAAATTTTAACCAACGGCTTAAGCGGCAAGTTAAAATCTTTCAGGTAAAACGGGTTAAACGAGTTAAGGAAGACGTAATTTTTGATTTTGTAGTCTTTAATCAAACGTTTGATTGTTTGATTAAGAATCCAAGTGTTCAATGCATAAAGGCCGTTGTAAATAACCCCATCGGGCAGGAAGTTAATTGGAAAATTTAACCTGCTTGTTACCGCTACGTAATCAAAAGCATCCGACTTATTATGGGTATAGATATTTCTACCCCAAAGTAATGAGGGCTTCCTTTTTTCAACCTGTTCCAAGTGTTTCTCACTCCAAAAATCCTTAACAGAGTATGGGTTATCGATAAAAAAAACACGGTTAGTCTTAGAGAACTCTTTGGCAATAGAAAGGGCAGGCGAATGGTATTGGTTATCCCATCGCGCTAAACCCAGTATTATAAGGTCGTAATCGTGTTTCATCAGAGCCTGACGCAAGAAAACGAATAAAAGTAAGTTATGGATATTAATGTCATTTGTATCGATAAAACATTCGGTACTTGCGACGAAATAGTTATACAATACTTCATTGATTGCGTTTTATCCAAACTCATGGATAAAGTTTTTCATATTCAGTCTGGTGTCTCGCTAAGATAGCCCTACGCTTCAATTTCATGGTTGGAGTTAACTCTCCTGACTCAACAGTCCAACTTACCGGCACCAATTCGAAACGCTTTATCTTTTCCCATTGTCCAAAAAGACGGTTGTATTTTTCTATTTCAGCCTCAAATTTTTTCAAAACATCCGGCCTCGTAATCATTTCAACAGGATTCGTGTACGCGATTCCATGCTCTTTGCACCAAACCTGAAGATTGTCCCAGGATGGTGAAATGATAGCAGAAGGATAGTTTTTCCCTTCTCCAACAACCATAATCTGTTCTATAAGTAAGGACTCTTTGAATTTATTCTCCATAACTTGAGGAGCAATGTACTTACCCCCTGAAGTTTTGAACATTTCCTTCTTTCTGTCGGTGATACGCAGAAAATTTTCAGGAGTAAACTCACCGATATCGCCGGTATGAAACCAACCCTCAGCGTCTATAACCTGAGCAGTAAGTTCTGGTTCCCGGTAATAACCCAACATCAAGTTTGGGCCTTTACAAAGAATTTCACCATCCGCAGCAATTTTCACCTCCACATTCTCAAGCACAGGCCCTACAGTACCGAAACCAACTTGTTTGGTTTTAAGGTAGTTAACCGCAATTACCGGACTTGTTTCCGTTAATCCGTAACCTTCGAGTACATGAATTCTTGCGGCCCAAAACACGCGAGCCAACCGGGGCTGAAGAGCCGCTGCTCCAGAAACTATTGCTCTTGTTTCCCCACCTAATGCTTCTCTCCATTTAGAGAATATCAGCTTGTTCGCCCACTTCAACTGAAACTCGTACCAAGCGCCGTTTTTACCCTCTAGTTCATACTTCAAACCCAAATTAACTGCCCAGAAAAACAACGCTTTCTTTATACCTGTGAGCTCGTGACCTTTTGCAATGATTTTATCGTAAACCTTTTCTAACACCCTTGGAACTGCAGAAAACACATGAGGTTTTACCTCCCGGATGTTATCCCCTATGGTTTCCATGCTTTCTGCATACCAAATGCTTATGCACCGCTCAACCATGAGGTAATGAATCATTCTTTCATAAATGTGGCATAAAGGAAGAAAACTCACTGCACGTTCTCCTTGGTTACAAGGAACCCTGGGACTTGAGCCGATGACATTGCTAACAATGTTACGATGTGAAAGCATCACCCCTTTGGGATTTCCAGTGGTGCCAGAAGTATAAATGATGGTGGCTAAATCATCGCTTTTCACTGATTGGTGGACTTCCTCTAAAGCCTCATCAGAGATGCTAACGGACATTTCCTTGACTTCCGTCCAGTGATTCATCCCGCTGACTTTATCAAAAGTATAGATTAAGGGAGGGTGTTCCATAGTAACACATATCCCTTTGATTCGCTGCGCTAACTCTTCGGTGGACACAAACAGCAGTTTCAATTCAGCATGTGCGAGGATGTATCGGTAATCGTCGTCGGTGATCGTTGGATAAATAGGAATATTAACATGACCACACAGCAGGATGGCCTGATCTGCAAAATTCCATTCGGGGCGATTATTCGATATAAGCCCTATCCGGCTACCCTTAGGAAAGCCCATGGAAAGGAGTCCTTTACCCAAAGCGCGGCATTCTTCAACGACTTCGCGTGTGCTAAATACTTTCCACTTACCATGATATTTGCCTGCAAGACAAACCTCCAATGGATAATCTTCTAACTGTTTTTGGTAAAAATCCGTTAACCTTTGAATCATAACCTTGATTTTATGCTAATAAACAACTCAAACTTTGAACTGAACCCGCTGTGCAGCTTTATTTCTAAAAAGCTTTCCCTGATGCCAAACCACCTGGCCATTTACAAGGGTAGTTTGAACAGCGTTAGAAAATGTATGCCCCAGAAAGGGTGACCACTTGCACTTGTACAACAAGTTATCTGCTCGAACAGCATAGGGCTTTGGAGAAAGTATAGTCAAATCTGCCCAATAATCTTCTCGAATGTATCCCCTATCAACAATCCGAAACAGTTCTGCTGGAGCATGACACATTTTATGAACGACAAGTTCTGGAGTAAAAACCCCCTGATGCACCAAATCAAACATGGCTTGCAAACTATGTTGAATTAATGGCCCACCTGAAGGAGCATTCCAGTAAGATTGTTGTTTTTCGGCCAGGGTATGAGGAGCATGATCAGTTGCAACTACATCAATTCTTCCATCAATCACAGCCTGCCTGATAGCCTCACGGTCGTGGGCTGTTTTCACTGCGGGATTCCATTTAATAAAATTACCCAAACTATCGTAATCTTCTTCTGCAAACCATAAATGGTGAATGCAAGCTTCTGCTGTGATTTTCTTTTCAGCAAGCGGAATTGAATTGTCGAAAAGTGCCAATTCCTCCGCAGTGGAAATATGTAAAATATGAAGCCTTGTTCCGAATTGTTTTGCCAGTGCTACTGCCTTCGAAGAAGAGGAAATACAGGCTTCCCTACTTCTAATCATAGAATGAAAACGAGTCGGCAAATTTTCTCCGAATCGTTCACGATATTCCATCGCATTCGCTTTAACCATAGGATCATCTTCACAATGAACCGCGATAATCGACTTAACTTCTCTGAATAGTCCTTCTAAAGCTTCCGGAGAATCTACCAACATATCCCCCGTAGAGCTTCCCATGAAGATTTTCACCCCACAAACCCACTTGGGATTAATATTCAGCACTTCTTGTAAGTTGTTGTTGGTAGTGCCCATATAAAAAGAATAGTTAACCGCTGATACTTCAGCAGCACGAGCATATTTAGATTCTAACTTTTCAATGGTTGTTGCTGAAGGAAAAGTATTGGGCATCTCCATGTAAGTAGTAACGCCACCTGCGGCGGCGGCAGAGCTTTCTGTAAAAAGTTCTCCCTTGTGCGTTAAGCCAGGTTCACGAAAATGAACTTGATCATCAATTACACCTGGCAACAAGAAAGTTCCCTTTAAATCGAGCCGGTGGGTTGTAACCGGCGTTTTGGAAAGAGGAAGTATCTGACTGATTTTCCCGTGGTTAATTAGAACATTGGCTTCTTGAATGCTGCCTTCGTTAACTAATTGTGCGTTTTGTAATAAGATAGAATCAGACATAAGGTTGGTTTGCCGACCTACAAGAAACGACCATTTCTCTTAACTTGGATGCAACAAATCAGACATCATGAGGCAAATTGGACGTATTGGAGCCCTTACAATTGTCATAACAACTTTTTTGCTGAGCCTCACTAAGGCTCAGACTAACTTTGGCAATCTTTCAAGTGGAGTTATTGAAGCAATTCAATCTAAAAAATCGTTAAATAACCTTATTAGGGTTAACATTATATTGAAGGATAAAGTAAATATCGACAGCTTATCCCTTGCACTCGATGTTCAAAAAGCCAGTTTAGAAGTGCGTGCAAAATTGGTTATGCGAACCTTAATGGAGAAGGCCAACAGCACCCAACCCATGTTAATAGAACGTATTCAACGATGGGCACAATCTGATGGCCGAACATTAGGAATGGCAATGCCATTGTGGATTACCAATGTAATTGTGATGGAGGCAAATCCGACTTTGTTACTGGATATCGCCCAAGATGAGTCGATAGAAAGTATCGTATTAGATTTAGATCCTTTCATCCTGCCGGATTTAGAAAACCCTACTGACCCGGGAGTTCCAGCACCGGAGGTTGCCAATGGCACAGAACCCGGTTTAAGGCTGATAAAAGCACCTGCGCTGTGGGCACGTGGCTACACTGGAAGAAACCGCAAGGTTATGAGTGTAGATACCGGGGTAAACCCACATCACCCTGCTCTCAGGAATCAATACATGGGCCGATATGTAATGCCACGTCAAACTTGGATGCAGTCCACCACCATGCCTTACGATTGTGGCGGAAGTTCGTTTCATGGTACACATACCGTAGGAACTATGGTTGGTCTCGATAGTTTAGTTGCTGATACTATTGGGGTTGCTTTTCAAGCTAAGTGGATGGCTTCAAACTCTCTTTGCAGTGGAGGACCGGGCACGTTAGCGGCTCATCAATGGGCAATGAATCCAGATAACGATACTTCAACAGTGTCGGATTTACCGGATGTTATCAACAACTCCTGGGGTAGTACTCCAAATGTTTCGGAATGTACCGGAAGTTTTCGTCCAGCCTTCACCGCTCTGGAGGCAGCAGGAGTTGCAGTAGTTTTTTCCGCAGGAAATTCAGGATCCAATGCTTCGACCATTACTTCTCCGAAAAACATCAACGCTGGCCCTGTTAACGTTTTCTGTGTAGGAAACATCAACGGCGGCTCTCCAACACTGGCAATTAATAGTTCTTCCAGCCGTGGACCTTCTATTTGCGGAGGAAATGAAGGATTACTCATAAAACCAGAAGTATCTGCTCCAGGAACTAACGTTCGGTCTGCAGCCTCAGGTACTAATTACGTCAACCTGACCGGTACTTCCATGGCCGCGCCACATGCCGCCGGGTCTGTAGCCTTATTGAAAGAAGCATTTCCATTTCTAACTGGAACGGAAATCAAAATGGCTATGTATATGACCGCAACCGATCTTGGTACTATTGGAGAAGATAATACCTACGGACGAGGTATGATTAACCTCGATTCAGCCTTCGTTTATCTCTCCCAACTCTATACGCCAGTACCTCCCCTATCGAAAAGGCCTTATGACTTAATACTTGAACAAGTGGTATCACCAGGATCTTTTGTTTGTGCAGGACCTGTGACTCCTCGCTTAATAGTCCGAAATATCGGAGACTCAACAATTTATGGATACAATGGGAGCTGCAGAAGCACAACCGGACAAGTAGTTACAGCAACAAGCAGCTCAACACTTTTACCCGGACAAATAGACACATTGGATTTTCCGGCAGTACTCATCAATTCATTTATTGGAACACAATTTTTCCATTTTTCGGTATTCAATGCAGGAATTGCAGAGAAAGACAGTTTTAATAATATGAGAGCTTGGCCAGTTAGAATGAGGAATACTTCAACCTTGCCTTACATCAATGGATTCAATAGTGGCCAAATAACTGAAAACGGCATTCAAGTAGGGAATACTGACAGTCTGACTACTTGGACAATTGTGAGTACCATGGGCCCAGTTGGATTTGGCCCAGCAGCCTCAGTTCAATCACGCAATTACTCCTTTAGAGGTGAAATGGATCGCCTTTATCTGCCAGTCTTCAATCTTGGTAATAACTCTAACTGGATACTTAAGGTTAAAGTCGCTTATCGGGCACATACAAATGGAAGAAAAGACAGTTTGTTTGTTCGACTCAGCAACAATTGCAACGGACAACCCACCACAATTGCGAATTATTCAGACTCAACCCTTGCCAGCGGAAGTACTATTAACAGCACTTTCACTCCATTTTCTCCCACTGAGTGGAAAGAAATCACCATTAACCTTGCACCCTATCTTTCCAACAACACCCAGCTCAACTTGTATTTTGAATGGCGCAACGATAATGGCAACCACTTTTACATGGACGATATTCAAATACTTAGCGCCAATTCTATTCCTATCGCATCCTATAGCAGCCAACAAAGCCCAACCTGTTTACCAATTACACTTACACTTACGAATAGCTCCTCACTTGCAGATTCCGTCCGCTTTGAGCTTTCCAATGGGCAAGTAGTAGCAGGAAATACCGCAACAGTCACTTATACAACCGGCGGCAATTACACCAATAGATTAATTGCCTACAACTCCAATGGGAACGACACCCTTACTCAGGTGGTGAACATTCCATTCGACCCGGCTCCCGATTTCGCCGTAAGCGATACTATTTACACCATTGGAGTCAGTCAGCCTTTAACCTTCACCAACTTAAGCCAGAATGCCAGCAGCTTCAATTGGATTTTCGGAGATGGAACTACTACTAATCAAATAAATCCGACTCCTAAAACCTACAATGCAACAGGCATTTACACCGTGATGCTTCAAGCGGCCAATCCAAACTGCATGATTACAGCGACGAAAACCAACCTCATTAGAGTAGATATTGCCACCAATGCGAGCAATTTATCTCGCCAGGGCTGGCACCTTTATCCAAATCCAACCAAAAGCACTGTTAATCTGCGACTTCCGGAAGGCGTTAGTGTTTCAGCTTTAGCCATTATCAACACATTAGGACAGCGTCAAACCAATCTGAAGTATGATGGAGAAAGCCAGCAAATCAACATTTCTCTTCCTCCCCTTCCTTCCGGCTATTACCAACTTGAAGCCAGGGGAACTAAAGGCGAACTCGTTCACCTTCCCTTAGTCATCGAATAAGAATTCCTACTTTAAAAGCGCGGTACCTGGTTTTATCCAATCAGCTATCGCGCTTTTGTTGTTTTTAATCACGTTAAAAATCAATTCAACTTCGGTATTCCATAAAAGGTTAGCTGGCAGCTTATAACTTCGCCTGAGAATGTTAGCAGGATTCTTTTACCATTTCGGGCGATATACCCTACTGTTGAAGTCAATGTGGAAACGACCGGAAAACGGCTCTATTTATTGGCAAGAAACCATGCGCCAGATGGTTTCATTAGGAATAGGATCGCTTGTGATAGTGTTTATCATCTCCGTTTTTATGGGTGCAGTTACCACCGTTCAAACAGCCTATCAGTTAGTAAGCGGCTTTATACCTCGATCAATTATTGGCTCAATCGTTAGCGATTCCTCTATCCTTGAATTAGCTCCAACCATTACCTCCTTGGTTCTTGCAGGAAAAATGGGATCCAGCATAGCCTCTGAAATTGGAACTATGCGTGTAACCGAACAAATTGACGCACTCGAAATCATGGGGATAAACGCTCCCGGTTACCTACTTCTTCCTCGAATTATTGCGGCTGTGGTCATTATTCCCTTATTGATTATACTTTCTACCGCACTTTGCATTGGTGGTGGCATTCTGGCAGGTCATCTTTCCGGAATCATCGAATCATCAGTCTTCATCGATGGTGCTCGAAACACGTTTAATGCGTTCAATGTTACCTTTTCTATGACCAAAGCAGTTACTTATGGTTTTGTCATTTCGAGTATATCATGCTATCAGGGATATTATACTGAAGGTGGCGCACTCGAAGTAGGAAAATCAAGTACTAAGGCCGTGGTGTTTTCCTGCATCTTGATTCTTCTTTCCGATTACGTCCTTGCTCAATTAATCCTATGATAAGGTTAGAGGACGTTAGGAAAACCTTTGGTAAACAGGAAGTACTCAAAGGCATTAGCAGCACCTTTCTTCCTGGAAAAGTCAATATGATTATTGGGGCTTCGGGATCAGGTAAAAGCGTGCTAATGAAAGCTTTGGTCGGATTGCACACTATTACTTCAGGCCATATATATTATGGCGATACCGATTTAGCCAATATCACCGATTCAAATCGCCTGGCTTTGAGACGTCAAATAGGAATGCTGTTCCAAAACTCTGCGCTATTTGACTCCATGACTGTTGAGGAAAATGTTGTTTTTCCTCTCAATATGTTCTCAAAGGAATCTAAATCCTGGAAACAGGATCGTGTCAACTTCTGCTTAGAGCGTGTTGGATTAGTAAACACTAACAAGAAATATCCAGCAGAGATTTCTGGAGGAATGAAAAAACGCGTAGGTATAGCAAGAGCTATAGTACTAAATCCAGCTTATTTGTTTGTGGACGAGCCCAACTCAGGTCTCGACCCACTCACTTCTATCCTTATTGATGAGTTAATCAAGGAAATTACCGTAGAATACCAGATGACGACTCTCGTCAACACCCACGACATGAACTCCGTAATGGAAATCGGCGACCATATTGTCTATATCTACCAAGGAAAAAAGTGCTGGGAAGGCGATAAAAACGCCATTCTAACAACTGACAACGAGATTCTCAACAACTTCGTTTTCGCTACCAACTTCCTGAAAGATTTCAAGCAGCGTAGAAACTGAAAAAGCCGCCTAATTAAGTCGATTTTAAGCCTTAATTTCGCCCCGAAATACAATCAAACGAACCTCAATGAGCGTACTTGTCAACTCAGAATCCCGTGTCATAGTTCAAGGATTTACCGGTAGTGAAGGCACTTTCCATGCCTCCCAGATGTTGGAATACGGCACCCAGGTAGTGGGTGGCGTTACTCCAGGCAAAGGTGGAAGCACCCACTTAAACCGTCCTGTTTTCAACACCGTGCAAGAAGCCGTTGACATAACCGGCGCAAACGTATCCATCATCTTTGTTCCACCTGCATTTGCTGCCGACGCTATCATGGAAGCCGCTGATGCCGGAATCGGTGTTATCGTATGCATTACGGAAGGCATTCCTACTCAGGATATGATTCAGGTGAAACAGTACCTGAAAGGGAAAAACAGTCGCCTTATTGGGCCGAATTGCCCCGGTGTTATGACTCCCGGTGGAGCCAAAGTGGGCATTATGCCAGCTTTCATCTTCACACCCGGAACCATCGGCATTGTCTCCAAATCAGGAACCCTTACCTACGAGGCTGTTGATCAAATTACCAAAGCCGGTCTTGGCCAAAGTACTGCTATCGGAATCGGCGGAGACCCGATTATCGGAACTACTACCAAAGAAGCCGTAGAAATGCTGATGAACGATCCCGGAACCGAAGCCATCATTATGATTGGCGAAATCGGTGGCGGCATGGAAGCAGAAGCAGCGCATTGGATTAAAGAAAATGGCACCAAGCCGGTAATAGGCTTTATTGCAGGACAGACCGCACCTCCCGGTCGTCGTATGGGCCACGCCGGTGCTATCGTTGGCGGTGCCGATGATACCGCAGAAGCAAAGAAGAAAATCATGGCAGAATGCGGCATTCACGTAGTTGAAAGCCCTGCTGAAATCGGAGCGAAAATGATTGAGGTTCTGGGCAAATAAGCCGAAAAGAAAAAACCTTTTGGCATAATCCCTTGCAGCCCTTACCTTCGCGACCCAGAGCATACAAAATATCACGCCATGGCAGTAACCGATAAAAAACGTAAAGAACGCGTCAACCGCACTGTTTCTAAGCTGCGCAATCAGACGCTGAAAATCAGCAAACTGGGTACATACCCTAAATCACCAGCTCCTGCTTACCAGGACGCAGAGTAATTACAATTGCTAGATAAAAAAAGCCTTCCAAGTTGGGAGGCTTTTTTTATTTGGGGGTGCCCCCGCCCTCGCGGGCGGGGTCGGGCTATCCGCTCCAAGTCCTCGCCGGCCCGAAGGCCGACTCCGGGCTTTCCGCTTCTATCCCTCACCCAAGCAGTATTCGTTGCCTCAACGCTTCGATTAATGCCGCTTCCTCGGCTCATTTTTCTTCCCTCCTGCTTATTTTGTGTGCATGGAGCACGCATTACCTTCTTTTATCCATCCCGACTGGATTGTTATGGAAGACAGCTTTCTCCTACACCTTCAATTAGAGCGCAACCTTAGTTCCAACACGCTGCAAGCCTATAAGCATGATTTGAATACGCTCAAACAGCTTTTTCCAGAGCTAACTCCTCGATTGTTTACTCCACTTCAGCTCGAAGAAGCCCTCATCCACATAAGCCCAAAGTACAGTGCGGCTAGCCAAGCAAGGTTTCGTTCCGGCATCCGAACGTTCTTCGATTTTCTTCAACAAAACAACCACCGCTCCGATAATCCGGCTGAGTTCCTCGAAGGGCCACGGCTCGAACGAAAGCTTCCGGTAGTGCTCAACCAACAGGAAGTAGAAGCGATGATTGCATCGGTGGACCTCAGCAAGCCTGAAGGCCATCGCGATAAAGCCATCATTGAGGTATTGTATGGATCTGGTTTAAGGGTTAGCGAAGCTTGTTCCCTCAAAACAGGCCACCTTTATCCGGAAACCGGACTGCTGATGGTTCGTGGCAAAGGCGATAAGGAACGATTGGTTCCCTGTGGGAAGTCAGCTTGGGAAGCCCTTCGTCATTATCAAGATGGATTCCGAAGACAACTGCCGGTAACGCCAACCGGAAAAGACTTGGTTTTCTTGAACCGTTTTGGAACTCCCTTAAGCCGAATTTCCTTCTTCAACCTGATAAAAAAATCTGCTGCCGATGCCGGCATTCGAAAAGTGGTAAGCCCTCACAGCCTGCGTCATGCTTTTGCTACTCATCTCGTAGAAAATGGTGCTGATCTCAGAGCTGTTCAGTTAATGTTAGGGCACGCATCGATCACTACTACCGAAATTTACACTCACCTTAGCCGCGATTTCCTTAAACAAACCGTGGAAAAATTCCATCCGCTTTCTCAATGATATTCCTACCTCCTCGTCCAATCCAACCAACTAACGGCTGGATTATTTTTTTTGCGCTGCTTTTACTTTATTCTTCCCTTACACAGGCGCAACCAGACTCTAGGCTTCAATCCTTAGAATTGCAAGCTGCTCGCGCCCAGGAAAGAGAATATTCTTACACCAACAAACAATCGGCATTCTATTACGCGAAAAGCCAGTGCGATACCTTTCGTAACTGGTTTGCCGGATGGAACATCGCGGGAAGGAAAATCTTCTCCGATTATCAACTCAGCACCAATGCAGGCCCGCTTTACCGTCGGCAATCGTATGAGCGCATCAGACCTGACTTAGCCTTACGCCAATGGAACGTCGCCGATGAGCGTTTTTACATGGTGGACAACCGCAATGTGCTCATCATTCAACTTAGTGGAAAGGATACGCTTAAGCACTGGGGAATTTACATCGACTTTCCCAAGGAACAGGAGATGATGCACGGCGATAGCAGAGTTTTTGAGTTGAAAGAACAAAAAGGCTGGCTCGCCATTACCGGAATAGGAAGGCATTATCCGCAGTATTTAAAAGGCGAATACACCATTCCGGCAAAATCGAAAGGATTTGCATTGGCTTGGGCAGAGAGTTTTCGGGAAGCATCCCGGTTGGCAGAATTGGCCAATGACTCAGCTCAAACCTGGTTAGAACAACGGCAGAAGCGAATGAGTGATTTAGCAGGATCAACACAAACGGCCTCGAATCTTCCTGAGGTGGATAAAGCACTATCGTGGTTGCAACTCACTCTCGATCAGTTAGTAACGGAGCAACAAGGCCAAGGCATTTACGCCGGGCTTCCTTGGTTTACGCAATACTGGGGACGTGATCAGTTTATTTCTCTTCCCGGAACTTGTCTCGTGAATGGGCAATTTGGGTTAGCGAAACAAATCTTGCTCAACTTCGCCCGGTTTCAGCAATTAGACAGTACCTCAAAGGATTGGGGACGCATTCCTAACCGCGCTACGCCGGAAGAAATCATCTACAATACTGCCGATGGAACGCCCCGATTTGTGAGCCAAATTTGGGAATATGTCCGCTATTCTGGCGATTCCAGCATTTTAGAAGACTTATATCCGAATGTTTTAAGAAGTTTAAACGGCGCTATTCGCTACCGGTTAGATCGCTTTGGTTTTCTATGTCACGAAGACGCGGACACTTGGATGGACGCTAAAAAAGACGGAAAAACACCTTGGTCGCCACGTGGAAACCGTGCTAACGATATTCAAGCACTCTGGGTTGCGCAATTAGACGCTACTTCCCGAATGGCTTCATTGGTGAAGGATAATAAAACCGCCCGTTTCTGCGACAGTTTAGCCCAAAAGGTTAAAGCCAACTTTAACCGGATGTATATTCGGAAAGACGGAGCAATGGCCGACCGACTAAAAGCCAACGGACAAGCGGATTATTCGTTTCGTCCGAATCAGCTTTACGCCATGGAGCTGATTTCCAATGCCACTTTGAGAAAGAAAATCAGTGCCTCGGTTTGGACTAAGCTGGTTTATCCGTGGGGAGTAGCCTCGTTGAATCAGGAAGACGACAACTTCCATCCTTACCATGAAAACTGGCATTTCTATCATAAAGACGCTGCTTACCATAACGGAACCGTATGGTTGTGGAACAATGGAATGGCCATGCAACGGGCCATTGAAGCGGGACAAGTGCACACCGCTTGGGGATTGTTTCAGAACATGAATGAGCAAGCGTTGAAAAAAGCGGCGTATGGTTCATTAGCAGAAAACGCCGATGCGCTGCCGATGAAGGGGTATAAATGGTCCAGAAATACCGGAACATTTCTTCAAGCCTGGTCGAATGCCGAGCATTTGAGGGTGTGGTACACCCATTTCTGTGGTTTTCGCCCGAGGCTGGATCAATCCGCCATCAGTTGGGAGCCTCGATTCCCTGATTCTTTAACCCAAATCAACCAACGTGTTTGGGCCGAAGGGAAATCATTTGAGTTGCAGTATCAAAAAGTGGCGGATGTTACCTTATACCAGCTACAAGCGATGGGAAATGGAGGCACGTTTCTTTTTCATACTCCTGAGACAGGTTCTATTCCATTCAACCTACCGGCGAACGGAATATTCAAACTGGAGTTGAAAGGTAAAAGCTGGAGTGCGAAGCGCTTCAGTAAAGAAAAAGGGATGCAAGTAATCAATAGCGGGTCAGTAAAAGCGAAAACGCAAGAACGTATTTGGCCTTATGTAAAACCGAAGCTAAAACCCGGTTTGAAGAGTTTGAGCCATTATCATCAGGAGCCCATTCGGTACTGAGGAAACTGAAATAGAAATTACCCCGTTGGCCGGGCATTGAGGAAATTCTCCTATCGGAAAAGCTAAGTCTAACAAGGCTTATAAAATCCAACGTCAGCCTTTAGAAAAACTTCCTAGTATCCTTTGAGATACCCATTGAACCCTTGGTGATCGGCGGTAGGGTTTCTTAAACCGGTACTAATCAACCGGAAAAAGCAACCCACACACCCAAAGACGCCACAAAAGAGTGAAGGTTTATACTTACACAGGCTACCATTAGGGTTTAGAAAGGAGAACGCTCCCCTCTAGTATTAATTTTCAAAACGAATAAGCACTATCGTAAAAAGCTATTCAAAGGCAACGTTCAGAGCTTTTTACATGGCACTTTTTCAGTTGATTCCCGCTGATTCATACGCTGCTATGCGCTAATCTGCGATTGAAACTACCCTAACAGCTATCTTGAAATTTGCGTAAATCTGCGGGAAACTTGTAATCTAAAGGTCTTTTACGATGGTGGATATTCATTTTTCAAATGACTTCTTCCGGGATTGAGGCTCAACAGCCTAAGAATTAACTTGACTAAGCCAAGAATTAAACCCGAGTGTCCAAGAATAAGGACAAGCATCGCAAGAATTAAACCCGACACCCGAAGAATTAAAGCCGCTACCGGAAGAATTAAACCCGAGTGTCCAAGAATGAAGACAAGTAACGCAAGAATTAAACTCGACACCCGAAGAATTAACCTCGCTATCGGAAGAATTAAACCAGAGTGTCCAAGAATGAAGACAAGCATCGCAAGAATTAAACTATACACCCGAAGAATTAAAGCCGCTATCGGAAGAATTAAACCTGACTGTCCAAGAATGAAGACAAGCACCGCAAGAATTAAACTATACACCCTAAGAATTATCCTCGCTAACGGAAGAATTAAACCAACAACCCAAAAATTGGAGGCAAACATCGGATTGCTTGATACGAAACGTATAGGGATGGGATAACTATTCATTTTATAACGGTGTCGCACCTCGGATAGGGACTTCATCCACTACATAAAAACTTTTTTTCATCAGATATTTGGATATTCAGAACTGATTATTATTTTCGAATCATGAACGCAAGCGCAACCAACCGCAAACCCGGAGGCCCCGACTGCAGCAAAGCAGGGCGGCCCGATGTGTGTTTGGCGCATTGTATTCGAAAGACCATCAAGCCGATCACGACCTTCATTGTCTAACCAGGGAGGACGTTAATCGACGCCCTCTCTCTCCTCCGGTGCGGATCCTTCCCGCCGGCAACCCGTTACAGAGGCCTATGTTTATGGGCGTGCAGGTTCGTATAGAGAGAACTTCGGTGATTATGCACTTAAGGAGGGGACGTCCTCATCCGCGTATTTGATGTAAAACTAAAGACCGCTTACCCCAAGGGAAGAACGGTAATCGCTTTTACTTACATCCTCTAAGCAGCTTCCGGTATGCGGACAGAACCCGGTACTGCTACGGCCAGAGAGCGATTCGCGAGCGTCGAGCGAATCCTGGTTCAACCTAACCAATTCCATATCCCGCGTGCCGTGCTGCACGCATAACCCAATTCTTTACCTAGAACGGAGCACGTAGTTCTACCCAACTTTTACAACTATGACCAACCTCGCATTAACCAAAGAAATCAACGAATTCAACGCTCTTTTACAAACTGTAGCAAGCTACGGTACCCTTTGGGCTCCCACCCAGGACCGACTCAAGCTCGCCAACTTGCAAAGCAAGGCTAATGAAATGAAAACCATGCACCTGGCCCTCTCTAACTCCTTCTACCAAGTGGGACGAGCCACACAAAACCGGAAAACAGCGCAACAAACCGCCTTGGTGCAAGCCAGAAAAATACGCTACGCGCTAAACCTTTACCTCGGAGAAAACCATCCACAACGAATACTCCTCGACCAACTCTTCAAACAGATTAATCCGCGCCACAAAGCGCCTAAACGTGCAGGGCAACCCGAATCCGATAGCAACCAAACCGCAAATAACGGAATCGTACGAAAAAGCACCTCACAAACCAGCTTCACCGACCGCCTCGACCAGTTTGCCCGCCTCACCACCCTCCTCAAGAGCAACCCCGACTATGAACCCAACGAAAGCGGCTTAAGCACCGAAGCCTGGGAAACCACCGTGGCCAACCTCCACACTCTCAACCAACGCCTACAAACCGCACAAGCCCAATTGGAACACCAACGCCACCACCGCGATGAGCTAAACGAGCAACTCAAAACCCTCGAACGCGAAATCAAACAATACCAAAAAGTGCTGTAAGCTTAGATTAACTTACGCTATAAACAACCTAAAGGCCGCATTTGCGGCCTTTTTTGTTGGGGGGGGGAAGGAAAGCACTATTTTTTGCATGATGTACAAAAGCCACAACAGGCAACTATTATAACCCATTGGAACTACCCTGTACTATACAATCCTTACGGCACGCCTTCTCCACCCACGTATCAGAAAAGGCACTGGCTTACGCAATATTCTATAGCAACACAGCAATGCATACATCTAAAACACCGAATTCTAAACATACCTCATGAAAGAAGCAGAAGCTGCTAAAAAAATTAATTAGACTTCTTGGAGGGAATATAAAATTTTGATTATTTTAGCCGCAGCACAAATAGAAATAGAAAAAACTAACCGAGCTACACTAAATCGATTATAGGCAACCACACCAACCCTATCGTATGAAAGCTAACTATGTGCAATGTGAGATACACTCCACACCAGCCATATCATGTAATGAATGTATTAACCGGCAAGCCGTTAAAAAACACTCTTTCC
>CALSBM010000070.1:0-17284 GCA_943373175.1 Chitinophaga pinensis | reverse complement strand
GCGCTTAGCCTTAGTACGAAGACTCGTCTTAAACCTGCTATTCAACACCTAATGGTTACGTGCTATAATTCTCCTATTTATTTTCAAGTGAGGAGATGCAACGTTCGAAACTTAGATTTAACGACTCTTCAGTCCTCTTTGGTCTTAGTTGCTTAACCCTTTCTGTTAGTTGAATTACCGTTCATTCTAAATTCAATTGTCTGAATATTCAATGCTTCAATGACCTTATGACTCATTTTTTAAGCAAAACGATTTACTTCTTTTTACCGGCTTTGCCAGATTCTGCGGTATTCCAGCTCTTGTAAAGTGCTGATAAGAAACAACTCTGACCCTGATTCAAACTTCCATTCTCCGGAAACAGGGCCTTCAAGTTTAAGACTACTGTTGATCGGACAAATAACTGATTCTTCACCATTCCAGATAGCCTCTCCATTTACCATGTAGAAATGTGCCGTTCTTCCGGCTTCTACCTTAAAAGTCATTGTTCCGGAATCAGTAGAAAACCAACGTTGTATCAATAACCCGGGAGTAAGCATCCTTGCAGGGCTTTCCCCACCAACTAAATCACGAATGAATACACGATCGAGTTTTTGTTCCGGCCACATAGAAGCATGATAATCTGAATAAGCTGGCTCTTGTTCCAGCGACTTAGCAAAATCAGGATCAAACCAGATTTGAAACGCCCTAGTTCCTTGGTTCAATCGCTCGGCGTGCGAAATCCTACTTCCAGCTTGAATAATCTGAAAATCTCCCGCGCCAAGAGGTGTCCAGCGTTCTGTTGAAGTATCGTAATGATCATTACTTCCTTCAATCACATAAGAGAGAATTTCAAATCCTTCATGAGGATGTAAATCGAACTGGCTTGTCTCCCGGGCATACCCATGGCTCCAATAAAATAAATTATTATACGGCTTTACTGAGGAAGCACCTTGATAAACAACTGGCTTATTAGTCAGAAACTTGTGTCCAAAAAGTGCCATTTGGTATTGTTGTTCTTGTAGTAAAAGCTGAACTGAGGTTTTCATATTTGTTTAAACACTTATAATCGAATTGAGTTCCTGTTCTAAATTGTATTAATTCTAATGCGAAAAGAGATTAGAAAAAGACCTTCAGGCTTTTAATTCTACGATTTACATCAATTGATAAAATAACAGCCATTTACGAAAACTGAAAAGGCTGCCCAAGGGCAGCCTTTCAATTCACTTGAGGTAGGTTACTTCACAAATAGCAACTCTCGGTACTTTGGAAGTGGCCAATTTCGGTCGTCAATTACTTGCTCCAGTTTGTCAATCTCGTATCGGATTTGATCGAAGTAAGGCTTAACTTCTTCGCAATAGGCAATAGCCATTTCACGGGCATCGCTTAAGGCATTGGCCTTTTTACGTGCTTCTACCATTTCATAAACCATGGTAGAGATGGTATTAATACGGGTGCTAATGTTGCTCACCAGGCCTTTTTGAGCGGCTATAGCCGTCTCTGGTAATCCAATGCTATTTTGCATTTGAATGTTGGAAAGCACTTCAGTTTGGTAACGAATAGCAGCAGGAATAATTTGGGTCAAGGCCATATCGCCAAGGATTCTGCCTTCAATCTGAATTTTCTTAGTGTATGCTTCTAACTGAATTTCATGGCGGGCATGAAGCTCACGCTCGGTGTAAACCTTCGCTTCTGTAAAGAGTTTCACTGCTTTATCGGTAATCATAGCGTCCAAAGCATGTGGAGTGGTTTTTACATTCGGCAATCCGCGTTTAGCTGCTTCTTCTACCCATTCATCGGAATATCCATTTCCTTCGAATCGTATGGCTTTAGATTCAATGATATAGCGATGAATTACTTTCATGATTGCGGCTTCTTTTGACTGCCCTGCAGCCAGCAATTCATCAACTTCCTTCTTAAACTCAACCAATTGGGTTCCAACAATAGTGTTTAAAACCGTCATGGCAGAAGCACAGTTAGAGGATGAACCAACAGCACGTAATTCAAATTTATTTCCTGTAAATGCAAATGGAGACGTTCTGTTACGGTCGGTGTTATCGAGCATGATTTCAGGAAGCTTCTCAACACCAAGTTTCATCAGTGCTTTAGTATCAGACTCACTGTTTTCGAATTTGCGTGCTTCAATTTCATCGAGTACAGAATTTAACTGCGATCCAAGGAACACCGACATGATTGCTGGTGGTGCTTCGTTAGCTCCAAGTCGGTGATCGTTTGAAGCAGATGCAATTGAAGCACGTACTAAATCACCGTGGACATGAAACGCCTTGATGGTGTTTACAAAGAAGGTTAGAAACTGAAGGTTGCTTTTGGGATTCTTGGACGGCGAAAGTAAGTTTTTGCCTGTGTTAGTTGCGAGCGACCAGTTATTATGCTTACCAGATCCGTTGATGCCTGCGAAAGGTTTTTCGTGGAGAAGTATGCGGAAGTTGTGACGACGACCTACTTTCTCCATAATGTCCATCAACAATTGGTTATGATCTACCGCGAGGTTGATTTCTTCAAACAATGGCGCGCACTCAAACTGAGCAGGAGCTACTTCGTTATGACGAGTTTTGAGTGGAATACCAAGTTTATGAGCATCGTTTTCTAAATCCACCATGAATGCCTGTACGCGCTCTGGAATAGACCCGAAGTAGTGGTCTTCTAACTGCTGACCACGGGCAGATCCGTGTCCGATAAGTGTTCTGCCTGATAGTAATAAGTCTGGCCGCTCATTAACCAAGGCAGCATCAACGAGGAAGTACTCCTGCTCAACTCCTAATGTTGGAAAAACCTTGGAGATATTACGATCAAAGTAATGACAAACTTCAACTGCCGCCTTCTCGATATGGGCAAGCGACTTCAAGAGTGGTGCTTTATAGTCTAACGATTCGCCGGTATAGGAAACAAAAATGGTTGGAATGCAAAGAGTAATTCCCGCGGTGCTTTCATACAAAAATGCAGGAGAAGAAGGATCCCAAGCCGTGTAGCCTCTGGCTTCGAAGGTGTTACGGATTCCGCCATTGGGAAACGAAGAAGCATCTGGCTCTTGTTGTACAAGTGCTGAACCTGAGAAAGCCTCCATAGCTCTTCCATCACCTGAGAGATGGAAGAATGAATCGTGTTTCTCGGCTGTGGCTCCTGTTAATGGCTGAAACCAATGGGTGTAGTGAGTAGCACCTCTTGCGATAGCCCAGCTTTTCATTCCGGCAGCAACTTGATCGGCAATACTCATGTCGAGCTTCTCGCCTTTTTCAATGCTGTTAATCAGGCTAACGAACACCTCTTCGGGCAAATACTCTCGCATAGAGTTTTTGTTAAAGACGTTGCTTCCAAAAAATTCTGAGATTTTTTCAGAGTGCTTAATCACTGAAACCGTCACTCTGTTTCTGGCGGTGTCGAGGGCTGTAAATCGCGAATTCAACATATTAGAATTTTATTGATGTTTGTTTTTCTCTTTTCGGCGGCGAATCTACGACGCAATATCAATAAAATGCAAGTGTAATTACAATTTAATCATATTACAAATTTATATATGTATTTCAATAGCCCTCTAATTCGCCCTTATTGGCAAGTGTCAATCCGTTCTACAAGAAAATAATCTGTTATCAAGTGCCCTCTATTCGGCCTCTTTTATACATAAACAAAAAGTCGTGTATCCGTTGTATGAGTTTATTGAAATCAGAAGGATACCAACATCCGCCCTGAACTATACCTGCCGATTGAAACTGGCCGTTATACATATTGGTTTGAATCAGCCTTTCTTGGTGATAAACACTCACTTGAAAGAGGGAATAATCACCTGGAGCATCTTCCCACGCTTCAATAATTTTCCATTGATGCTCCGTAAGATATAGCACACTGCCCGTCACCCATGATTCATTATTCGGAAGGCAGAAGGCGAACCCATCAGGGCGGTAACAGAGACAATACGACGGCAGATAAACCGGATAAATCACCTCACATTCGCCAATAAGCGCAAGGCAAAGTTCCGGAACTGCTAAGGTTCCGTAAACAAACAAGCTGCTGTAGATTCGCATAACTCAATAGCAGTTACGTTTAGGAGTTCACTTGCAAGCAAATAAACGGTTAGAAAACTTAGACATCAGTTCCTATTTCGGCCTTGTTTAACCAAAAACAGATTTTCCGATGCACGAGTGATGGCCGTATAATCCCAACGCAGCTTTTCCCTTAATTCCATCCGGCTAAATTCCTGAAGAACAAAGACGTTCTTCCATTCTCCACCTTGTGCTTTATGACAAGTAACGGCATATCCGAATTTCATTTGCAAGGCATTGAGAAAAGGGTCGGTTACAGCGTCGAAATTCCGTCCCAAGGTCTTTCTTCTCAACTGATATAATTCTGAGTACTGTGGCCCACTTACATTGGCAGAAGCGCTGAACAACAAGTCTGTGATAATTTTTGAACGATACGGAAATGGACGATTTTCCTCATCCTGCGCGATGATATCCATTAACAGGAAATTGAATCCTGCCATGGTATCTAACGACTGTTCATGTACCTTCTCAACTTTTATCATTTCGCCATTGGCAATGAATCCCAGTTGTTCCTCTAAGCGGAAATAGTGATTCTTTACCACCATTAACTGTTCGCCAGGAAACGGAAGTGCACCTGCTTCCGGAAATAGCCTTTGCCTGATTTTCTGATTCACGTTTGCAGCCTGCTGATTAGACAAGCATAAAAAGATAGTCTCTTCGGGTGCTTCGAGGTAACATTTACAAAAAGCAGTAACTGCTTCATCAACGCCGTAAATAATCTGACATTCCGGCGAATCCCAATGGAGCTCAGGCAACTCCGGCTCTATAGACCACATGGCTTCGCGAAGTGCCATAGCATTTTGTAACAAAGCCGAACCAGAAGCTTGCCTCAACACTTCCTTCAATTCTGCAGAGCGAGTTTCCACCTTAAACTCTGATTCCAAAATTTCAGGTGAAAGTGCCGGGGAAACCTGTTCGCCTACAGGAGGTAACTGGTATGGGTCGCCAACAAACAGCAATCGGTTTGAAGGATGACCACCCTGAACAAACTGAAACAAATCTTCCAGTAAAGAATTCTGTTTAAAAAGCCCGTCTTGCCTTCCGGAACCCGGCAGCATGGACGCTTCGTCCACTACGAACAAGGTTGCTTCGTTTTTCTTGGCTTTTTTCAGGGAAAAGGAAAGCGACTTTAGCGCACCGCTTTTCTTATCCACTTCTTCGCTTACCGAGTAAATATGACGATGAATGGTGCTTGACGGAAGACCGGACCGAACTGCAGCAACTTTAGCAGCTCTGCCTGTAGGTGCAAGTAATATTAATTTTAACCGGGCAGCTTCCGCTACTTTAACCAATTCTCGCAACAGCGTGGTTTTTCCGGTTCCTGCGGCTCCTGTGAGAACAAATGCCGGCACTTCCTCCTTCAGAAAAGACTGAAAGTGAAAAACAGCTTCCTGTTGGTCGTGGGTCAAGGAATAGCCGGAAGCCGGTTCTTCAACTTGAGACTGTGAAACCATTTGATTTGCTTGATACTGCCTCAAGAAATCCTGCATTTGCTCGTTCAATTCATTCATCATTGGAGTGAAATAACTTCAGGAGTTACGCTTTTAAAGTCTGGCATGCTCATACCGGAAGAGGCGTTCATATAAGTAGGGTCGCAAATAATCCAATTACGGCCTTTCCACACGATAACATCGTCATCGCTTTTTGGCTGACCCAATTGAACAGCCGTTGCTACATGGCCGGGGTAATCAGTCAAAATAAGTTCAAAGTTGAAGGCCATCTTCATCAGGGTTGCAAAAAGAAAACTTCGGTCTTCACAATCTGAAAAAGGCATCACCAAGGTTTCTTCAGGAAAAAGATGCCGTTGTGTTCCAAACTGGGTGACATCATCCTGATAAGCGAGGGAATTCTGAACTAAAGCCAGAAGAAAATCGGCTTTTTCTCGAGCACTCAACGTTGAGCAACTTTTTCGAACAAAGTCAACTAAAGGCAAGAGGCGTTGATCGGGCTTTGCATAAACACGAAACGCGGACTGAGGCCAGGTTGCAAGCATATTCATTCGATTCCTTCCAAATTCAAACAAATATTTCTGCTCAACTCCCCGAAAAGTAAAGCTTCGGTGTACAAACGAGGGGTTTTTATCCTTCAAATCAAAATTGATATCGGTTAGTTCTAATGGGCGTGCCGCTATGTCGTAATTAGCAGGCTTGTACGTGAGAAAACGATTTCCAGGCAAAGACTCATTTCTCATCAGGAAATAATAACGCCTGCCTGAACTATTTTCTTGATAAAAAGTAAGTCCGAAAATTTCAGCATCGGTTGTGGCCATCAGAATAGCGGCTCCTGTACCATCAATACCCAATTTAGCATCGTAACCAAGTCGGTTAAGGTAGTACCACGCTAACATCCGCTGATGAGTGTCCGAAAGTGGAATTTGCTCTACATACGTTTTCACCAACTGAAAAACTGGCCAACCCTTCAGTTTTAATTCATCTGCCGCTTTCCGCAATGCCATTGTCTGAAGCATTGAATTCCTTTCTTTCGACATCAACTCCCACCACTGCGCAATCCGGGAGGAAGTCAATGGCATAGCCGGTAGTATTTTGGTTTCAAAAGGAAGCAACAACGAAACAGACTGTCCGAAAAAGGGCAAATACAAAAGAATAGAAGATTTTGAAGGAGGTTCTGGAGCAGGTTCCTCCGGAGATAAAATTTTGGAGATACTCTTTTTGCTGGTATCTAAAGGAGGGCTAACCGGAGGCTTGCGCCAAGAAGTATCGACTACTGCGGTAGTTTTAAGGGGAGTACCCGGAACCAAAGGCTGGCTCGGGCGTTTAGGCATTGCATCAACCACTGCTGGAGCCGTAACAGGTTGCGCACGCCAACGATCTTTTAACAATCGAGCAAAAGCACGGTCTCGTTCCGAGTAAAATGCTTGTTCTTGCTTGAATCGTTGTTTGAAATATGCTTGTTGCTCAGCCTCAAGCGCTTTAAGTGCCTGTTCCCGATCCTGTTGTGCCCTCAGTACCGGTAGGTTGATTAGCCATGTCAGGCTGATTAATAAAAGGAGACGCAGTTTCATCATAAAGAAATTTTAGGCTGCGCATCAGGCCATTATAACCCGCACGCCGGACTGCCGACCTTTCAAAGATGCGGCCAAAAACGGCTTCTGTCATCTCCATCCAATCCTTTTTTGTAAGACCCAAAAGTTCTTCGGAAGGTGAAAACCGACTTTCACTATGTGGTTTCGCAAATCGGTTCCACGGACAAACTTCTTGGCATACATCGCAGCCAAAGGCCCAGTTTTCCATTCTTCCTTTAAACTCCTCTGGTATAGCTTCGCGAAGTTCGATGGTAAGATAGCTGATGCACTTGCTCCCATCAACCTGATAAGGCGCAATTGCTTCAGTAGGACAAGCGTCGATGCAACGGGTGCATTTGCCGCAATAGTCTTTTATTGGTCCGTCAGGTTGGAGCTCCAAGTCGGTAATAAGCTCGGCAAGAAAGAACCAAGAACCATCTTTTCGAGTAATAAGGTTGCTATTCTTCCCAACCCAACCAACGCCGCTCTGTTTTGCCCAAGCTTTCTCTAAAACCGGGGCTGAGTCCACGAATACTCGACCATTGATTTCGCCCACCTCTTCGGTTAACATTGAAACAAGTTCAAAAAGCTTGTCCTTGATCACCCGATGGTAATCTTCTCCATAAGCATAGCGGGAAATCTTTGGCGCTTCTGAATCGATGGGAAGTGCTTCTGTTTGATAGTTATACAACAGGGTCACAACTGAACGTGCACCTTCAACCAACAATTGTGGATTAAGGCGTTTGTCGAAGTGATTCTCCATGTAATGCATAGCACCATGACTTCCGGACTTCAACCAATTTTCTAATCGAGGCGCCTCTTCTTCAAGAAAACCCGCTACCGATATTCCGCAATACTGAAACCCTAACCGGTAAGAATGGAAGCGCACAATATCTTCTCTGCTGGCCAGAGAAGAGGGCAAATCCGGAATAGCTCTCATAAAGGGATAATTACAAACCGAGCAGCTTTATATCTTGTTCCAGCTCCCAATTTGCCCGTATTTTAATAAGCTCTGAGGATGTTTTCGAAGGCTCAGGAGGTAATAAAGAGAAGTAATCTCCTTCGTCGGCCTTCCCGTTGCGGTTTAAGTCTTGGACTATCCTTAAGCGATAGTTTGCAGGGCGAAGATTCGGAATCAATAAACTTCCGCCTCCGATGTATCTTATAGAGCGCAGTAACTGATCCTTCTCATCAAGCAACTCTAAAACAAGCGGGTTAGAAGGCTGTTTTTCCAAGTTAACAAGCGTTAGCTGCCCTAAATCGTCAATTCCTGGCAGGTTAAAAGAGAATTTCCCCTTCTCACTCCATTGGCCTAAATCATCCAAAGCAAGTGAGTCTAAAAGTCGAGCTTCTATTTTGCCTTTCAATTTGCCGGGTAAACGAACAATGAGCAATGAACCTTCAAACCTTGCAAGAGCCATTCTGACCTGTAAACTATCCGCTTGGAAAGCTAATCGGGAGGTATCTATTTGGGCAATTGGTCTGCTTAAGCGAAAAACTAAGCTATCGCCGGGGAGGGGTTCAATAATTTTCTGCCATGAAGAACGTGGAAGTGCTCCTTCAGCTATTCGATTTCCAATTTTCAAGGTGTCTAAAACCAAGATTTTGTCAGCAGTTTCGAGACGAATGTTCAGGCTGTCAGATTTAAGTTCTTGGTGAAGTACAAACCCGGAATCGGCACTCATTTCAGCCTGAAGCCAAGGGCCACCCGAAATCCTAATTCTGACCGAATCTGTGGGTTTATTAAACTTTACCCTGATTCTGCCGGGTGAAGTAGCTTTAATTTCCAGCAACTTCAGTTGACGAGGAAAAGCTTTAACCAAACGGAGTGTGTCGGTTACAGTTCCCGCTTTCGAAGGTTGGTAAGTTTTTCCGGTTGGAAGGCTAATCTCTTCTCCTGTGCCGGCGAGATAGTTTTGATCCTTGTCGGTAAATGCCAGAATGCGAAAGTTTTTTTCACCCAGGTTCTCTAATAAAAAACGCCCTGACGAATCTGCTTTAGTTAAATACATCGCCGCTTTTCCAAGAAGCATGGTATCGCCGAGTGTATCTGGATACAACCCAACACTCACTTCCTTAAGCGGCTTTCCTGTGCTGGCCTGAACCACAACTCCCTTTAAACTGGCGGAATCTACCTGATCACCTGTGCTGAAAACATAGCGATACCCTTTCAGTCGGTTATTCTCATTATTATCCCCGATAAGGTCCAAAAAGCTAATAACATACGTAGTTGAGGGCGCCAGTGAGTCCTGAAAAGCAACTTTCACGTGGTCTCCATTTCCAGAAAATACTGGTCTTGAAGGAGGTTGTGGGGTAATGATAATCTGCTCCGGATTATTTAATCGGATAAGCTCATTGAACTCCAAAAGAATGGTTTTAGAGTTAAAGCGCACGGAACCGTTTTCTGGAACCGCTTTTTCAAGTTTGGGAGGCGTTTTGTCAACCGGGCCACCACCGAGACTACCAATGTTGGCGCAAGAGGCAAATGTCCAGGCCCAAAGCGCTAAAAGAAGTAGTGGTTTATGCCTGTTGCTTGCGAAAAACATACTGCTGACTCGAGCCTTTGTCTTTACCTGTCCATGCTACTAATAGGCTTCTAAGTCCGGTAAAAAATGCCGGCAAATAACGATAGCGGCCATGGGTGTATTTTTCCGAAAGAAGGCTAACGTAAAAACTATCGAAAGGCATAATGGCTGTGGTTTCCCATTGAAAGCCATGATGCTCCATTAAGTGACGAATGTCTTTGGCTCTGAAGTGGTACAAATGCCGGGGAACATCCCATGCTGCCCATTTAAAACCATAATGGCGAGCATCGAAGCTATCACGGTTAGGAACTGCGATTAAAAGAATTCCATTGGGCTTAAGCAACTTATGCAGCGTCTTTATGGTTTGCTCAAGTTGATGAACATGTTCAAGCACGTGCCATAAGGTGATAACATCGAACATTTGATGTGAAAATCCATGTTGAAGATGATCTTGTGGAAACACTTCCAACCCTTTACGCTTTGCATTCATTCGTGCATTTTCGGAAGGCTCAATTCCTTTCACATTCCAACCATTTTGTTGCAAGTGTGCCAGAAAATCGCCTGTGCCGCATCCAACATCTAACAAATGCCTGCCTTCAGTAAATCGAGTCAGAAATGCTGCTTTTCTACCAAGAGTATATCTCCGAACCCAATGATAAAGCGTGAAAATCAGTCCCTTTTGGGTTGAAGTATGCGACACATAATCAGCAGATTCGTAGTATGGACCAATAGCATCCTCAACAGGACGAGGATTGGTAAAAACAAAACCACAATTGGAACATTCGGTTAAAGAGAAAATTTCTTGTGAGACCGTATAATCAGTAGCCTGTCCAAAAGTTAGTAAATACTTATGGTTGCAAACTGCGCAACTTAACAAGGTTTCTTTCATGAATCAGCGGCCAATATACACCATGAGAACCGAGATATCTGCGGGAGTAACACCAGAAATGCGGCTAGCCTGACCAAGATTTTGAGGTTTGGAACGGCTAAGTTTCTCTCTCGCTTCAGCGGAAAGAGTAGGAATCCCGCAGTAATCAAAATCGGGGTTCATTCTGATATCGTCGAGCTGGCCAAGTTTTCCTGCTATTTCCTTCTCTTTTTCAATATAGGAAGCATACTTCAGAGTTATTTCAGCCTGTTCTTTAATTTCTTCTGAAAACAACTGTGTAAATTGTTCTAAAGCCGGCACCGTTTCAACTAGGTCTTGCAACGTTACCTGTGGCCGAAGCAGTAACGCCTCTAATCGCGTTTTCTGAGTAACAGCGGCTGTTCCGAGAGCTTCAAGACGTTGATTAACTTCCCCAGGTTCTGCACTGTGCTTCCTAAGGAATTTTAATATGGAGTCTCGTCCTTCCACTTTGGACGCCATTTGAGATTGGCATTCTTCCGACAATAATCCCAGTTCAGTAGCAATTGCTCCCAAACGTAAATCGGCATTATCCTGCCTGAGCAAAATGCGGTATTCCGAACGGGAAGTAAACATTCTGTATGGTTCGTCGGTGCCTTTGTTTACCAAATCGTCGATTAATACCCCGATATACGCTTCGGAACGCTTAAGTATCAAAGGTTGGCGCTCATTGATTTTCAAGTGTGCATTGATTCCTGCCATCAAACCCTGACATGCTGCCTCTTCATAACCCGTGGTTCCATTTATCTGACCAGCGAAATAAAGATTTTCAATTTGCTTAGTTTCCAGGGTGAGATGCAACTGAGTTGGAGGAAAATAGTCATACTCGATGGCATAACCAGGACGAAACATTTTGGCATTTTCAAACCCGGCAATTTTTCTCAAAGCTTCAAGCTGAACTTCTTCGGGCAAAGAAGTAGAAAAACCATTAACATACACTTCTACCGTGCTCCAGCCTTCCGGTTCAACAAAGATCTGATGGCGGTCACGTTCAGCAAAGCGATTGATTTTGTCCTCAATAGATGGGCAATAGCGTGGCCCCAAACCCTGAATCCTGCCAGTGTACATGGGCGATTTATCAAAACCTGTTCGAAGGACATCGTGTACTTCAGGACTTGTATAGGTGATGTAACAAGAACGTTGATGGGTAAGAGGGCTTGTTTTATTGGAATACGAAAACTTGCCCGGCTTTTCGTCGCCGCGTTGTTCCTCCATCTTGCTGTAGTTCAAACTTCGACCATCGATTCGTGGAGGCGTTCCTGTTTTCATTCTTCCCGCCTCAAATCCGAGGCTAACCAACTGCTCAGTGATTCCGTGAGCTGCCTTTTCTCCACTTCTACCTCCTCCAAATCGCTTCTCTCCTATATGAATAACTCCATTGAGGAATGTGCCATTAGTCAGAACTACCGCTTTACATCTAAATTCAACACCCATGGCCGTTTTCACTCCTCTAACCCGGTTACCGGTAAGCAATATTTCTACAACGGTATCCTGCCAAAAATCCACATTGGGAGTGTCTTCCAACATCTGGCGCCATTCCATTGCGAACATCATCCGGTCGTTTTGAGTTCGCGGACTCCACATTGCCGGTCCTTTAGAAAGGTTTAGCATTCGAAATTGGATAGCAGATCGGTCACTTACGATGCCACTATATCCGCCTAAGGCATCAATTTCTCGCACAATCTGTCCTTTGGCTACGCCACCCATAGCCGGGTTGCACGACATCTGCGCGATAGTCTGCATATTCATAGTAATGAGAAGCACCTTTGAACCTAAGTTCGCGGCCACGGCAGAAGCCTCACAGCCAGCATGCCCAGCGCCTACTACTATTACATCATAATCTTGAAACATAAACTGATGCAAAGATACAGGACGAGCCTTGGGATGCGCCCTGTACTGACTAACCTACTAAAAGGCTGCATAAAGCTGCTTTTTCCTTTTCTTTATTAGAATTTTCTAATCCCCACTTGGTTTTTCTCCCTATGAGGTATTCTTTGGAATTACTTTTTACTCCTAAAACCTCTTTGAGTTTCTCTCTGAGGTTATTCCTGTTTTGGCTGGTGCTTCTTTTACAGGTTCCAACACTTACTCATGCTCAAGATACTTTAGCACTGAGGAAGTTGATAAACAAGTTAGACAAGGCTAATCCTCAGAAAAAACCACCCTTGGTAGAATGGAATAGAGACTTTATCCGAACTATTGGAGCAGAAATAGACAAAATCGAAGCTCCTTTCTTGATTCGCTGGATTAAAGACTTGCAAATGTCCCAAACAAAAGATTTAGACTTGATGTATGATGAAATCGAACAAAACATCAACCTAAGCTTCGTTCCCTCAGTTTATGCAAAATTACTCCTGCTTAAAGCCTATTGTGCCTTAGATAATTCGACAGAGGACGAGTTTCAATCCAAACTTAAAAGGCTGTACAAGTATTGCGATAACAACGACCTTGCTCTTGAAAAATCTGATGGAAGGAATCTGGAAGGCTCTTATTGGTTCGGAAAAGGCAACTTCGAAAAAGCTTCTGAAATATTCCTTTTGAATGTTCCCGTTCAGGAACGCCTGAAAGACACTGCCGGCTTGATTAAAAGCTATATCAATTTGGGCAGTTGTCAGAACTACCGAGGATACCACAATATAGCGCTCCGATTCTTTCAATTAGGCTCTAACCTCATCGACCGGTATCCGCCAAGTTTTGAAATGAAATTATTGGTTGAAAATAACATCGGGGCTGTGCTAATGGAGCTTAAAGACAATCAGGCAACACTTCGGCATTTTCAACAATTAGAAAAACGCATTGAAACCCTCAAGAAGCCAGATCACAATGAACAACTTTTAGTCGTTCAACTCAACAAAGCATTAATCTATACTCGGCTCGGATTATCCAAAGAAGCCATTAAAGCAAGAGAAAAAATCAACGAACTTAAACCTTATTGGAATGTCTATAGCAGGTACGTCAAATTGGTAAATTTTGACATTTGCATCACTTTGTCAGACGAAACTGGTGCTAAAAGCTGGTTAGAAGAAATTGATAAAATGTTCCTCGAAGGAGAAGAAGGCCTAAATGCTGAGCTTTTAAGTACTCATAAAAAATATCGGGAAAAATTTGGACACTGGGTTATGAGCCCGAAACTCAGAGCCATTTGGCAAAAGCAAATCATCAAAGAAAACAACCTCAGATACAATACAGAATCAGTAGAAGCAGCCGCCCTTTTGGCCAAAGATGAAAATCGCTTAGCCGATGCGCTCAAATGGACCGACAGTCTTGCATCTTACACCTTCCAGAACTCAGAAGAAAAACTGAATCTCATAAACAATGAGTTCAATCTGCAAAACAAAGAACGCCTCTTTCTAGACTCTCTATCCTCTATGAAAGTCAATTACAACCGTGTTGAAGCTCAGGCTAATTTCTTGGGAAATATTGTTTTCTGGATTGTAATTGCTTCCTTTCTTATTGTTCTCAATCTTGCTTTCCTCTACCTTCTTTCAAAAAGAAAACAGAAAAGCCTAGCTCTTGAAAGCCAGCTTGAACGACAAAAAGCTGAAAATTTGGAGTTAAAAAATCGTTTTCTGTCTGAACGCGTTGAAAAAAGACAAATAGAATCAAGCCTCTCCGAAAATCGAGACGAGTACTATCAAGAATTTAAACAACATCTTCTCGAAGCCTTAGGGCTAATGGACGAAATTCGGCTTGCGCTAATCAACAGCGACTTAGAGGTCCGTAACAAAGTAAGGAATAAAGAACAGCAAATCCGCAACCTGCTCATTGTACTGAACCACAATGAATCTCAACTTAAACAAGCTGAAAGCTGGAATAACAATTCTCAAAATTGGATTGAGCATTTAGGCCCTGTTTGGTTAGAAATGGCTGAAACTGAAAAAGAAATAATTCGGTTGGTGCGCGAAGGGTTTACCAACAAAGAAATAGCCGGCAAGCTTGGAAAAAGCCAGATGTATATAGAAAAACTTCGCTCCAAAGTTCGTAAACGCTTCAATATCAGTAAAGAACAAGACCTTCAGCAGTATTTGCTCAGCCTCGGTTCTGAGAAATAAAAATCAGGTTACTACACTGTTCAAAAATGCCTTACGGTTGTGGATAACCTCTGAACTATTGCAGCCAAATTTGCATTGTTAACCCCCAACCCTCCCTCCTTATGAGCGCGAAACCTGAACCCATTCTGCAAGAGAATGCAGACCGATTTGTCCTGTTCCCCATTCGACACACCGAAATCTGGCAGATGTATAAAAAAGCGGAAGCCAGTTTCTGGACAGCAGAAGAAATCGACCTGACTCAGGACTTAAACGATTGGGAAAATCGCCTCAATCCCGACGAAAAACATTTCATCAAACACGTTCTGGCCTTTTTCGCCGCGTCTGATGGAATCGTTAATGAAAACCTTGCTATAAACTTCCTCAACGAAGTTCAATACCCCGAGGCGCGCTGCTTCTACGGCTTTCAGGTCATGATGGAAAACATCCATTCCGAAACCTACTCCCTACTCATCGATACCTATATTAAGGATCCTCAAGAAAAAGATTACCTCTTCCATGCGGTTGAAAACCTAGAATGTGTTTCTAAAAAAGCAGATTGGGCGTTACGTTGGATCAGCAAAGGCGGGTTCGCAGAGCGGCTTATTGCCTTCGCAGCAGTTGAAGGCATTTTCTTCTCCGGATCGTTCTGCTCCATTTTCTGGTTAAAGAAAAGAGGCCTTATGCCGGGTCTTAGCTTCTCTAACGAACTCATCTCCAGAGACGAAGGACTACATTGCGACTTTGCCTGCTTACTCTACAAAGACCTAATCAACCAACTTCCCCAAGAAACCGTTCAAGCCATCATCGCAGATGCTGTTGAAATAGAAAAAGAATTCATCTCCGATGCACTACCAGTTCGCCTTATCGGCATGAACTCCGAACTAATGAAGCAGTACATCGAGTTTGTTGCCGACCGTCTCCTAATTTCCCTCGGTTGCAATAAACTATACAATAGCACCAACCCATTCGACTTCATGGAAATGATTTCGATGCCGGGCAAAACTAATTTCTTCGAAAAACGCGTAAGCGAATACCGTAAAGCCGGTGTTGGCCAGTCCAATACCACCTCCGCAAGCAAAATTTCCTTCAACGAGGATTTTTAATACACAAACTCCCGGAATCAAGGGTCGGTTCTAAGTTTCCGGTGTTTGTCTACAAGGGTCGCAGTTTTGCGGCCCTTTCTTTTTTATCTGCATACTCCTTTAAAACTATTTTGGGCGTGCCCCCTTCGGCCTGGGGAAATCAACAACATACAAACATCTCAGTCATAGTTTAAATTTTTGCTACTCACCCCAGCCTCAGGGGTCGTGCCCTTCCGGGGTTCCGTGCTTCGCACCTCGCTTCGCTCGCCCTCCAGGCCACTCACGCAAGAAAAACAAACAGTCTCTACATTGAAAACCTACGCAGAACTGGAAATATTGTCCATGCATAACCTTCAAAAAGCAAATTGAAACTTACAAACTTAATCCCTAATTGTGTAAACTTTACTCTGTAATACAACTCACCTTTACAGAGTAATAATTCTGTTACAATAAACACAATTCTCAATGAACACTACTCAAGTAAAAGGAAACTGGAACGAGCAGAAGGGGAAACTCAAACAAAAATTTGCAACCCTAACAGACGACGATTTAATGTTTGCAGAAGGTAAAAAAGATGAGATGTTAGGAAGACTTCAAATCAAACTTGGCAAAACAAAAGAAGAGATGCATTCAATTATTTCTTCCCTTTAATTCGCTTTCATAAAAAAACGTTAAGTAAACACTTAACGTTTTTTTATTTCTTTCAGGAATAAATCCAATTCTTCGCATTTGGCAGAAGAAATGCTTTTATAGGGTTTTATCAGGTAATTTAATCCCTTTCAATCCTGCTTCTCACAGAATATTTCTGTCTAAATCAACCTAAATTAATTTAATTGGAAAAGACAGAACTTTTGAAAAGGAAACTCAAATAATTGACGATTTACTGTTCGAAAACAGATAATAAATCTTGATGATAACAGAAGAAAGCCTATAGAACCAGAATGTCAACAGGGCAAATACTGTCACTGATAATCAATAGAAATAGAGCCATCGATTTTTGCTATTCTTCAGTGTTCAAGGCAGCCTACCTGACAACTAAAGTTAGATGGATTCGGTGTATCAAGACACATAAATAAAGCGAATATACACTATTGTAAAAAGCTATTCAATGGCAAACTTCTTAGCTTTTTCACATGGGACTTTTCCCGCGGATTTGCGCCAATTCATACGCAGATTAGCGCTAATCTGCGTTGGGAACTACCCTAACAGCCATTTTGAAATTTGCGTTAATCTGCGGGAAACTTGTCAATCTAAAGGGCTTTTACGATTGTGGATATTCTTTAAATAAAAAACATGGGAAATTTACTTTATACCATTGCCGTCATACTAGTCATTAGTTGGGCAATCGGATTTTTTGCCTACAATGTTGGCGGCTTAATTCATATTCTTTTGATAATTGCAATTATTGCTGTATTAATGAGGATTATTTCAGGGAGAAAAATATGATAGGAGGATTTAATACAATTTCTGATAATTTTCATACCGGCTAATCTAATTGATCAACAAAGTTGCGGCAATGAGCTAATGACAGGGGCCCTAAAACGCGAACACCCCGCCTTTCGGGCGGGGTGCTGTACCAATACTGGCGACGACCTACTCTCACACATTTTACTGCATTACCATCGGCGCTACGGGGCTTAACTACTCTGTTCGGAATGGGAAGAGGTGCTCACCCGTGCTATA
>CALSBM010000069.1:0-17919 GCA_943373175.1 Chitinophaga pinensis | reverse complement strand
GCCTTCCATCCAATGTTGTTCAGTGTTCTCCTTGCAAAGGCGACAGTATACCCCTTGTTTGACCCTTAACTTCCTGAAATGCAACATACAAGCATCTTCATTATGATATTTTTCCGTGAATTCTTTGAGTGTCATCTTCTTTTTTTTTTTCAAAGATCAACCCTCACATTGTCACCTTATGACAGACCATTTTTAGCTTTGCGTATATTCATATTAAAAATGCCAATAAAAGGAAGAAAATCGGAATGGTGAAAAATAAGTACCTATCAAAATAAATCTCATAATTCCAGGAAAGCAGATACACTATCAGCACAGAAATTCCGCCATACATCAGCAATGCCCAGCTCAATTGGCTATCAGAAAGTTGGTATTCATTCTGAGAATCACTTTGCTTCAAATTTCTTCTCCAATAAAGTGCTGGCCAAATAAAAAACAGTATTGCAAGCGCAATAGGAAGCTGATTATGAATCCATGAAACTTCCAGAAACAAGTTTAATCCATTTCTGAATGATGCTAAAAATATTACCCAATATATACCAAAAGATAAAAATAGAATACGAATCCATTTCTCTTTAACAGCACTATATGCAATAACAACAATTGAATACAAGCTAAATAATATAAAAAGATTAATGTTTAATTCCTTGTAATTAATTAAGCTATTTAAACTAAGATACAAAGGATAAAAGTTTTCAGTAAGCTGAATCCAAGTCCCTAATTCTTTCACCTCATTAATCCTTGAAAAAACGACGTTGATTTGTGGAAGATAAAGTAGAAGTATAAAAATACCTGAGAAAAGGAATATCCATACTTTCTTTGATGGTTTAGAAAGCCAAAGAAAGACTCCAATAAGGATTACTGGGAATATGCCAAAGTAATGAAAATATAAAAGTAGCGTACCGGATAAAACCAATTGCATAAAGTGCCGAAAAGAATATCGGTTACTGTATAATTCAATAGCCGATTTTAGATAAATCAAAGATAAAAATATTGCAATGCTATACCCTCTGACTTCTAATTGAAACTGAAGAAAAAAACTAGACAACACCATTAAAGAAGCCGCCAAAACCCCAATTTCCGGATGCCAGTACTTCCACCCTATTCTGCATAGCAGGTAAACAGCTCCTGCTCCAGATAGCATAGACGGCATGCGGTAAGCTAAAACAGAAGTACCGAATATTTTAGACCAATAATGAAGAAATAGTTCGTAAGCGGGAGGGTTATTCCCCTTACTGAAATATGAAATAATCTTCTCCGGTGGAAATCGGGAATAAAATACACTAAAGGGATCATCGAATGCCAGTGAAACACTGGTTGAACTCAACAATGCAATCAATAAAGAGACTAAACTTAATCCAATTGCAATAAGAATTTCAGACTGTCTTTTATTTGTTATAATGTTCATAAAGCATAAAAAATAAAGTTAATTAATTGAGTAACTCTTTCAGATTAACATATTCATGATCATCTGAAAGAATTACTCAAGGCTTAAGGTTGGTTGCTGGAAAACCCACTATTAAGCAACCTTCTAAAAATTATTTACTCCGTTTTCACAATTTTAAAACTTCTAACCCCATTAACTGCATCATTTACACTTAAAAAGTAAACACCGGCAGTCAGATTAGATAAATCTATCCATACTCTATCGGCATGTTGTTCCATTCTGGCACTAACTCTAGCCCCTCTTAAATCGAATAGATTAAGGATAGAACCTTCGATGGTAACTCCTTCAACCCACACATTTCCTTCGGTAGGATTTGGGTAAAGTTTTGGAATTCCTGATTTAATTCCGGTTGTGCTTGTGGTAGTAAACGCAAATGCTAATGAAGTATCAGAAGAGCAATCACTCAATACAACTACTAATCGATAGACTCCATTAGTAGTTGGCACCAGCACTTGGGTAGTATCAATTAGCAATGTATTTCCCAATAACCAACGATTGCCAACTGGGCTGGATGAAACTATTGCATTAAATCCTTGTGATGAAATAGAGGGCCTAACCGGTTGAGGAACCACCGTAATATTTTGTGAAGAAGAATTCAGGCAACCATTCACCGCAATGAAATAGGTTATACTATGCGTTCCTGAGCCCGCAAGTTGTGGATTAAAGTTAGTTCCACTCACTCCAGTTCCAGTAAATACACCACCGGCTGGCAATACATTGCTTAAACTCAATTGAGTATCCTTTTGACAGGCAACCGGCAATTGAGGGAAAATAATGGAAGGTAAACCATTTACCAACTGGTTTTGAGTTGCAATGGAAATACATCCGTTAGATGCTGCATAAGTATAAAACACTGAAATGTTTCCTGCCCCACTCACTGTTGGATTGAACTGCCCATTGCTAACTCCGGAACCCGAATAAACACCGCCGGCTGGGGTGCCTCCCGATAACGAAAAGGCGGGTGCGTTGATGCATACTGGGGTTAATGGCAACAACGATACAGTTGGAGCAGCCATTACCATTAACGGAAAACTATCCGTATCGGAACACCCATTTTGCGAAACAGTATAACGAATCCAATGTGCTCCTGCTCCGGCGGTGGATGGATTGAAGCTGCTGCCGGTCATCCCAGTTCCACTGAACGTACCTCCTGCCGGACTTCCAGACAAAGTCATTGGATTGGCATTATCGCATATTGGATTTGCGGGATTCATTATAGCATTCGGTGCTTGACGAACCGTAATGTTGGTTGTTGCAGTTCCCTGACATCCAACAGAGCCAACGGTATACGTTATGGTGAAAACTCCAGCTCCTGCAACAGAAGGATTAAAACGGTTATTGCTGACCCCTGTTCCGGAATACAGCCCACCGATAGGATTTCCACCTGTTAAAGTGAAGGCAGAGTCGTTGGAACAAACACTTTGTGGAAGTTGTAAAGTTGCGCTTATGCTGTTGGAAACTACTACCTGAATGGTATCTCTTCCGATACAGCCATTCTGACTAACAGAATAAATGACGGTATGGGCACCAACACCAAGAGTTCCGGGATTGAAGCTGGTTGCCGGGAATTGATTGACAGTGTATGTGCCTCCTACCGGCGTTCCTCCATTGAGGACAACAGGGTTGCTAATGGAGCAAAAAGGCCCAATTTGAGGTAGAGTAACAACAGGCAATGCCCTAACCTGAATAATAAAGCTCGTATCGGCCTGGCATCCATTTGCGGTTACTGAATATTGTATGGTATGGATTCCGACTCCGGCCTGTGCAGGAATAAAAACACCACCCAATACCCCAGGACCGCTTAAACTTCCGCCCGCTGGTGAAAAATTCAGACTTGCAGGCGTAATGGCTAAACTACTAACGCATACAACTCCAGGAGAAGTAAACACAATCGAAGGTTTGGGCACCACGGTTATAGTCCTGCGGGCGGTATCGGTACATCCATTTTGAGTAACAGAGTAAACTAAGGCATGGGTACCTGCACCCGCAATAGCTGGATTAAACTGATTGCCAAACACCCCTGGCCCGCTGAAACTTCCACCCGAAGGATTGCCCGGAGTTAACGTGATTGCAGGAGAATTCGAACAAATTGTAGAGGTTGAACCTCCCCAAGTTACATTCAAAGCCGGCCCAACAGTAATAAAACTACTTCGAGTTAACGTATTTCCACCACCGGCATTAGAGGCTGTAAGGGTAACCGAATAAAAACCCGGAGAATTATACGTAACAACCGGATGTTGAAGGTTTGAAGTGGAAGGCGTTCCACCCGGAAAACTCCAACTCCAAGAGGTAGGATTGTTTGTGGAGGAGTCTCTGAAACTAACCGTGTTAGAAGCACATATAACCCTTGGAGAAATTGCTCCAAATGCAACACCGGGAGCTATAACACTCGATGTACCATTGATAAGTATGTCATCGAGATACAGGTTGTTTCCATAACTGTTACGCGATTCAAAGCGAATTTTCACCCCTGGCTGTCCTGAGTAGGCATTTAAGGGGATATTGATGCAGGCTGCACCGGGTGTGGTACCACACCAATCCGATGAAAAGGCTGGTGTGAAAACACTATTGGTTAGATAAGGAGAGTTTGTAGTTGCAAAACTTCCGAATCCATTTTCTCCATAAGCAGCAACTCGCGTCCAGTTGTTGGAGCATCCGGTTGATACTAAGATTATCAGGCTGTCGGTAGAATTTGAATTGTATCGGGTATAAGCATGGCGTAAAGAAAGGTTGAGGTTAGTTCGGTTCCTAAAATCAAGTAAAGGAGTTTCTAACCCATCTCGTTGACCAATGGCACTTTGATAATTGTAAAAATTAATCCAAGCAGAACGATTTCCAGAAGGCGATCCGCCAGTATTAATCGTTCTCCAGGTAGTAGCACTATCAGGATTTGTTACAGTCCAAGGATTACCGATAACTCCGGTAATCATGCTTTCGAAATTCTCAGAAAATGGAAGTGCCTGACCTCCGTTAACAGTGATATAGCCGATTTTGGTTATAGAATCCACTCCAGAAGCATTGCTTACCCTTAGCGATACAGGATAAGTGCCCGGATTGTCATAAACAACTGTTGGGTTAATGGAGATAGAGGATGCAGGATTGCCACCGGGGAAAGTCCACAAGCGGGTTGTTGGGCTTAAAAGGGAAGAATCCCTGAAACTGACTGTGCCATTAACGCAAATTGTTCTTGAAGAAGTTGCGCCAAATGCAGCAACCGGTGCTAAAGAACCAGGCACTCCCGTAACGTTAACATCGTCGATGAACAGGTTATTACCATAGTTATTGACTGCCAGAAACCGGATTCTCACCCCACTTTGCCCCAGTAATTGCGATAAATTCACCGCATTACAAGGAGTGTTGCCAACGCTTCCACACCATTGATTGGCGAGTGTTGGAATAAAGTTGCTGCTTTGAGAAAATCCTACCCCGGCTGTTGCAAATGTACCTGATCCATTTTCAGCCAAGGTTGCCAGTGTTACCCAGTTATTGCTACATCCTGATGATGCCTGAACAATTAACGTATCCGAAGGCTGTCCGCTGTATCGAGTATAAGCGTGTTTGAATGTTAACTGGGCAGAATTCATTCCTGTCAGATTGAGCGGTGGTGAAATCAGTTCATCTCGCTGACCAATTGTCTGATAAGAGAAGAAATTCATCCATGCACTTTTATTCGGACCGGTAGTGAACGTTGCGATTGAATCCAATTCCCACCCTATGCTTCCTGCATTGGGATTGACCACCGTCCAACGGTTTAAGCCAGCGGTAAAATTCTCACTAAACGGAAGTGAACTTCCACCAACACTTACATATTGTGTTTTGAGCACGGTATCATTACCCGAAGAACCACTTACAATCAACTGCACTTGGTACAAGCCGGGAGTATTGTAAGAAATTGTTGGAGAATTGAGTGTAGAAGTAGCAGGTGTTCCGCCTGGGAAGCTCCAGTTGTAGGAAGTAACAACTCCAGATACGTTGGGAGAAAAGGTTACTGTACTACCGGTGCAAATCTGAGGGTTAGAAGAAGTGAAATCTGCAACTGGTGGAGTAGTAGTTAGCGAAGCACCAGATATGATAAGGGCAAATTGCTGAGGAACTGACATTCCCGGCTTATTTGATACCGTTACGGTATAAGTGCCTGCAATAGGCAATATTTCTAAGATCTGCTCTACATTATCCCTGGTGTTGTCGCCGGTAGAAGCACCGGCAGCCGGGTTAGCAGGATTCATAACAAAAGGAAACAGAACACCTTGTGGACTCGAAGAAACTCTTAAATCAAGGTCATTAACTAATTTGGAAGTAGGACTGTTTAACGCCGAAGTTCCAACTGTTCCGGGCAGGTCTGTCCAACAAAGAGTGATTCTTAATGGAGTTAAAGTTGGTAAAAGGTTTAGGCTGAATGGTTGTCCGGGAGTTAGTGTTCCTTGGATAATATGCCCAGTCGTTCCATTTTCCCCGATCAAAACTGCTGCCTTTGCTGTATTCATTAAACCCCAACCAAACATGTAATCCGGACCAATATTAGGGCCTGCTTCATCGGCGGTGTGAATGACCAAACCACGCAAGGTTGATGATCTCATGGGCTGGTTGCTATTCAAGGCTCGGTAACGCTGCTGTAACAAATACATGGAGCCTGCTACATTAGGACTTGCCATAGAAGTTCCGCTCAAGGTTGAATAGTTGGTGTTAGAGGTTGATCCGGATGAACTTACACTTACCCCATTGCCCACCACATCAGGCTTGATTCTACCATCGTCGGTTGGGCCCCAACTGCTGAATGAAGACATGACAACTGCTGAGGGGGTAGTATATCCATTGACCAAATCGTTCACAGCACCTACAGTAAGTACATTCTTAGCAATGGCACTTCCGGACATACAATCGTAGCCGGTAGAACCTCCATTAATATTTCGAACAGCAGTACTGGAAACCCAGCTTCCACCAGAAAAAACATAATGCTGACCTCCTGGAGATGGGCCATCTCCTCGGTCGTTTCCGGCTGCTTTTACCAACAGATAATTAGGAAAAGAACGAGCAATTATGTCCCAGTCACGCGCTTCATTATCATAAAAACCAAATCGAAAGTCGGTAGAAGGACTCACTGTGGGATCTCCCCACCAGTGCCATCCCAAAGTGCCAGACCAATCACCGTACTGAAATCCGGTAAGCTGCCCATAGCTGTGATTCGACACCAACATTCCATTGGAACCAGCGGTACTCATTTCTCCAATGTCATTATTCCAGTCGTAGGCATAAAGTGACGCCTGATGAGCCATTCCTTTGTAATTGACACTCCCAACGCCTCCTGCCACCAGCGTTCCAGCAACATGAGTAGCGTGATTACTTAAACCACTTGGATTATCCATTTGGGTTACCCTATTACCGAATTCTTGGTGAGTGGTGCGAACTCCTCCACCGTCCCACTCTCCTAATGTTCCTGCCGGCATTCCTTGCCCGTTTAGGCTTAAACCAAGATTTCCACCACTCCAAACCCGGTTGGTAGAAATAGTTCGAGCTGCATTCAGGTTACTTCCGGAAAAATAAACCGGCTTTCCCTCCGCATTCAGGCGAATCAGGCTATACTCCCGTCCATTAGGCAATACCCCACTTATCGGCCAGCCATTTTCCTTAGCTTTCTGTATGGCTGCTTCCTTTTCACGTAAAGATTCAGCCTTCCTATACTCATACGTTAGAGGTTGAGCCTGAACTTCAACAAAAAGACCTGTAAGGATACAGATTAGTAGTATTGATTGTAAAAAACTGTTCATCAGAAAAGAAGTCCGCAAGTTCATTCTACAAATTTACCGAATTATCCGCTTAAGGGTTTCAATCTTAACGTCATCATCATTTTATAGAAACAACTTTCAGGTAATCACGGCAATTAAAGAATAGCCGTGACAAAACGTTTCATTAACAACTGTAAGAAAATATACTAAAGGATATGCTCAGTGATAAAAGCTACAGCAACTGAGCTAACTAATCAGTATGGATGCGGTTAATGGGTTATTCTGATTATTATTTAAAAGGGCACTTTCACCTCAGATTTTCGCAAATTTCTTAAGCTGAAGCGAATGAATCTTCTACCGGGATAACCGGCGTGAATCAGCGAAAATCTGAAGGAAATGACCTTGTTGAAGCGTTAATTTTTTTAATGAATATCCAAATCGTAAAAGCCCTTTAGATTGGCAAGTTTCCCGAAGATTTACGCAAATTTCAAAATGGCTGTTAGGGTAGTTTCCAACGCAGATTAGCGCTAATCGGCGCAAATCCGCGGGAAAAGTCCCATGTGAAAAAGCTAAGAAGTTTGCCAATGAATAGCTTTTACGATAGTGCATATTCGTTTTCTTTATTCGAATTATGTATATCGGAATTACTGATTACCCAAGATAACCCTGGCTGTTTCCATTTCATTTCCTTCAACAACCTGAATGAGATACAAGCCTTTGCTAAGGTTTTGAACTTCCAAAATTTCTTTGGCAACACCATCCTGAGCATTCAACATCCTTCTCATAATCAATGCGCCATTCATGGAATAAAGGCTCAACATGGCCGATCCCGATTTTTTAAACGAATACTGAATGTTGAGTTGAAGGGTCGCAGGATTCGGATATGCCAATAAACCGGTTTCGGTGGCTACTTCTACCGGCTCATCTTCACCGATGGTTCTGGTTGGCAATGCAATGTTTCCAAACACTTCACAGGTATAAGAACTGTTGGAAGAAGGCATCACCGCTCTGATTCTTGCTCTAACCAATCCCGCTCCACCGGCTTGATATAACGGATTCGAAGCAAGTTGTAGCACCGTATCATTATTAGTGCCTGCACCTACATTTCTTGCTGACAACAAAACTCCATCTGCTCGGAAACCGATGTACTGATAACGTAATGCACCTGGAACCCGGTTAAATATTATTCTTCTCGACAAATTAGAACCCGCAACAACCAGATTTCTAGGAACGTTATTGGTGTCTGGCTGTGTAATGGTTGCCGATTTTGTAACTGAGCAACCCATATTATCTGTTACAATGATGGTGTAAACCCCAGCCCTTAGCGTAGCCACTGAAGAGCCTGTGCCAATCTGCACATTGCTAGCATTTCTCCATGAAACGGTGTAGGGAGCTCTGAAATTTACGTAGGAAGAAGTGATTTTGCCATCATTGCCAAATGCACAGAACACGTTAGTGGGGAATAAAAGTACATCTCGATTACATACAAGATTAACAATGCTAACGCATCCCCAGTTGATGGCTCCTCCTCCTGATCGGATGCCAATTCTGAACTCATAAACTCCGGGATTGAGCGTTAGTTGGCGATTGATAATGGTTGTGCCAGAAGTAACCATGATGCCGTTGTACATGTTTGAGGTAGTCCAAGTAGTTGCCTGAGTCAATTTATACTGAATGAAATACGTTAACGAAGAACCGGTTCCTGCCTTAAACCCAATGTTGACAGACGTGCCATTGGGCTGAACTTGATAGACGGAATTAGTGGGTTGAAGTGCATGAAAGGCAGCATTGTTTAAGTCCCATCTGGCCCAACCAAGTGTCCAGTCTTGTGTGCCAAATGCGCCACGGTAGGTTACCGACTCAAAAAAGCCTTCTTGAAGACGAGGATTAGAGAAATCGGCGCCATTCTGCAAGACGGAACCAGAAGATGGAAGAAGATTGGGAGTATTCAGGTTGTTGTAACCAGAGACGAAACCCACTGAGGAGGTAGAAGTGTATCGAATGTTGTTAGCGTCAAACCGAGCCTGATCAGGTGCTGAAACACTGTTAGAGAAATTAGCACTCATGTTGGCCATTACGTTATTCGACATTTGAAGAAGTCCATTGGAATAATTCAATGAGGTGCTACTATCTGCAAGCGTTAGTCCGGTTGGGAAGCCAACCAAGACTGAATTATACAAGGAACTCGCCACATTGTGGCTAAATCTTAATGCTTCACGATAGCCGGAATGTGAGGAAGCTCCCGTTTGTTCCCTAGGTCCGATGATGGTTATGTTCGAAAAGTAACCTGCAGTTTGAGGAAGGTTTCCGCTTCCCGAGGTATCGTTCAATGAGTGAAATCCTGAGCTTCCTGAAGCATCTGCCAAAGCAGGGTCACGAAGTACATACACAAACTGCACTTTACCTTTAAATCCTAAGCTACTGCTTAAGTCTTCGTTGGTATTTCGGTATGAAATCAATCTGGAGGCGTTTACATTTCCACCCAACCATTCAAAAGCATCTTCACCACTGAACGACACTTGAATGTTTCGCATAGAAGTTTTACTTCCTACACCCGCTAAAGTAAGTCCGCTGCACCTTTTGTTCTGGTCATACGCCGCACCAGCATATTCAATCCGAATAAATTGCAGGACACCGCTACTATCTGTTTCACTGATTCCTCCATATCTACCATCTTCTCCAAAGTAACCATCCTCGATGAGGGAAGAGCCGCCGGTAACTTTAACAGGCGCATCGCCAAGAACCATCAATCCCAGCCAAGACCCGGGTACAACCCGATTCCCGGTTGCATGAGCAGTAAATACAATCGGCTCACAAGCGCTGCCTAAAGCTTGTAGATTTCCATCTCTGGCAATCATAAGGCCACCAGCAGCCATGGGCACACCGGCAACTGAATCCCATCCAAGCTCGCCTCGAATCTGGGTGCCCGGCTCGATGGTAAGGGTTGCGCCATTCTTTACCACCACCAATCCCTTGAGCACATACGTATTGTTCTTTGTCCAAGTGGTATTTGAGGTGATGTCGCCACGTACACCAGTTGTCCCGGAAGTGTTAGGAGTAAGTATAAAAAATCCTGATTTAACAGCCGTACCAGCGGAGGTTGTAACGCTGATGCGACCATTTCCTGCTGGGATGTAATTGAATGCGGTAGTCGTTATAACAGAATCATTGACAACCGTGAAGCTTGGCACTGCAATACTTCCAATTTGAACTGACGTAGCTCCGGTAAAGTTGGAACCCTGAATCGAAATTACTTCATTGTAATGTGCTGTGCGAGGTTGTACTGACCGAATTAATGGCGGTACCAAAAAGGCAAATCCACCAAGAGTAGAACTCCCGCCGGGAGAAACTACCGATACAGCTCCGGAACTTCCGGCTCCAACAATAGCGGTGATTAAGGTATCATTCAAGATTTGAAAACTACTTGCAGGTGTGCCACCGAAAGAAACAGCCGTAACGCTACTCAAAGCGCTTCCTCTTATGCTTACTGTTGTACCGCCTAAGGCTGAAGTTGGATTGAATGAACTGATTTGAGGTGCAACCACGAAAGTAAATCCACTGAGGCTGGCTGAACCCCCTAAAGTTGTTAAGGATACCAATCCGGAATTACCGCCACCAACCACTGCAATAACAGAAGTGTCGCTGGTGATGTTAAAAGAAGAAGCGGCTAATCCACCAAAAGAAACAGCATTCGTTGTTTGAAGGGCAGTGCCGCGAATGGTAACAGATGTTCCAGAACCCGCAACAACTGGAGTAAAGGCACTTATCGTTGGTGCTGGAATAAAAGTAAATCCTGCTAAAGTACTTGTCCCTTGAGGAGTAACCACTTGAACAGAACCGGAGGATCCATTTCCAACTACTGCCTGAATGGTGGTGTCATTAATTACCGTAAAGGAAGAAGCGGTAACTCCGCCAAAAGTGACGCTGTTAGCTCCTGAAAAATTGACCCCTTTAATGTTGATTGAAGCTCCTGCGCCGGCTGATGTCGGTAAAAACGAACTTACCTGTGGAGGCAACGTTCTTCGAGCTCCACTAATAATCAAAGACATAAGCTGATTTTGATTATTTCTCAGACTTCCCTTGTGGGTTATACGAATGGTGTACCATCCAGCTGCAGGTGCCGACACCAATATCTGTTCAACATTATCTCTGAAGTTATCGCCGGTAGATGCTGCGTTGGCCGGGGAAGCCGGATTTAATACCCAAGGCTGAAAAATGGTGTTATCACTAACCCGAATGAATCGAACATCAAGGTCATTGATTAGTCTTGCTGCGGGATTATTGGCCAGATTGGGATTGGTCACCAGTGTAGCAGCCGGATCATTCCATCCCAAAGTTGCCCTTAAAGGTGTAATACCATCTGAATACACATTGAGCTGCCACGTTTGAGCAGGTCTGAGTGTGTCTTCCAGAATATGCTCGGTAGCGGCATCGAGGGAAATGGTTTGAGCCGCTTTCTGAATATTTAATAATCCCCAACCAAACCGATAATCCGGGCCGGGATTACTGCCTGCCTCATCAGCGGTATGTATGGCTAATGCCTTTAAGGTAGAAGAGCGCATGTACCGGCTCTTGGTATTGTTGAAATGCTGCTGAAGTAGCAACAAACCACCAGACACAGAAGGGGAGGACATGGACGTTCCACTTAAAGTAGAATAAGCTGTATTACTTGAACTAGTAGAAGAATAAGTTGCAACTCCTTTAGCTACAACATCGGGTTTGATACGACCATCGTCGGTAGGGCCCCATCCGCTAAATGAAGACATCACCACTCCTTCCGGATTGGCGTAGCCATTGGTGATGCCATTAACTGCTCCCACGGTCATAACATTCTTTCCAACACCACCCCCAACAATACAATCATACCCTGTGGCATTTCCATCTGCATTTCTGGCTGTTGTAGAAAGACGCCACCCGAAAGGAGATACTGAATCTTGTACATTATGACTCGTACCAGCAGCTCTGGAATCACCTCGGTCGTTTCCGGCAGATTTCACAATCAGGTAAAAAGGCGCATTGTTGATGATTTGATCCCAATCACGCGCCTGTTCATCGTAGTATCCAAACTTATAATCCTCGGTTCTGCTGTAGGGCTCCCAACCATACCAATAGTTGGAAGTTCCATTGAAAGAGTTTCCAGAAAACCAACCCGAAATCCATCCGTAGCTATGATTGGAAATCAATAAACCGGCAGCGGCAGCAGTAGCCATTTCTGTATTATCGTTGTTCCAATCGTGAGCTCGAAGATTAGCCTGATAAGCCATCCCACGTGCATTGCTATCTACACCAGAAGCCATCAACGTACCGGCAACATGGGTAGCATGAGCACTTTGAGAAGTTGCGCCATCTACTTGAGTTACCCTTCCGGTAAGTTCCTGATGAGTACTCCGGACCGCACCGCCATCCCAAATGCCAATGTTTAACCCTTGTCCGGTGAGGCTTAATCCGGCAGAACCTCCCGGATAAACGCGATTCGCAGAAATGGTTCGTGCAGCAATCCGGTTATCGGTAACCCGATACAAAGGCTCACCCCAGTCGGTTAAGCACTGGAGTTCAACTACTTCACCCTTGCTATTTTCCCAGCGCAGCGGCCAACCTTTCTTTTTGGCCTCTTCGAGTGCTAACAAACGCTTTCGCAAGTCGCGCTTCTGCCATTCCTCACTAAGTTCCTTAAGACGGAACTGATTGGTAGCACTTAGAACTTTAGAAATTGCTGTTTCCTGAGCCTTAAGGGCAGAAAGGGAGGCAAGAGCGCAAAAGAGGAGGAAGAACAGTAGCTTTTTTAGCATCTCTTTAGATTTTGAGATAGAAAATTAGAAAAATATTACTCATTGTGCAATAATTAATTACAGCTTCCAATGGCCAACGAGGCTAGACTGAAATACGGCTATTTTAAACGTAAGGCTTAAGCAATTTTATCCAAAAAAAAAACTCGGGGTTATTCGATTATTCTAACCCAATTCAAGTCAAATCAAGAGACTACAATTAGAATTGAAACTGGAGTTTGGCCTACCAGTAGTCTTTCAGACCATTATTTACTTACTCCTTCAATTCCAATACTGCTTCAATTCCAATGGCTTCTTCCCATTTTTAATTTTGCATTCCTCCCTCCTTTGTACTTTAGGGTTTTCCAACACTCATGAGTACTTCTTTTGTCGAATATCAGGGTCAACTTCGCACGCAAATGACCCACCTGGCTTCAGGCAACCAAATAATCACCGACGCCCCGGTTGATAATCAGGGATTAGGCGAAGCGTTCTCCCCTACCGATTTGGTGGCTACTGCATTAGCTTCTTGCGCCATCACCATCATGGGCATTGCTGCTCAAAATCATGGCTTCGACCTTCATGTTGCGGCTAATATCACCAAAGTAATGGTTGCTAATCCCCGCAGGATTGGGGAAATCAAAATAGAATTTCTGTTTAAAGGCGAGTATTCCGACCAGCAAATACGCTTGCTTGAACATGCTGCACGCACTTGTCCGGTAAGTTTAAGCCTTTCCGAAAACCTGGTTCAATCGCTCAATTTCGTATTCGAATGAAAAACCTCGCCCTGCTCCTGCTGCCCCTAAGTTTGTTGGCGCAGCCTAAAGGCAAACCCAACGTCCCTAAAATCCCGCAACCTCAGCTGGCTGGTCTCACCCAGTATGTCAATCCTTTCATCGGCACCGGCGGGCATGGCCATACTTTTCCGGGAGCTACAGTTCCGTTTGGCATGGTTCAACTTAGCCCTGATACCCGCCTCGATGGCTGGGACGGTTGTTCAGGCTATCATTACACCGACAGCTTGTTGTATGGTTTCAGCCATACTCACCTTAGTGGAACCGGCATTGCCGATTACGGAGATGTGTTGATCATGCCATTTAGAGGCTCTGCAAACCCTAATAATGGTTTTAAAAGTGGCTTTGGATACCGGCAACGCATGGATAAAAAGTCGGAAGTTGCCAAGCCCGGATATTATCAGGTAAAATTGCCTGACATCGGAGTGCTGGCAGAATTAACTGCTACCGAACGTGTTGGCATTCATCAATACCGTTATCAGCCCTCGAAATCAGCCGGCGGCCTTATACTCGACCTCATGCACCGCGATGAAGTGCTCGATGCTTCGCTTAGGCAGGTGTCGCCAACCGAATGGGAAGGGCACCGCATCTCTAAAGCATGGGCTAAAGAACAGCACGTTTACTTTGTTGTTCGGTTTTCTGTTCCAGTAAAAAAGCACCAACTGTTTATTGACGATGAACCTGTTACTGAATTTCCAGCAATATGCCGGAAACAAAAAGCCGCTTTTTACTTTCCTGAAGTTGCTTTGCAAAAGGGCATACAGGTTAAAGTTGCCCTATCCTCGGTGAGTATTGAAGGCGCCAGGCGAAATCTCCAAGCAGAAGCTCCGCACGAAGTCTTCAAGCGCTATCAGCAAGTAGCCAATGAGAAGTGGGAAAAAGAGTTGAGCAAGGTTCAAGTTTCAGGAGGAAAGTTGCGCGATAGACGCATTTTCTATTCGGCTTTATACCATTGCTTTACTCAACCAAACCTATTCTCAGATGTCGATGGACAGTACCGGAGCATTGATCGCACGGTAAGAACCAGCACCGACGGCCCACAATATACCGTCTTCTCGCTTTGGGATACCTTCAGAGCTTGGCACCCTTTGATGACTTTGCTCGACACTGCCCGTACTGCCGACTTTGTCCGAAGTTTTCTTAGGCATTTCCGAAATTCTGGACGACTGCCCGTTTGGGAGCTTGCAGGCAATGAAACCGATTGCATGATCGGGTACCACGCAGTACCTGTCATCGCCGATGCTTGGGCAAAAGGCGTTAGAGGTTTCGACCCACTCTTTGCGTTGGAAGCCATGAAAGCCTCTGCTGAAACCAATCTTTACGGATTAGATTCTTACCGGAAAAACGGTTGTGTATTCGCAGGCGACGAAAGTGAATCGGTATCGAAAACACTTGAATACGCCTACGACGACTGGTGCATCGCCTCTATGGCCGAATCTCTTGGACAAAACACTGTTGCGGAGGAATACTATAAACGCGCTCAGTCGTACCTCAACCTGTTTGACCCCGGAACTGGATTCTTCCGGGCAAAAAACCAACATGCCTGGTTGAAACACTTCGACCCCTACGAAGTAAACTTCAACTTTACCGAAGCCAATGCCTGGCAATACAGCACGTTCGTACCCCAGGATATCAGTGGGCTAATCCGGCTTCATAAGGGAGATGCCGGTATGGAAGCGCACTTAGATTGCCTGTTTACTGCTCCTCCCAGAACTACCGGTCGCGACCAAGCCGATATGACCGGGTTTATCGGCCAATATGTCCACGGCAATGAGCCAAGTCATCATAAGGCGTGGCTATACCACTACCTCGGCAAACCTTGGAAATCTCAGGCTTATGTCAATGGCATTCTCGACAGCATGTACCACGATGCTCCAGACGGACTTAGTGGTAATGAAGATTGCGGCCAAATGTCGGCGTGGTACGTGTTAAGCGCTCTCGGATTATATTCTGTTACCCCCGGAAGTACCACTTGGAACCTTGGACTTCCCTTATTCCATCAGATTAAACTACAATTGCCGAACGGAAAAACACTTAACATCAGAAGTGATAGAAAATCGGCATTTGATGTAGTGGAAAGCATGAAAATAAACGGTGTAAATTGGGATAAATCGTGGGTAACGCACAACCAACTTTCCGAAGGCGGTGAATGGGAATTTACCGCTACGGCTCCAATAATGGCAGGGAAAAGTAACTGGGGAATCAATCGAAACCGACCTGTACAAGCCATCGACCAAGGATATAGAATCCTTCCGATGCCGAGTTTTGTTAGTAGAAGAACAACCTTCTTAGACACGCTACAAGTATCCCTTGGCCATCCCTCAGGTAAAGCAAAATTGTACTGGAGCAGAAAGAAGGATGAACTATTCAAACCTGCAAGCCTATACACCCAACCCATAGTTTTAAATCAGTCTGATACGATATGGGCAGCCGCAGAGGAAGGTGGATTACAGTCTTCCCCTGCAAGAGCCGTTTTCGTAAGAAGCCGGAAAAACTGGGGACTTACACTGAAGCATCCCTACAGCCCTACTTACTCCGCCGAAGGACCCAAAAGCTTGATTGACGACCTAACAGGAGGCGAAAATTTCCGTAATGGGCTCTGGCAAGGGTTTCAGGCTGTTAATCTGGAAGCTACTGTCGATTTAAACGCCACCCAAAAGGTGAAATCTATCCAAATCCGCTGCCTACAAGATGCCGGTTCCTGGGTCTGGATGCCTATAGAAGTCATTTTTGAAACTTCAGTGGATGGCCAAAATTGGAACAAGTTGGGTGTAGAAAAATCTCCAATCGCCCTAACCGACAACGCCAGTCAGGCTTATACGTTTACAATAGCGGCTGATGGAACCCCGGTTCGTTATGTGCGAATCACCGGAGTAAACTTAGGCCGTTGCCCCGACTGGCACCTTGGAGCAGGAGGAAATGCTTGGATTATGGCCGACGAACTGAATGTAACGTGGTGATTTTTTAGGGATTTATTTCATATTCATAATAGCCATAATTGCCAGTCAAATCCTAATGCCTCTTTTCGTTTCTAATTTGCAAAAAGTGTGTCTCTACGTGGATTGCGGTATTGGCCAATCATCTGTGCGGTATGACCACCGAAATGGCGGTCAACAGGCTGTGATAGTGCTCGCCCAGACGGCCTCCGGGGTTAGGCCATCGCCGTGGGTGCCCTTGAGCTAGCCCTGAAGGGTGTGGGCGAAGTCGATGCTCTGCCCCGACTAATCGCATAACACCATTCGGGATAAAGCATCAAAGGAAAGGAATTCCTTTAGAGTGCTTTCTTTCGAACGGTTTGTAATATCTTTATGGAACAAGCTAGGAGGAAATAAAATGCGGATTCAATTATTAGAAAAAGCAAAACTGTCTTACTTGTTGAAACTGTCCCACCCATTCACTACTCCCGTAAACCTTTCTCTCTACTCACTTGGTTTAGACGATGAAAACAGATTCTCGGAATACTTGTATAAAAGAAAGCTGAACACCTTGAGCTTCTTAGATAGAAAATTAGATTAGAAAAGATTGAACACCATAATTATTTGAGATGCAAACCATTGATTTAATACTCGAAATTGAGCGCTTACCTAAGGCACAAAAGCTACAAGTGATGGAGGAAATCATCAAGTTAATTAAAAAAGATGATGCGCGTCATCAAATGGAAATGGCGGCTCAAGAACTTTATAGCGATTACCTCAACGATAAAGAATTAACTGCATTCTCCTCACTTGATCTCGAGAACTTCTATGAAACAAAGTGAAATTTGGCTTATAGACCTTGATCCAACAAAAGGTGCCGAGCTCAAGAAAATGAGACCTGCTGTTATTGTTAATGATGACAGATTGGGTAAACTGCCTTTGAAAGTGATTGTTCCAATAACAGAATGGAAAGAACGCTATTCCATTGCGCCTTGGATGGTTAGGATTGAACCCAGCGAGAGTAACGGATTAACTAAAACTTCTTCTGCAGATTGTTTTCAAATTCGTTCGCTTTCAGAAGAAAGACTGGTTAAAAAATTAGGCAAGATTGACATTCAATCATTACAAAAGATAAAAGAAGCGATTAGTCAGGTACTTGATTTGTAAGCCATTGCCGGAGTAAAGAAACTTCTACCGGTTTTATAACCCCGAAGGGGTGATATTATTATAGAAAAACGACACCCATTATCGTTTAACCCCGAAGGGGTGATATATTTA
>CALSBM010000068.1:0-18039 GCA_943373175.1 Chitinophaga pinensis | reverse complement strand
ACACAGCATGAGCCTTTTTTATTTGAGATTTATCCTATTAAGTGATTCAACTGACTTTCTATGGGTCTGAGTCTTATTTGTTTATTAAAGAACTCATCATTATAAATTTCTATATTTTCTCTTTCATAAATTTTTAATGGATAGCGCAGAAAATCTGGGCACTACTTCAATTTTAAGTCATTGCCAATCAGAGTCATGAATCTATCTCTTCACCCGTATCAACCTGCTGATTTCATAGCATGTATGATAATCATGAAATCCAATATCCCTAAATTCTTCCTACAAGAGGAGCTGAAGGATTTCGAACAGTACCTTACTCGTATGGTCAAGTTTAATTTGGATTGCCCCTATTGGGTGGTAAAAAATGCTGACGAGGTTATTGGTTGTGGGGGCGTTGGACCATCACTTCTCGACTCAAACCGAATCGTGTTGATTTGGGGTATGGTTGATAGAAGATTTCACCACAAAGGGGTTGGCAAGCTGCTTACCATGCACCGGTTGGAGTATGCAAGGAAGCAATGGCCTGAACAGGCTGTTTCAATCGATACGAGCCAACACACTACAGGATTTTACCAGCATTTAGGATTTAAAGTGATAGAATGGAAGAAAGATGGTTATGGTCCCGGATTAGATCGTGTGGAATTAATCTGGAAGCCGGACTAAATGGTTCTTCCAGGATATACCGAAAGTGCTTCCGAAAGTGCCTCCATGGCTTCTTGCAAATCCTGTAAATTGAGTACATAAGCGATTCGTACTTCATTTTTCCCTAAGCCAGGTGTTGCATAAAAGCCTGTAGCAGGTGCCATCATAACCGTTTTTCCTTTATGTGAAAACTGCTCCAACATCCATCGGCAGAATTTATCACTATCGTCTATAGGCAAACGAACAGTCGCATAAAAAGCACCTCCCGGATTAGGACAAACCACTCCAGGCATACTCCTAAGGGCTTTTACTACTAAATCACGGCGTTTCACATATTCTTCTAAAACATGGTCGAAGTAGCTTTGTGGCGTATCTAATGCAGCTTCACCTCCGATTTGCTCAAAAGTTGGAGGTGAAAGTCTTGCCTGCCCAAACTTGAGGGCTGAAGCCATAACCGCAGCATTTTTACTCACAATCCACCCGATTCGTGCACCACAAGCACTGTAGCGCTTAGAAATGGAATCAACCACAATAGCATGAGCTTCCAGGCCATCAATGGATAGAACAGAAGTGTGTGTTTGTTGGTCATAACAAAACTCTCGGTAAACCTCATCGGCAAAGAGAAACAAGTCGTGGCGTGTAACTAAATCCCTTAATCTTTCAAGTTCCTCCTTACTATAGAGATATCCAGTTGGGTTGTTGGGGTTGCAAATAATTATTGCTTTAGTTCGAGATGTTATTTTCTTTTCGAACTCAGCTATTTCTGGTAAGGCAAAGCCGTTTTCAACATGAGCAGTGACTGGAATAACGGTTACTCCTGCTGCCCTTGCAAATCCATTATAATTAGCATAAAACGGCTCAGGGATAATCACTTCGTCACCAGGATCAAGGCAACACATCATGGCAAAGAGGATAGCCTCTGACCCACCGGTGGTAATCATAACATCGGCAGTTTCTACCGATAATCCTCGTTCTTGGTAATAAGCCGCTACTTTCCGGCGATAGCTTTCGTTTCCAGCAGAATGGGAGTATTCCACCACTTTGAGGTCAGCATTCCGAATGGCATCCAGAAAAGAACTCGGTGTTTCTATATCAGGCTGACCGATATTCAAATGGAAAACATGAGTACCACGTTTCTTGGCGGCTTCGGCAAACGGAATAAGACGACGAATTGGGGAGGCTGGCATTTCAGCGCCACGTATGGAAATTTTAGGCATAAAAAACGGCTGCCGCAAATATACGCGACAGCCGTTTTTGTGTAGGGTTTTTATCCCTTACTTAGTTAGCCTTAACAGGGCTATTGTCAGGCTGAACAGGAGTAGTTGGAACTTTTTCTACAACACCTTTGATGGTGAGTAATTTAACATTGTTACCACCTTTAGCGTTTGAAGAAACCGTTATGGTTTTGGTAAAAGGCCCTGGGCGTCCGCTGGAGTTGTAAACAGCTTTAACAGTTCCGTTTTTGCCCTTACCAATTGGATCTTTTGTGTAAGATGGAGTAGTACAGCCACAAGATGCCTGAACATTTGTTAGAATCAGAGGCTGCTTTCCACCGCTGTTTTTGAAAGCAAATTCGTAAGTAGCCTGAGTTCCTTCGGTAATTGTTCCAAAGTCATGGACTTCCTTCTCGAATTTAATGTCTGGTGCGTCTTTGTCTTCAGCAGGTTTGTTTTGAGCTGAAACAGTAGCAGTAGCACCAACTGCGAGGAAAAGAGCGAAAAGTAGTTTTTTCATTTTTTACGTGGTTTATTGTTCCAAATTTAGTTCGGTTGGCGGTTTCCAAAAACCGTTCCATTTTTTTTTAACGTACTTCCAACAGAAGGTAAGTTAAACATCGAGCAACATTCTGGCTGGATCTTCCAAAAGTTCTTTAATACGGTAAAGGAAAGATACTGATTCTTTTCCATCAATGATGCGATGGTCATAAGAAAGTGCGACATACATCACAGGACGAATTACGACCTCACCGTTTAAGGCAATTGGGCGTTCTACAATGTTATGCATGCCGAGAATAGCGGACTGAGGCGCATTGATAATCGGGGTTGAAAGCATGGAGCCAAAGACACCGCCATTGGTTATGGTGAAGGTGCCGCCTGTCATTTCGTCAAGTGTGAGTTTATTTTCTCTCGCTTTTTTGGCGAGTGCAGAAACTTCTCTTTCAATATCTGCTAAACTCATGCGCTCAGCATTACGGATTACCGGCACTACCAATCCTTTAGGTGCAGAAACCGCGATACTAATGTCGCAGAAATCGTTGTAAACGATTTCATCCCCATTAATCATGGCATTAACTGAAGGCCATTCTTTCAGAGCAATAGAAACAGCTTTGGTAAAGAACGACATAAAGCCCAATCCGATGCTGTGCTTCTCCTTAAACTTATCCTTGTATTTGCTTCTCAACTCCATTACCGGCCCCATGTTTACCTCGTTGAAAGTGGTAAGCATGGCCGTTTCGTTTTTCACAGCGACTAATCTTCGGGAAATAGTTTTCCTAAGAGTGGTCATCTTCTCCCGACGACTACCTCGGCTCCCTGAAGGGGTAGCACCTGAAGTAGGAGCAGAGGCACTTGAGGTAACCGGTGCAGAAGCTTCTGGAGCCGGAGCTTTAGCGTTTTCTGCATCGGATTTGGTAATGCGACCGTCGCGGCCACTGCCGTTTACAATGGCAGGGTCGATGCCTTTTTCGGCCAGAATTTTTCCGGCGGCAGGCGATGGATGCCCGGCTGCATACGTTGCCTGGCTTGCAGGGGCACTTGCAAGAGCTAAATTTTGCTCGGTTGGTGGTGTTGCCGTTGTGGGAGCTGCAACACTGGCTCCTTCAGTGTCGAGGGTGCAGATAAGATCTCCGATTACCAAAGTTTTGCCTTCCTCTGTTAGGATATTGAGCACACCGGCAGCTTCTGCATTGAGTTCCATGGTGGCTTTATCTGTTTCAACTTCACAGAGTACTTCGTCCATTTCTACACGTTCACCGGATTTTTTCATCCAGCGCGAAATGGTGACTTCTGAAATGGATTCCCCTAAGGCAGGGATTTTAACTTCTATCAACATATTGTTGGGGTTCTGAGGGGCGGTTAAATTTGAAAGGCCTTGTCGAGGATTTCCTGTTGCTCGCGCTCATGCACTTTAGCATATCCTGTTGCAGGCGATGCACTGGCTTTGCGTGAGAGCAGTTTCATTTTTTGATTGGGTTCGTATCGAAGGATGTAAGTCCAATATCCCATATTTTTTGGTTCTTCCTGCACCCAGTAGTATTCTGCTTTCGGGAATCGGGCATAAACGGCTTCGATTTTCTGTTCAGGCATCGGATACAATTGCTCAAGTCGAACAATGGCAATGTCTTCACGCTGCTCTGCCAATTTTCTGTTAAGTAAATCGTAATAGATTTTTCCTGAGCAGAAGAGCACTCGCTTCACCTTTTTATCTACACAATCGTCCACTATAAGTTCCTGAAAGCTTCCGCCTTCCAATTCTTTAACAGTTGAAACGCACAGTGGATGGCGTAACAAGGCTTTAGGCGACATCACAATTAAAGGTTTACGGAAAGGCCATGTCAACTGGCGGCGGATAAGGTGGAAGAAATTCGCTGGAGTGGTAACATTGGCCACCACCATATTGTATTCAGCCGACAATTGAAGAAACCGCTCTGGCCTTGCATTAGAATGTTCAGGGCCTTGGCCTTCATAACCGTGTGGTAATAGCATGACTAAACCGCTCATTTTCTGCCATTTTGACTCACCAGATGAAAGAAACTGGTCGATTACCGTTTGAGCACCATTGGCGAAGTCTCCAAACTGTGCTTCCCAAATCGTTAATCCATGGGGCGAGGCTAACGAATAGCCATACTCAAAACCCAACACCGCATACTCAGAAAGCAAAGAGTTATAAACATTGAATCTTGCTTTCCCTTGGGCAATCTGGCTTAATGGGTTGAATCGTGCGGAAGTTTCTTCATCCCGTATTAAAGCATGGCGGTGAGAGAATGTGCCGCGTTCAACATCCTGACCGCTTAATCGCACAGGATTACCATCTAACAATATACTGCCATAAGCAAGTAGTTCTCCTAATGCCCAGTTCACTTTGCCATCGGCCAACATTTGCCGACGTTCTTCAATTAGTTTCTGTACTTTTTTTATGGGGATTATACTAGATGGATAGCTTGTTAAAGCATTACTGATGTTTTTCAACTGTTCTTCGCTGATAGCGGTTGCAGGAGAATTTAAAAAGTCGTCGGGAGTAGATTTTCTCATTTGTGCCCACTCCTGGTCTATGAAAGTTTTTAATTCGGGAAGTTGCTTCTGCTTGACCATGTTTAAACGATCCTGTAGCAATCCCTGAAAATTCTTTTCGTAAGTTTTTGCTAGGTCAGCATCGATTTCACCTCTCTCAATCAATACTTTATTGTAAACCTCTCTCGGATTGGGATGCTTTTCGATGAGTGCATACATAGCAGGTTGTGTGAATTTAGGTTCATCGCTTTCGTTATGTCCGTGTCGGCGATAGCAAAGCATATCCACGTAAACGTCCTTATTGAATTTTTGGCGGTATGATGCAGCAAACTCCATAGCATAAACCACAGCTTCGGCATCATCACCATTTACGTGAATCACCGGTGAATCCACAACTTTCGCTACAGCAGTACAATAGTCGGAAGAGCGGGCGTCGTCAAAATCGGTAGTAAAACCAATCTGATTATTAATAACAAAATGGACAGTTCCACCGGTCTGATATCCACGGAGCTGAGACATTTGTGCAACTTCATAAACAATTCCTTGGCCTGCTAAAGCTGCATCGCCATGAATGAGAATTGGAAGCACTCGGGATAAATCGCCGTCGTACATAAGTTCTGCCTCTCCTCGAACATATCCTTCAATTACGGGATTTACTGCTTCAAGGTGAGAAGGGTTTGGTACTAACTCTAGCCGAACATCCTTTCCTTCCGCAGTTTTTACTGAGGAAGAAAACCCAAGGTGATATTTCACGTCCCCATCGCCAAAAGTTGTGTCAGCTTGAGTATTGCCTTCGAATTCATTAAAAATGTATTCGTATGTTTTTCCAAGCGTATTGGCAAGAACATTCAACCTACCTCGGTGGGCCATCCCAATGGCTGCCATTTCTACACCCATGGAAGCCGCCTTATTAATCAGTGCATCCAATGCCGGGATGGTATTTTCCCCTCCTTCTAAGGAGAAACGTTTCTGCCCCACGTATTTTTTGTGGAGAAAGTTCTCAAAAACAACTGCTTCATTCAGCTTGGAGAGAATTCGTTTTTTCTTCTCCAAAGGAATAATGTAGTTATGAGCAGTAGATTCAAAGTAATCCCTGCACCATTCCCGGATATGGGTATCTCGAATGTGCATATACTCGATTCCGATTGCTCGAGCGTAGGTAGATTCAAGTTTGGCGATAATTTCCTTCAGCGTGGCATTTTCAAGACCGATGAGAATTCCTGCACCAAATCGTGTATTCAAATCACCATCCGAAAGCTGGTGATAATTCAATGCAACTCCGGGGTCACGGTCTTTTCTTGGTCTGATAGGGTTAGTTTTGGAAAGCAAATGCCCGCGTGTGCGGTAAGCATGTATAAGATGCACTACATGAAGTTCTTTCACAAGGTGGTCGCGATCGGGGGCAGCCCCTTCGGCAACGACTCCGTTGCCATGCGTGACAGCAAAGTCAAAACCTTTGAAAAACGATGCCCAGGAGGGATCTACGGCTTCTGGCTGTGCTCGCCAGGCAAGGTATTGCCCTTCAATAGCGACAGGGTCAGCGTTGGCAATAAAGGAGAATGAATCCATGAATACGTTACAGGTTACGGAAAAGCAGGGCAAAGTTAACACGCCCATGCCACAAAACTTTAATTTTGCGCGCTTTTCGGCAACACAACAACCATGTCAGTCCGTATTGAATCATTAACCAAAACCTATGGCGTGCAGAATGCCATCGACCACATCGGCTTTACCATCGGGCAGGGCGAAGTGGTAGGATTGCTTGGCCCTAACGGAGCCGGCAAGAGCACGACCATGAAAATCCTCACCTGCTTCATGCCGCAAACTTCCGGTGAGGCTGAAGTTTGCAGCTTTAATACCCGAACTAACCCTCTTGAGGTGCGAAAGCGAGTAGGATATCTTCCAGAAAATAATCCGCTCTATGGCGATATGTATGTGAAGGAATACCTTATGCATGTTGCTGGCATGTATCGCTTGACTCAACCTGAAGCAAGGGTTAAAAAAATGGTGGAACTTACAGGCTTGGGTCCAGAGCAACACAAGCGTATAGAGCAACTCTCGAAAGGGTATCGCCAGCGAGTTGGGTTAGCCCAGGCACTGGTTCACGATCCGGAAGTGCTCATTCTCGATGAACCAACTTCCGGTCTTGATCCTAATCAGTTGGTTGAAATCAGAAACTTAATTCGTGAAATTGGCCAACAAAAAACGGTAATCCTGAGTACCCACATTATGCAAGAAGTTGAAGCACTTTGTCCGAGGATTATTATCATTAACAAAGGGAAAATTGTAGCCGATGGAAACAGGGAAAGTTTGCAACGTGGTCGAAAAGGGCATGAAGTAATAGAAGTAGAACTCGATGGCTCATTAGATACTGGCTTAATTCGCGCTATTACCAGTGTCCTGCGGGTTGAAGTTCTGCCAGGAAACCGTTACAAAATAGAAGCAACTGCCGGTGAAGGGCTTCGTAAATCGCTCTTTGACTTAGCGGTAAATCAAAATCGCACAATTCTTAGTTTAAATGTTCAGCAAAGCTCGCTGGAAGATGTTTTCCGACAATTGACTCAATCTTAATCATGTATTCTCTCTTTATAAAAGAAATAAGAAGTTTTCTCAGCTCTCCTATCGCTTATATGGTGATTGGGGTTTTTCTGCTGGTAACCAGTCTGTTTATCTGGGTATTTCCGGACTACAGTGTGTTAGAGTTCAATTTTGCCAATTTGGATCCATTATTTGTGATGGCGCCATGGATTTTCCTTTTCCTTATTCCTGCTGTAACAATGAGAAGTTTTGCTGAAGAAAGGAAATCCGGAACTATTGAACTTCTACTTACTCGACCACTAACCGATTGGCAAATTGTTGGAGCTAAGTACCTCGCTGGATTATCCTTGGTACTTCTGAGTCTTTTGCCTACTCTGCTGTACGCCATCACCATTTTTCGTTTAGCCGACCCCATTGGCAATGTCGATACTGGGGCAATGATGGGTTCTTACATGGGTTTGTTTTGTTTGGCCAGCAGTTTTGTTTCCATAGGGCTATTTAGTTCGTCACTTACCGACAACCAGATAGTATCCTTCGTTACTGCAGTTTTCCTAAGTTTTTTCTTTTATGCAGCATTCGATTCACTTAGTCTAATGAGCCTTCCGCAACAAGTGCTACTTGTTCTTGAATACCTTGGAATTGCACAGCATTACGAAGGCATGTCTCAGGGAGTTATTGACAGCCGTGATCTACTCTACTTTGTTTCATTGAACGCCTTTTTTCTAACCTTAACTCGCTATGTCCTCCAAAACCGCTACCGCTGAAAAGACTAAAGTTTCCGGATTACGCCGGGAACGCCGTATGCGACTGTTAATTCTTACGGCAGTTTTGGTGCTGATTAATTTTATTGGTGCTCGATACTTCTTCCGTCTCGATCTCACAGCAGAAAAGCGGTACTCCCTTTCTCCTGTTACGCTCAACATGGCTTCCGGCCTGAAAGACGATTTGTTTATCAAGGTTTACCTGGAAGGCGATTTTCCATCCGGTTTCAGAAAACTACAAGGCAGTGTTCGAGTGCTCTTAGAGCGTTTAAGGCAAGAATCAGGTGGAAAAATTTCCTTTGAATTTGTAAATCCTGCTCAAGATGGCAACGATAAATCAACCAATGAAGCCTATGATCAGCTTATGCGAAAAGGGTTGCAACCTACGGATTTACAAATCAAAGAGGAAGGGGGCTTGAACCGTCAAGTTATCTGGCCTGGAGCTTTGCTTTATTACAAAGGCAAGGAGATAGCTGTAAACTTCTTAGTCAACAATAGCCCCGGTGAAGATCCACTAACTGCCATCAATGCAAGTGAAGAGCTGTTAGAATACGCTTTCGCAAACGGAATTCGAAAAGCTACTGCTATAAACAACCCGAAGGTGTTGATGTTAGAAGGAAATCGTGAGCTGCCAAGACGAACTATTATTGATTTTGTTTCGAGTTTAAGTGAGTTTTATGAAGTTCAAGCATATACGCTTTCCAAACCTGAGCCTATTCCCGCTGATGTGAAGTTGGTAGTGGTGGCGCGTCCTGATTCCACTTTTTCCGACTGGGCTCGATACAAGCTCGATAATTTCGTGATGCGTGGAGGCCGCGTGCTGTGGCTTATTGATCAGGTAGAAGCCTCGATGGACAGCATGAGCGGTGGAGTTTCCTTTATGGCATACCCCCGCAACCTCAACCTCGACGATATGCTTTTTAAATACGGGGTAAGGTTGAATTACGACCTCATTCAGGATATTCGCTGCACGCCTATTCCAATTGTTATTGGGCAAATGGGCAATCGACCTCAGACGGAACTTATGCCCTGGTTTTACTATCCGCTTGTTACGCCTAATGGGCGGCATCCGTTGAGTAAGAACCTTGATCCCATTCAAATGCGCTTTGCAGGCACAATCGATTTAATCGACAACTCCGTAAAAAAGCAGGTATTATTAACCAGTTCCCGTTACACCAAAGTGCTTCCTGCCCCAGCAAGAGTAAGTCTCGGTATTATCAAAGAAAAGCCTAACCCACGTCAGTTCAATAAACCCAATCAGAATCTTGCGGTTTTGTTGGAAGGGCAGTTCCCGAGCCTCTACCAGAACCGAATTATTGGCAGTTTTGCACAACAAGTAATCGACTCTCTTAAAATGCCCATTAAAGAGAAATCTGTAGCAACTAAGATGATAGTTGTTTCAGATGGAGACTTAATTGCTAATGGAGTAAACCGAAGTACAGGAGCTGTAACCCCGCTTGGTTTCGACCGTTACACAGGCCAATTGTACGGAAACAAGACTTTCCTCCTTAATTGTGTGGATTATTTGTTGGATGATGCAGGATTCATGGAAATCAGAGCACGAGAAATCTCCCTGCGATTGCTAAATCGTCAGAAAGTTCAGCGACAGAAGACCATGTTACAAATCGTGAATGTAGGAGTGCCTTTAGTGTTGCTCGCAATTTTTGGCTTTATTTTCCGCTGGCGCAGAACCCACCGCTTCGCTTCCATCAAACTATGAAAAACAAAACCCTCCTTTACTTCTTAGTTTTCCTTGTTCTTACTGCTATTGCCGCATGGATGGTTATGACAGATTCCAAATCCACCTTAAAGGACCAAGATGTGGCGTTTTTTATTTCCGATACTGCTTCTATCGACCAATTGTTTTTTGCTGACCGCAAAGGCAATAAGGCGTTATTAAAGCGCCAGAACGGTCGTTGGAAAGTGAATAACCGGTATTGGGTAAGAGAAGATGCCATGAAAACCATGCTAAGTACCCTCTTTCGGATGAGGGTCAAAAATCCAGTGCCTCGGTCAGCTTATGATGGCGTTATCAAAGACCTTTCGACAATGGGTGTAAAAACAGAAGTTTACATGAAAGGGGAGAACGTGCGTACTTTTTATGTGGGCAATTTTACTCCCGACATGACTGGTACCTTCATGAAGCTAGAAGAAAGCGACTTGCCTTATGTCGTGTATATTCCAGGATTCAACGGGTACCTCAGTCCACGTTTTTTTGCAGATGAGCAATTATGGAGGGACAATAGCCTTTTACGCCTTTCTCCAGAAGATGTTAAGAGTATTCAGGTTCAATGGACCGATACTCCTTCATACAATTTTAAGGTGGAAATCAGTAAACAGGGGGCTTTACTATACAACTACACCGGACAACTCATTACCAATCCTCAAGGACAACGGTTAAAACAGTTTGTTCAGCAATTCCGGTGGATTCCGGTTGAAGGATTTGACCAACCCAATCCAGTGAACAAGAAAGTGAAAGCATCAAAGCCTCGCCTCACCCTAACGGTAACCGATCAATCTGGGGCTGCTACCACCATTTCTATCTTCAACAAGAAACAATTGTATCACCCTCAAACTTTTGAACCTTCTCCTTACGATGACCTCGAAAGGGACTTTTTCTTAGTAAAAGAGACTGGTGACTTTGGAACTATTCAACGATTAACCGGAGATAAAATCTTCCTTAAAGCCTCTGACCTTATTCAGAAGTAAAAAGCCTTCTATCTTTGGCCTAAATTTCCCCAGCCCATGAAATTCATTGCTTCTACCGGTACCCTTTTGAAACACCTTCAAGCTGTTCAAGGGGTCATCAGCAGCAACTCTCTACTACCCATCCTCGAGAACTTTCTTTTTGAAATACAGGATGATAGCCTTAGAATCAGCACCACTGACCTGCACACCTCTATGACAACCGTTTTGCCGGTTAGGGGTGTCGATAAAGAAGGAGTGGTAGCTGTTCCTGCTAAAATTTTGATTGAGACTTTGAAAAGTATGCCCGAGCAACCGGTCACATTCAACATCAACGACTCAAATGCTATCGAGATTAAAAGTGATAACGGTGTTTACCGGCTTCAAGGGGAAATCGGAGGCGATTTTCCTAAGGTGCAAACCATGGACGAGGATGCAAAAACCTTCCTTATTCCTTCTAAATCTCTATTGAATGCTATTACTACTACCTTTTTTGCTGTTGGAACAGATGAACTTCGGTTAGCAATGACTGGAGTTAACTTCGACATGAAAAAGGAGAATATAGACTTTGTTGCCACCGATGCTCATAAATTAGTCCGGCATACTTTGACCATGGATCTGCCCATGGAAGGTTCTATCATCGTACCTAGGAAAGCGCTGAATCTGCTAAAATCTGCACTTCCCGACAATGAATCCATGGTACGTGTAGCTTTCAACGAAGCGAACATTTTCTTTGACATTCAGGCAAAAGCCGGAAAAGGAGAGTCTGAGGACAGTTTGCCACAAAGCACTACGCTCACCTGTCGCCTCATCGACCAAAAGTACCCTGATTACAATGCGGTTATTCCTGCAGAAAATCCGAACAAAATGAGGCTCAATCGCTACGATTTTCTTGGTGCATTGAAACGTACTTCCATCTACTCAAACAAAGCAACCAATCAGGTACGTCTGAGCATCAAAGGTGCTGAGTTAACCATTGCAGCAGAGGATATGGATTATGCCAACAGTGCGTCAGAAAAACTGATTTGTGAGTTTGATGGCGAAGACATGGAGATCGGATTCAATGCCAAGTTTTTGATTGAGATGTTGAATACTCTCAGTACAGAAGAAGTTTTGTTTGAAATCAGCACTCCCAGCCGTCCAGGTTTGCTCTTCCCCGGAATAAAGCAAGAGAATGAGGATACCCTCATGCTCATCATGCCGGTGATGCTCAATAAGTACGACTAAGCAATCGAGTCTCTTCAAAAAAAAGCCACCCACTTACTGGTGGCTTTTTTTGTAGTTAGCAGGTTGGACTTACACCTTCTCAATATCCTCCCTCACTTTTCCTTTTATAAATTATAGAAATGGAATCCGGCTGGATTCTAGTTAATCATAGTATTTGTTACTATGAATTGACTCAGGTTTTATCATACAACGAGCTAGTAGGGTTAATGTCGCAAGTTGTTATTTAACTTCAGAAAAATCGAATACCCGTTTACGTGGCTGTAGATTCCATTTCTTGTCTTTCTTATTCAGTTTTATCTATTTGATGGGCTATTATCTTGGTTCGGTTAGTAAAGGAATAAATTATCTCGAGTATTTTCCTGATATAATTATTAATGCGCTCCCCTTTGTTGCAAAAAGCTTTAAATGCTAAAATCACTATATATAATTCTTCATACATTATCAGTAATTAAATTTATATATGAATTAATGGTGGATTCCTAATATTGTTTATTCATTTTGTTGTTCGCGCAAATATTTGTTATAAAAAGAATAAATCTGTCATTTTGGGCTTCCTGTCCACCTATAAAATAGCTTTATTGTTAAATAGATTTATAATTCATCTTCTCCTTATTATTGTAATTATAGTGTTAAGTATTACAAACAACATCTTAAATATGAAATTATATTTATAATTTATTATAAATAATCGAATAAGTTTGTTTAAATTGATTTTGAATCATAAATATTCAGTTGTGCTAATTAATTTACAAGTGTCAATAGAATTCTTTAATTTAATTTTATAATATTTCTTAATAAACCATATTCAGATTAAATAGTTAATTGTTTAGCAGTTAATTTTGTTGTAAGATGGAACTTGTTAAGTTAAAGGAGAATAGCCCTTGGATTGCATTAGCAAATAGCGAGATGTTAATATATGGAGCATTAGAATGTGGAGGACGCATAATACTCGTTAACGATCAGTTTAGTAAAGCCTATCAATGCAATCCCGAAACAGGCGACCCCATTCTTTTTCAAGAACTCTTCTTGTTGGAAGAGCAATCAAGAATTCATCAAGTATTTAGGCAATTGGAATTAAATCCGGAGAAGGGTTTTAACTATGTTCTAACTTCCAAGCTTGAAGACGGCCAACTTTTCTTTGTACACTGGGAATTTAGAATGTACAGAAATGCGAATACTCTTCAGCCGTTAATCACAGCAATAGGATATCCGCTTTCTAACAACAAAGCAGTCAAATTTGCACTTTCAAGAATGGTTCAACACTTTGAAATCATCTTTGAAAAGAATCCGGATATATCGGTAATGATGGATCGAAATTTAAACATCATTAGACTCAATCCCGCAGCTAAGAATTTCTTTTCGAAAGGCAATGTCGATGTTCCGGCAAAAGGAATGAATCTTATGTCATTGAAAAATCATTATAACATCGATTTATTGATACTGCTGCATAGTTTCATCGAATTAAAAGAATCATTTTATCATTCGGAAGCCTTGCAAATTAATCAGGAATATTTTTCAATTTATATCGCATCGAGTGATGAGTATTTCTCGTTCCTTTTAAAGGATGTTACAGAAAGCAAGCTAAATTTACGCAAACTCAAAGATGCAGAAATCAATCTTCGCCAGTTGCTGGACCACAGTTTGGATACGGTTATTTACTTCAACGCTTCTCTTGCGGTAACCTACTTTAACAACGAAGCTGCAAAAAACTTTCAAACAACGGATGTTGAAGTATTGTCTGATGGTGTTGATATCCGATCTTTTTTGCCTGAGGAATTCAAATTTCTTCTGCCTGAGTTTGAAGAGATTGTTCAAAAGGGTAAGTGGATTTCAAAAGATGTATTCATTGGTAATCGATGGCTTCGTGTAAATGTTTATCCCATCAAAAATCAGGAGCTAATAAATTTTCAGTTCGCTCTAACTGCATCCGATGTTACCAACATTAGGGAAATGCAGCAACGACTAGAAGTTCAAAACGAAAGCCTCAAAAAAATCAACTGGCGTCATTCTCATGAACTTAGAGCTCCTCTGTCGAATATTCTTGGGTTAATCCAACTTTTAGAAGGCTCGGTCCATATCGAGAAGGCTGATTTTGATATCCTATTAGACGGTTTGAAGAAAAGTAGCGAGCAATTGGATCGCGTCATTCATGAAATAGTTTCTGAAAGTTACGGCAGTTTAAGCTGACCATTAATCAGTTGATTTTGGCACTAGTAATCAAAATTTCGCCAACTTTTTTTAACTTTTGACCCATGCAGGCCTATCACGATTTACTTCAATACGTTCTCAATCATGGTGTTCGTAAAGAAGACCGTACCGGAACGGGCACCATCTCGGTTTTTGGCTATCAAATGCGGTTTAATCTGGAAGAGGGTTTCCCGTTAGTAACCACCAAAAAGGTTCATTTTAAATCTGTTGTTCATGAATTGTTGTGGTTCCTGAAAGGCGACACCAACATTGCGTACCTCAAGGAAAATGGCGTTAGCATCTGGGATGAATGGGCCGATGAAAACGGAAATCTTGGGCCGGTTTACGGCTACCAGTGGCGATCTTGGACTTGCCCTGATGGTCGGGTAATCGACCAGATTGCACAGGTTCAGGACATGATTCGCCGCAATCCCGACTCCCGGAGAATGATGGTTTCCGCTTGGAACGTTGCCGACATCAACAGCATGAAATTGCCGCCATGCCATGCGCTTTTTCAGTTTTATGTGGCCAATGGAAAGCTCAGTTGTCAACTCTATCAACGAAGTGCCGATATTTTCCTTGGTGTTCCTTTCAACATTGCCTCCTATGCTCTGCTTACCGCTATGATGGCGCAGGTTTGTGGGTTAAAGCCTGGAGAGTTTGTCCACACTCTTGGAGATGCTCACATTTATCTGAATCACTTAGAACAAGTTAACACCCAGCTTGCCCGCGAAGTACGCCCACTACCAACTCTGGTATTAAACCCGGAAGTGAACGACATCTTTGCATTCAGTTATGAGGACATCAGCTTGATTAATTACAACCCTCATTCTGCAATTAAAGCTCCGGTAGCGGTATGATGAAGCGTCAAGAAATAGTGCTGGTAGTAGCGGCAGCGCTTAATGGCGTCATTGGAAACAATAATCAATTGATTTGGAGCCTACCCGACGATTTAAAGCGTTTCAAACAGATTACTATGGGGCATCCTATTTTGATGGGTCGAAATACTTTTCAGTCTATAGGCAAACCATTACCAGGCCGTCGCAATGTGGTTATTTCTTGCAGCATGAAGCCTCGCGATGGAGTTGAAATCTTTAAGAATACTGAAGAGGCTTTAGAAGCACTTTCCAATGCAGGTGCGATTTGCGTTATTGGAGGCGGTCAGATTTATGCGCAACTCTTGCCCTTGGCAGACCGCATATTTCTCACCGTTGTAGAAAGTTTTCCGGAAGGAGATACTTTTTTTGAATTCGATAAAGATGAATGGGTAGTGCTGAATGAAGAACAACACCCAGTCGATGATAAACACGCTTACCCATTCCGTTTTCAGGAATTGGTCAGGCGGTTTCGCTGAAAGCAATAGATATTATTTCGAATAGCCTAACTTTTTACCTGTGAACAGGCCGCTATTGGCATGTTCCGTCAACTTTTGACCAACGCTAATGGACTGAACTTGCTCAAATGCCGGAACTTGAAGGTCAATTTGAAGCGATTGAAGGATAGCACGCTGAACAACTTCTTCAAATACGGGTTCATCAAGAACTTGGTTGCCGAAGTCGCTATAGTTAGTGGTCATCAAGCGAGTTCCTTCTACAAAAAAATGATTCTCAGTATTTACAAAGATGCGAGCAAGAAGAAAACCAACATCGTTCATACGCTTGTATTTGTATGAGTCAGCTAGAAAATTATAAACATTGATTACTCCACAGAAGGCTCTGATTGGGTTTTCTTTTACATAAGCAGTTTGATACGCAAAGTGCTTATGCTCAAAAGTGAATACATTGGAGTGCATAGAGAACACTAATAAATCCCCAGAAAACTTAAGTTCAGCATCAAACAAATTGGGTGAACTGAAAGAAACTTCAACAAACGGGTCCCTTTCTTTCATTGCACTGCTGTAATATTCTGCGGTTTTTTTAAGTATTTCTTTCAACGTTTCGAAATGCCGAAGGGTATTTCGGTAGGTTGCCTGCTTAAGGGAAGATTTTGTTTCTAGCAGGTTAAGAATGCTTTCCTGATGTTCATCCATGATTCAGTGTTAATAAGCCCTAGCAAAAAGAACCCTTCTTTCGGAGGCTTTGCCAGTGAGAACGCAAATGCCAGATTCTTGTTTGCCGTTCAAAGGAATACACCGAATGGTTGCTTTAGTAAGCTCCTTGATTTTTTGTTCCGTTTCGGCACTGCCATCCCAATGTGCTGAAACAAATCCGGTTTTAGTTTCCAGTATTTCTTTGAATTCTTCAAAGCTGTTGACTTCTGTAATATGGCTGTCTCGGAAGTTGAGTGCTTTATTAAAAAGTCCGTTTTGAATCTCCTCCAACAATCCTGGAATTAAGCCTTCAAGGGATTGGAATTCAACAGTACTCTTTTCGCGGGAATCTCTGCGGGCAAGTTCGGCTGTCCCGGCTTCAAGGTCTTTGGGCCCGATGGCTATTCTTACTGGAACGCCTTTCATTTCGTACTCCGCAAATTTCCATCCCGGCTTATGATTATCCCGATTGTCGTATTCCACCCTTATCCCTGCTTTTTTGAGCGCATTCTTCAATGGTGCAATGTGAGCATTAAGTGTTTCCAACTGTTCCTGAGACTTGTAAATGGGCACAATTACCACTTGCGTTGGTGCTAAAACCGGCGGAAGAACTAGCCCTTCATCATCGCTATGAGCCATTATCAAGGCACCCATCAAACGGGTAGAAACGCCCCAAGAAGTAGCCCAAACATGTTCAAGCTGTCCGGAAGAATTGGCGAATTTTACATCAAATGCTTTCGCAAAATTTTGACCCAGAAAGTGAGAAGTCCCTGCTTGTAGTGCCTTTCCATCCTGCATCAAAGCTTCAATGCAGTATGTATCCAAGGCTCCTGCAAAGCGTTCATTTTCAGACTTTACTCCTTTTATAACAGGCACCGCAAGCACGTTTTCAGAGAAGTCAGCATAAACTTCCAGCATTTTTCGTGTTTCCTCAATAGCTTCCTCAGCAGTTGCGTGCGCTGTATGGCCTTCCTGCCAAAGAAATTCTGTGGTGCGTAAAAACAATCTAGTACGCATCTCCCAGCGAACCACATTTGCCCACTGGTTAATTAGCAATGGTAAATCCCGATAAGATTTTATCCAGTCTCTGTAGGTGTTCCAAATGATAGTTTCGGAGGTTGGTCGAACGATAAGTTCCTCTTCGAGTTTTGCTTCCGGGTCAACGATTATTCCACCATTCCCATCATTCATCAACCGATAGTGTGTTACCACTGCACACTCCTTCGCAAATCCTTCTACATGTGCAGCTTCTTTTGCAAAAAACGACTTCGGTATAAACAAAGGAAAATACGCATTAACATGACCGGTTTCCTTGAACTTGCTATCTAAAATCTGCTGCATCCTTTCCCAGATTGCATATCCATAAGGTTTGATGACCATGCAACCGCGAACGGCGGAATAGTCGGCTAATCCAGCCTTGATAACCAAATCGTTATACCATTGTGAGTAATCCTGTGATCGGGGTGTTATTTCTTTTGCCATTAAAATTTTGTGAAGATGTGGGAGATTTGATAGAGAACGCGCGCAAAAATACGTCTCTATTTGGGGTGCAAAAACGAATTTGGCTATTAAGAGTTAAATCGCACTTTTTCTTATGGTAAATTTGAAACTAAAGACCCAGTTAAACTGTCTAAACAGAAAATTACGGCCATGAAAAGAAGCTTGTTGCTATTCATTCCTATTGCTGCCTGGCTCAGTTCCTGTCAGTCGGGAAACGGCCTCACTGCCGGAAAAAAAGTCC
>CALSBM010000067.1:0-18198 GCA_943373175.1 Chitinophaga pinensis | reverse complement strand
ACTGGCAACCCGTGGTTGACAATGTTGTTTTCAATGCCTTTCCAACACAGGTTTTTCAATCAGGTAATTTCAATAAAGTACCTTTAATGATTGGTTCTAACTCAGAAGAAATGAGTTTGTCAGCACCTCAAACCGTTTTGCCTTTTATGGTTACAGCCCTTATAAATTCAAGCGTTCCATCTCCTTTTCAAGCTCAGGCTCTAGCTTTGTATCCTCCAGGTTCTAATGCAACACAGGCAAGAGCCTCGTACATAGGAATTATATCAGATGCTCAATTTACAAGCACTACAAGACGAACCGCTCAATGTATAAGTTTAAATCAAACGGAACCAGTTTGGAGGTATTTTTTCACTCATAAACATACCATTCCACAATTAGCAACAGTTGGTTCCTATCATGGAATGGAATTATTTTATGTTTTTAATAATTGGGAAAATGCTACTTTAGGTAGTGGCATACTATTTAAACCCGCCGATGATTCTGTTCAAAATGCGATGTTGGATTATTGGGTAAACTTTGCTAATACTGGAAATCCAAATGGCATCGGACTAATCAATTGGATTCAATACCAAAGCACGACCGATTGCTATCTGGAAATAAAAGCAACTCCCAATGGCACTCAATGCGGTTTAAGAACAGCCGAATCAAATTTATGGGATAATGTTGCAGGGTTTACAGGATGTACAAGTATTCTAGGTATTGAAGAAACAATAAATTCAGAATCTCTTTTTATTTATCCAAATCCATCAAATGAATTACTATACGCTGACTGTAAAAATGGATTCCAAATAGTAAGCTCACTAGGGAAGGTTATGAATCAAAGTAGCGCACCAACAACTCAAATCAACATTTCGAACTTGCCTTCAGGCGTTTACTTTTTAAAGACTGACAAGCAGGTTGGGCGTTTTATCAAGACAGAATAGTCAATACATTTGATTAAATATTTGAAAATTCATATTAATAGCCTATAAATGAAAAACTACATTTTATATTTTGCAACTCTCTTTTTAACAACATCTAACCTTTCGGGTCAAACTATGGAAAAAGATTTAAAACAGATAGATCAAATTCTTTTAAAAGAAATTGAGAAGGGTAATACTCCTTCAGTGGTTTACTATTTGTTCAATAAAGACAGTATTTTAAAAAAAGTTGAACTTGGTTACTCAGATTTGTCAAAAAACATAAAAGCAAATGAGAATACCTTTTATAAAGCTTTTTCTGCAACTAAAACTTTTACAGCTATTGCAATTTTACAATTAGCAGAACAACGTAAATTAAATCTAGATGACCCAATAATCAGGCACCTTCCCAACTTTATGTATGGAGACCAAATTACGATTAGACAAGTACTTAGTCACTCTGCCGGCATTCCCAATCCCATTCCATTAAATTGGATACATACTAAAGAAGAACACTATGAGTTAATAGAGATAAATTTTTTGTGCCCATTTTTAAAAAGCATAAAAAAACTAAATATTTGCCCAATCAAAAGTTTATGTATTCTAATTTAGGATATTTTCTACTTGGGCAATTGATAGAAAATGTTACTGGCTTAAAATATGAAACTTATATTGAACAAAACATTACTCATAAATTAGACTTAGACAGCACCGTTATTGATTTTAAAATAAATTCACAAAATGCCGTAGGATATAATAAGAAATTTAGCTTTACCAATTTAATAATTGGTTGGTTCATTGATAAAGAGAAGTATATGGAACCGTCTATCGGTAATTGGAAGCCATTTACCTACTTTTATCCCAATGGTGCTTCCTATGCAGGGTTGATAGGTACTCCAAATTCTTTTGTAGTCTATTTACAAGCCTTATTGAAAGATAACTCCGTCTTACTTTCCAATGAATATAAGCAAAAAATGCTTACAGAAAACAAAAATAGTAAAGGAAAGCCAACTGGTATGTGTTTAGGTTGGTTCACTGATGAATTAAATGGTATTCATTATTATGCACATCCTGGTGGTGCTGGTGGCTATTATTGCGAGCTAAGAATTTATCCAGAACAAGGAATAGGCAGTGTCGCTTTTTTTAATAGGACAGGGATGAGTAATGAAAAATTCTTAGACAAAATTGATAAATACTATTTTGAAAATATAGACTAACGAAACAAACGAGGAACTTATCCTTAGAATTGACATAATTTTACAACCAAAGTAAAAAGGAGAACACTTAACTTCCTCCGAGCATCCGAAAACCAAATCATTAAAAAGTCCCCAAATAAACTTTCTTACCAGAGGCTTTTTACGTTACTCAATGTTGGACGCTGCCTTCTATTGACGCCGAGGCCGAGGGGGATTTCTAGTATCTAATGAAGTAGTGCTTCGGAGAGTGTTAAGAGTATTAGCTCACCAAAACCTACTGTTATATTTTTCTTTCCGATGCTCCCTTTATGAGTTTCAATTAAAGCAGAATGACCGTATATTGTAATCAAGTAAAGCAGCAGAATTATGGCTTATTTGGCAACGATAGTTAGGTTTCAAACTCGATGTGCTTCTCTGGAAGAGCTCATAGAAAAGGGTCATTCTGCTCAATCTACTGATGCCTCTGTGGTTTCGTTGGTGCTTGATAATGTAGTTGATATCGTCTCTGAGGTGACTATAGCCATAAATCATAACAACCGAATACTCGGCATAATCGAAAGTGAAAAACTACTGACAATACTCAAGACCCGGAAAACGACATACTCAGGCTCGAGTCATTCCAACAACCTACGAGCGATTCTAAGCCTCAATGAAGCACCCAATATTCACCACCTAAAACTAAACGCTAAGAATATGCAAAACTCAAATGGACTGATTAAGCGAAGTAGGACATTGAAAAACAGCCAAAAAAGGTTTTTTTACCGAATGAGGTTAGTGGCAAGCAAATTAAACCGCGCCGTCACGATAAAATTTAGATTCATATTCCAGTTAGCTTTTTTATTGATATTACCTTCATTGACAATCGGTCAAAATATACATATTAAAGTTTATAATAAAACCGGTTACAATCTTGATTCAGTATCGTTTCACCATTTTTATTTAGGAAAGATAAGTAAGGATTCTGCTGTTTCTCTATTTGGTATTAACGAAATTATTATGCAAGGTGCTGTTCCGCTAAGCCGACCATTTGCAATTATTAAAGATAAAAAAAGACCGTACAAATTGAAATCATGTGCTACTAAATCAATGAAAAAGAAATCAGGTAGCTATGCGTTCGATATATTTATAAACGAGAGAGGAAATGATTATTGGCTCTATTGGAAGAAGCATGAATAGAATGATACAAAAATTAGGAAATACAAATGAGATGCAAACTACTATTCGAGTAACCCAGGGGAACTTCATCCCGACGTTCTTACAGAATCGTGCTTGAAACTCTCACCTCGCATCAATCTTTAGAAATAAGTTTTCCAATCCAGCACCTTCGAGTGAATTGATTATTTTAACTGTCCCTAATCAAAGGGAGAGGCCTTCTCCCCTCCCTTTATTTTTTTCTATAGGTCAAACACAGCAGATTAGCAATAGGTGGGGTTTCTTGCTCTTCACATAGTTTTTTGCTAGCTGAACGTTCAATTATTCACTTCAATTTTGTGGTGAAAAACCCGCCCATCGCGAGGCTGCAAACCGTGAGGCTGCGAAAAAACTACCGCTATATTTTTCTTTCCGAAGCCTTAAATAACTTTTATATAACGCAGAATGACCGTATATTGTAATCAAGTAAAACAGCAGAATTATGGCTTTTTTGGCGGCGAATGACAGGTTTCAAACTCGATATACTTCGCTGGAAGAGCTCATAGAAAAGGGTAATCCTATCCGCTTTACTGATGCCTCTCTTGATTCGCTGTTGCTTCATAAAGTTGTCGATTTCGTCTCTGAGGTGACTAAGGCCATTAATCATAACAACCGAATACTCGGCATAATCGAAAGTGAAAAACTACTGGCAATCCTCAAGACCTGGAAAACGAACTACTCAGGCTTGGGTATTTCCAACGCCCTACGTGCGACTCTAAGACTAAATGAAGCCGCCAATATTCATCACCTAAAACTAAACGTTTAGAATATGCTAAACTCAAATGGACTGATTAAGCGAAGTAGAGCCTTGAAAACGGCCAAAATTTTTTCTTTCACAGAATGAGGTATTAGGCAAATTAAACATAGTCCAAATGACACAGCAAACAGACATTCAATCTATCAAAATATTAAATAGTTCTTGACTGTTTGACAAATTCTTAATTCGGTGACTCAAATGTGGAGACCAGTTACCACTCAAAAAACGGGGCGATACCGAAAAGCCAAATGAGTAGGAAAATTTTAATAATGATAAGAATGAAAAAGAGTTTAGCAGAATTTATCGGGACATTTTGGCTCGTATTAGGTGGTTGCGGAAGCGCAATGCTTTCCGCTGGTTTTCCAAACGTAGGCATCGGTCTTCTTGGTGTTTCACTTGCTTTCGGGTTAACCGTTTTGACAATTGCGTATTCATTTGGACACGTTTCTGGTGCACATTTAAACCCAGCCGTAACTATTGGATTATGGATGGGAGGTAGAATTAGTTCTAAAGAAATTTTACCTTACATTGTCTCACAAATTGCCGGAGGATTAGCGGCAGCCTTTGTCCTTTACCTCATCGTTACTGGAAACGGAAGTTTAATTGGAGACTTCGCAGCTAATGGATATGGAGAACATTCCCCAGGAAAATATAACATGCTTGCTGCTTTAATTACCGAGTTTGTAATGACGTTTATGTTTCTGCTAGTAATTTTAGGAGCAACAGACGAGAAAGCTCCAAAGGGATTTGCCGGACTTGCAATTGGACTTGCATTAACACTTATCCATTTAATTAGTATTCCAGTTACAAATACTTCTGTGAACCCTGCAAGAAGTATCAGCCAAGCAGTTTTTGTTGGTGGCTGGGCACTTTCTCAACTTTGGCTATTCATTTTAATTCCAATTGCCGGTGCAGCAATAGCAGGTTTGGTGTATAAATATTTTAAATCTGAATAAAACCTACCAATAATGTTCTTTTTAGTTGGCGAAAGCTACTCAATAAAAGCCTCCAATCGATTATCTCGCTGGGGGCTTTTGCGTTCTGCGGTGTTGCCTGCCGTCTAATGTTGAGGGTGAAGACGAGAGGGAGGGATTCCCTGTAAGTGCTTAAGAAGCGGTTCGTGGAGAGTGGAAAGTGCTAAGTGGGGACAAAATACTCCGGAATAACCATCCGATTTTTCCCTCTTTTCCTCCTTCTTAAACTGCTCAGGCATTGCGACATTCGTGCGATGCGGATTTGGCTTTTAGTATTCGGATTGTGGATGGGGTTTGTTGCCTCGGCTATGGCTCAGGGATTAGTTGGTGACTGGCAAATGCTCGGAAGTACCGCTACTAAGGATGAAGTCAGCTTTCGGCCTGATCAACGCATTGAGTTCCACTCGCCTTCTGGTGTAAGGCGTTCAGACTTGTTTCGTGCTATGATTGATAGAGGCTATTTCCCTTTTTGGGAGATTCCCGAAAAACGACTGGGGTACGATCAACCGCTCGATGTCGTCTTCAAATACCAGTCGAATGAGTTTTTGAGAATGCGTGGATTGTACCGCTTAGAACTCAATGGACTCCTTCGCCTCTACTTCGGACCGGGAAATAAATCAGTAAGGCCGGCGGCTATTCCGGTCAAGGATAGTCTCGGAATTCTACTCGTGTTGAAAAAAATTGCAAAGAAAAGCAGTCATAGAAAGTAACCTAAAGCAAAATAACTGCTTCTCAAGGCTAAAATCCCACATTTCACTCTAAACATCTGCCAATCATTGAATCGGATTATTTAGACAATAATATCCACTATATCAAGCCATAACGCTGAAATTCTTACCTTCGCGGCTTAACCTGTAACGCAATCAAATCATGAAAGAAATCGGACTGAAGGCAGCCAACGCTTCGCTAGATAACCTCGGACTTGGGCAAGTAGCGACCGCTTACTGGAACCTCACTCCTGCCCAATTGGTAGTAGAGTCTATAAAAAACGGAGAAGGTGACCTAAGCGATAAAGGCGCACTCTCTGTTGATACCGGAGAGTTTAAAGGTCGTTCACCCAAAGACCGCTTCCTCGTTGCCGATGACCTCACCGAAAACGCTGTATGGTGGGGAGATATCAACATCCGCTTTGCGCCACAAGACTTTGACGCACTTTATGCTAAGGTTACAAACTACCTCGCAGGGAAAAACGTATATGTTCGCGACAGCTATGCTTGCGCCGACCCTCAGTATCGCCTCAACATCCGCGTAGTTACAGAATACGCCTTTGCTAATATGTTTGCGAACAATCTATTCTTGCGTCCTTCTACAGAGGAAATTCTCCATACAACTAATCCCGATTGGACCATCATCGCGGCTCCTGGTTTCAAAGCAGAAGCAGCGGTAGATAAAACCCGTCAACACAACTTCGCCATCATCAACTTTACCAAACGCTGCGTTTTGATTGGTGGAACTGGTTATACGGGTGAAATCAAAAAATCAATCTTCGGTGTACTCAACTTTCTGCTTCCTCACAACGAAAAAGTGCTTTCTATGCACTGCTCGGCTAATGTGGGTAAAGAGGAAGATGTCGCAATCTTTTTCGGACTTTCCGGAACCGGCAAAACCACCTTGTCTGCCGATCCTAACCGTGGGTTAATCGGTGACGACGAGCACGGTTGGAGCGACAATGGCGTGTTCAACTTCGAAGGTGGCTGTTATGCCAAGTGCGTTGACCTCAGTGCTGAAAAAGAACCGGAAATCTTTAACGCTATTAAGTTCGGTGCAATTCTCGAAAACATCATTTACCAAGATGGAACTAGCGCGCCGGATTATACTGACATCAGCAAAACTGAAAACACCCGCGTTTCGTATCCTATCGATCATATCTCCAACGCGGTACAACCCTCAAGCGCTGGACATCCTAAAAACATCTTCTTCCTTACTGCAGATGCCTTCGGAGTGCTTCCTCCAATCTCGCGTTTGACCCCTGGACAAGCCATGTACCAGTTCATCTCTGGTTACACAGCTAAAGTGGCAGGTACAGAAGTAGGAGTAAAAGAACCACAGGCTACATTCTCCGCTTGTTTCGGCAAAGCATTCCTCCCGTTACACCCTACTAAATACGCGGAACTGTTGGGCGATAAAATGAACAAACACAAGGTGAACGTGTGGTTGGTAAACACCGGCTGGTCCGGCGGACCTTATGGAATCGGTAGCCGAATGAGCTTGAAGTACACTCGTGCGATGATTACCGCAGCCCTCGAAGGAAAATTAGCAAACGTTGACTTTGAAAACCATCCGGTATTCGGCTTCGCTATGCCAACCAGTTGCGAAAATGTTCCTGCGGAAATCCTTAACCCACGCAACACATGGGCAGACAAAGACGCTTACGACAACAAAGCGAATGAATTGGCTCAGAAGTATGTGAAGAATTTCGAACAGTTTGCCAATCAAGCTAATGAAGAAATTCTCGCTGCTGCTCCTCAAGTATTAGTGAAGTAACTTGTTTCAACGATTTCAATACGAGAGCCGCCAGCAATGGCGGCTTTTTTATTTTTAAACGAATATGCACTATCGTAAAAAGCTATTCAATGGCAACGTTCCGAGCTTTTTTTTCATGGCACTTTTTCCGCTGATTCATAAGCTGATTTGCGTAAATCTGCGGGAAACTTGCCAATCTAAAGGGCTTTTACGATTGTGGATATTCATTTTTTTAATTAGAAATCGGCAAATGCATTCCAGGCTGGTAGAGCCTTTTGATTGAAATCAAATAATGCTTGATTTTCCCAAGATGACCCTGTTGACGACTGTGTTCCTTTCCAGGCTATTAACTCAGCACCCCAATAACAAAATCCAGCACCTCTATTTCCAGGAATATTCTTGACAATGCTTTTAATCCGGTTGAGAAATTCTTTCTGTCCAACCTCAGAAGCAGGAAAGTCAGGAACAATTAATTGACTATCAAGCCCCACAACATTATGTGTTAAATCACTCCATTGAAGGGTAAACGGATACGCCGTTTCAGCTATAAGAATTGGCTTCTGTTGAGTTTCTGCAAGCGATTTTAACGCTTGTTCTAATTCCTGCATTGATTTACCATGCCAGAATGGATAAAACGATAACCCAATAATATCATAATCGAGCGAATTTAATTGCTCAAAAAAGAACTCTGCATTTTTAAATCCTGCATAATGAAGAATTATTTTGGTAGAATTGCTACTTACTCTTACTGCACGAATTCCTTCTTTAAGTAATTCATAAAATTGTAATTCATTATTAACAATATTACCAAATGGATGAAGAATACCGGAATTAATTTCATTGCCAATTTGAATGTATTCCGGATTAATTCTATTCATCACATTTCGCGTATAGTTGAAGACACTGTCTTTTAATGACTTAAAAGAAGCTGTTTGCCATATACCCGGCGTTTGCTGGCTGGCCGGGTCAGCCCAATGATCAGAATAATGGAGACTTAGCCAAATCTTGAATCCTTTAGCATGAAGACGTTCGGAAAATACTGCAACCTCGTCTAATCCGGAATTCGGTGTAGAAGGATTAACCCATAATCGTAATCGAATCGTATTTACATGATTTGCTTTTACAAAATCAATTAAATCAATAGCATTGCCTTCACTATCAAAATACGGTGAATTACTTTGGGATATTTCAGGATATGAAGATAAATCAATTGCTTTAATGAAATGATGGTTGTGGTTTAGTTGATTACTGCTGTCGGCTTTATCACAGCCAGGTAGCCAAGACGCCAAAAGGATCATCAAAATGACTCTTGTAAGAACTACAACAGAAACACGGCTGAACCTTCCCAAATCCATCAATATACCTCTTGACTAATTACAACCTCTTTACGTCCTTCAGCAAATCAGCTACTACCAGAGCGGCCATGGCTTCCACGATAACGACCGCCCGAGGAACTACGCAAGGATCATGGCGGCCACTTACACTTAACACAACCTCCTGGCCTTCGCGATTCACGGTTTGCTGTTCATGCTGAATGGTCGCCGTAGGTTTAAATGCCACCCGGAAAGTCACTGGCATTCCATTGCTAATTCCGCCCTGAATGCCCCCACTGCGGTTGGTTTTCGTTCGGATGGCACCATCTTCATCCCGATAAAAGGCATCGTTATGAATACTGCCGCGTTCGTAACTTCCAGCAAATCCACTTCCCGATTCAAATCCTTTGCACGCATTAATGCTTAGCATAGCCTGAGCAAGTCGCGCCTCAAGTTTATCAAAAACCGGATTTCCAATACCGGAAGGCAAACCATCAATCCGGCAAAAAATGCGTCCACCTAACGAATCGCCCGCCTCTTTAGCTGCTAAAATGTCTGCTTCTATCTGTTTGGAAGTAGCAACATCCGGACAATAAATTGGACTTAGCAACGCTGCGTCAGGGTCAAACTGGCTCGGATCGCCAGGCAAATCAATCGTCCCAATTCCGCTAACCATTGCTTTAATGCTAATATTCTGATTCCTGAGCCACATCATGGCAACCGCTCCACCTGCCACCCGCGCAGCAGTTTCGCGAGCTGAACTTCGTCCACTTCCCCGGTAATCGCGGTGGCCGTAACGCTGTTCCCAAGTGAAATCGGCATGTGAAGGACGATACAACTGCTTCAATGCTTCGTAATCGCCAGATCGAGCATCTGAGTTCCGAATTAGCATCGCAATAGGCGCACCGGTAGTTTTCCCTTCAAACACTCCCGACAATAGCTCTACCTGATCAGTTTCTTGGCGGGCGGTACTGTAAACCGACTGCCCCGGTCGGCGCCTGGCCATCAGGGTATCAATTAGCGCTTCATCCCAATCCAAATTCCCGGGACAGCCGTCAACCACCACGCCAATGACTGGCCCATGGCTTTCGCCAAATGTGGTGATACTGAAGTTTACTCCGAAAGTGTTTCCAGCCATAGTGGACACAATTTAGCCCATTCACGATGGAAATAGGGAAAGCTTTTCGTCACGCAATGCGGTTCGTTGGCATTAACCTGAACATTCAACAAACTCACCAATGCCATGGCCATTAAGATGCGATGATCGCCTCCCGTAACGAAACTGACTGAAGCCGGAAGCGGATTCGAACAAGGTTTAACCATAACCTTCTCATGCTCAACTAGTAGATTGCCACCTAACGCTTTAAGGTTCGCCTGTAGCAATTGCAACCTATTCGACTCTTTATGCACCAGATGACTTACTCCGGAAAGGGTTAAATGGGCTCCTTTTAGCGCATAAGCCATCACTAATGCTGGAACCAAATCGGGGCAATCTGTGAGATTGAAGTTAAATTCCTTTCCCTGAACATTCACTTCATCCAGTTGCAGCAAAATTCCAAAACTGCTAACGGAGGCAACAAGACCCAACGGCTTGAGTAAAGAAAGAATTGCACCATCGGGTTGTGATTCAGGCTCTTCAAGCCCTTGAATCATCAAATCTTGATGCGTTGGTAAGAATATACGAGCAGCACAAAAAAACACTGCGGAAGACCAGTCTGCTGGCCAGTCCTTCACTTTTTCTCGAACAATTTCCTTCTGATGCTGAAGACGAAGTCCACTATCGTTCCAATGAACTTCAACCCCAACTTCTTTCAGCATGTCGAGTGTCATCCTCAAATAGGTAGTCGAAACTGCCGGTGTTGTAAAACGAAGTTCAAGCGGTTGCCGGAGTGCATAAGAAAGCAGACAAAGAGCGGAAGCAAACTGCGAGCTTCTGTCCATAGCCAGGGAAACAGGCCGTAATTGAAGGGATGATGGTTCAATTGAAACCGGCCAGCCGTAAGAAGTATTTGAAAGAGTAATATTAGCTCCAAATGCCTCCAATGCTTCAAACAATTCATCAAATGGCCTCTTTTGAAGACTATTCAATGCATGAAAAAGAACACGTTTGCGAGTTGTAGCAGCCGCCAAAGCCAAGAGTACTCGAGCCGGTGTTCCAGCTTCTTGAAGGAAGATTTCGTCGGATTGTTGAAGCAAGCCTTCCGCTCCTCGATGCATTACTTGAACATCGTCGGGCCAGTTAGAATTGAAGGAAGTTGACAATTCTTGAGCTCCGATTTCAACAGCTTTAATATATTCTAAGGCCAACGCACGAATAGCCAGGCTTTTGGAAGGTGGAAGTTGAATTTCAATGCAACTACGCATTGGGCCAAAGACTGCGAACGAAATCCCAGGATTTTCTCGCGAGGGTTAACGACACCTCAACAGCCCAATCTGCTTCACCCAGCGAACGCATCAGGCTCATTCGCAATGATTCAGCTTGGTTTTTCTTATCCTGAAAAAGAAATGGTTTAAGTTCCTCGAAGGAAATACGAGGTCTTAGATCTGGGAATTCCATCAACAACTTGCGAACTACAAACGACATGGAAGGTTCTCTCAAGCGGTGACCATGATGGCTGATATACGCTTCTGCAATCATGCCCAGTGCAATCGCTTCACCGTGTAACAACGGCTTATCGGTTAGATGTGAGGCCGCTTCTACTGCATGGCCGATGCTATGCCCAAAATTCAGAATTTGCCGGAGGTTGTGATCGTGGGGATCCCGACTAACCACATCATTTTTGATTGCAATGCCTCTTTCCAAGATATCAAGGGGCGGTAACTGTTTAAAACTACACGTCTCCATCCAAAGTGCAAGTCCAAACTCACGAACTATTCCATGTTTGAACAGCTCTACCCAACCTGATCGGAGCTCTCGTTCGGGTAGCGATTGCAGCCAATCTATCTGAAAATGCACTTCAGGAACAGGTTGTAGAATCAAGCCTGCTAAATTTTTTCCGGCAGTTAGGTTAATTCCGGTTTTTCCTCCATGAGCGGCATCGACCATCGCCAACAAGGTTGTAGGAAAGTAATTTATCTGAATGCCCCGCTTAAAGGTCGATGCGGCAAAACCTGCAAGATCAAGTATAGTTCCACCACCTAAAGCTATTAGCGTATCCGCTTTTCCTGCACCTTGATCGGCTAACCAGTCCCATACTTTTAGAAGCTGACGAGCCGATTTTACGCTTTCGCCCGGCTCAAGAATACAGTTAGGAAGTTGTTGTAACTCTGGCAGCTTAGGAAGTACAGAAGCTGCAACGTTTTGATCTGTAAGAAGAAATTTAGCCATGGGATTTAACCGCAGAAACTCTGAATACCGCTTTTTGCTTTTCTATCGATTCCTGATGAATAGAGTGAAAAATCCTTTCTACAAAGGCTGGCTCTACGCCAAGTTCTGAGGCAATAGAACGCACATGAAGCAAAACCTGATTCCAGCGCTCAGGTTGGAAGATGGGAAGTTCATGTTCGAGTTTGTGTTTACCAATCGCCTCGATGGTTTTAAGGCGTTGAGCGAGTACCTGAATCAGCGTAGTATCGAGACGGTCAACTTCAGATCGAAGGCTTTCCAGCTTTACCGATGCCAATCCTTGGGGAACTTTAAAAATTCTAACCACTAATTGTTGCAACATAGCCGCAAGCTGTTCCGGCTTTAGTTGTTGAAGGGCATCGCTGAAAGCGTTAATAGGATCCGGATGAGATTCTATCATAAGCCCGTCGAAACCAAGGTCAAGTGCAGTTTGAGCTACTTCGGGAATTAGTTCTGTATGCCCACAAATGTGGCTGGGATCGCAAAGAATGGGTAAATCCGGGAAGCGCCGTTTGAGTTCGATAGGAATTTGCCAATTTGGGCTGTTGCGGTAAACGGTTTTCTCGAATCCGGAAAACCCACGATGTACGGCGGCAATCCTATTGATTCCTTTTCTATTAAGCCGTTCAAGTGCTCCAGTCCAAAGTTCAAGATCTGGATTTACGGGATTTTTTACCAGAACAGGAAGGTTGGTGTCTGCCAAAGCATTGGCAAGTTCATCTACCATAAATGGATTCACGGTAGTTCTCGCGCCTATCCAAACACCTTGAATACCATGTTCTAACACTAATCCAATATGAACAGGATGAGCTACTTCGACCCAAACCGGCAAGCCAGTGATTTGAGAGGCTTCCTTCAACCAAGGCAATGCGGCTTCACCCAGGCCTTCAAAACTACCCGGTCGGGTACGGGGTTTCCAGATTCCGGCACGCAAAGCATGCACACCCCCGGCTGCTGCTAAGGCGCGAGCAATTTGCAACACTTGTTCGCGAGATTCCGCTGCACATGGCCCGGCAATAACAAACGGAAATGGAGTAGATTCCGCCATTCCGGGTATAGTCTGTAGCATTAAAGCCATAAGATTACAAAGGTAAGCAGCCAGCAAGTTGCGTTCTGCCTAGAATAAACAGCCGGCAGCGGAAATATGTTACAATCTCAACGATATTGATCTTCGTTGGCTAACATGGATAGATAACTGGCATAACGGCTGTCGGCAACTTCACCCTCTTCGGCTGCTTGTCTGAGTGCGCAACCCGGTTCATGAGTATGGCTGCAATTATGAAAACGACAAAGCTTGGTAAACGGCTTTAAGTCAGGCATAAAATGCGCGATTTCTGGTCCGGAGATGTCGATTAGTCCCAGTTCCTTGATTCCGGGTGTGTCGATGATACGAAGTCCAGGTTCTGGTTCAAACATTTCCGCAAACGTAGTGGTGTGTTTTCCTTTCCCTGAAAAGCCGGATATGGCGGCTGTTTTCTGGTTGAGTTCGGGAAAAAGGGTGTTAACTAAACTAGACTTCCCCACTCCACTGAATCCGCTAAGCATGGTGGTTTTTTGTTCCATTAAGGCTTTCAATTCAACAAGTCCAAGCGACTTTAGCACTGAGGTAGTAAGAACCTGGTATCCGCAATTCCGGTAGATGTCGGCAATGCTTTCCAAGATTTCACCAAGTTCTTCTCCTAACAAATCGGTTTTATTGAAAACGATGATTGCCGAAACATCATACGCTTCACAAGTCACCAGAAAGCGATCAATAAATCCCTCAGAGACCCTCGGCTCAACCAGTGTTGCAATAATAATTGCCTGATTCAGATTAGCTGCTAAGGTGTGTTTCTGTTTCGATTGGTTAGTAGCTTTTCGAATAATGGCGTTTTTTCTTTCGTGGATGTGGTGAATCACTGCCGGTCCATCGGCTTGCAGTTTAAAATCAACCTTATCTCCAACCGCTACCGGGTTGGTACTCTTCCAACCTTCCATCCGCATTTTTCCTTTTACAATGCATACGTACTCCTGTCCTTCCTCGTCCACTACCTTGTAATGACTACCAGTGGATTTGAATACAGTTCCGGTTAAAAGTTGAAGCATCAAGGTTGAAGAATTGCTGAAAGTAAAGGGTTAATGGTTAAGATATGTTTCGAAATGAGTATTTACCTGAACTTTGCTTGTTCAGGATTCGGTCCACAAACTGAATTTCATCCTGAAACTGGGATTCATTATCCATCCACTCAAACACCAAATTACGCGCTTTGATGAGTAAGTCTTGGTCGGTTAATAGGTTAGCAACAGAAAGCTGGGCAAAACCACTCTGAGCAGTGCCATCGAGATCGCCGGGACCTCTCAACTCAAAATCGACTTCTGCTATTTTAAACCCATCCTGGGTTTCTACCATAGTTCGAAGTCGCTTTCTGGAATCATTGCCGAGTTTTTCACCATGAACCAAAATGCAATAGCTCTGGTCTGCCCCTCTTCCAACCCTACCCCTCAACTGGTGCAACTGAGACAATCCGAACCGTTCTGCATTTTCAATCACCATCACACTGGCGTTAGGCACATTAACCCCAACTTCAATCACCGTTGTTGAAACCATTATTTGGGTTTTGCCTTCAACAAACCGTTTCATCTCTTGTGCTTTTTCATCCGGTTTCAGCTTTCCATGAACGATAGAAACCTGAAATTCCGGGATAGGAAAAGCCGCAGATACAGCCTCAAATCCGGCATAAAGGTTCTTCATATCGGAGTTTTCACTTTCTTCAATCAGCGGATACACCATATAAATTTGGCGACCTTCCTTTATTTGTTGACGAATAAAGTAAAACAGCTTCGCCTGTTCTTCTTGACTTAGCATCATTGTTTTAATAGGCTTTCTTCCCGGAGGAAGTTCGTCGATGATGCTTTGATCAAGGTTGCCATATACGGTGAGCGCCAAAGTTCTGGGAATAGGAGTCGCAGTCATAACCAGAATATGAGGAGCCGGATGGCTTTTCTCCCACAATTTAGCCCGCTGCTCCACTCCAAACCGGTGCTGCTCATCGATAACAGCAAGACCCAGCGCTTTAAACTTTACCTGTGGCTCAATCAATGCATGGGTGCCGATAAGTATATTCAATTCGCCCGTTTCGAGTGCGAGAAGAAGCTTTTTTCTTTCTGCCTGCTTGGTTGAACCACTCAGGAAGGCTATGTTAATTGCACTTCCGGTTAGCAATTCGGAGATTCCTAGAAAATGCTGCCTTGCTAAAATTTCGGTAGGCGCCATCAAGCAAGCCTGGTATCCATTGTCGATGGCCATGAGCATGGTCAATAGAGCAACAACCGTTTTACCGGAACCTACGTCTCCTTGAACGAGCCGGTTCATTTGGCGGCCTTGCCGTACATCTTGGCGTATCTCTTTCAGCACTTTTTTCTGAGCATTGGTGAGTTCAAAAGGAAGCTGGTTATTGTAGAAGTGGGTGAAATGATCGCCTATTTTGCCGAAGACAATTCCATTTTCCAACTTCTTAGCCAGCTTATTTTGCCTTACTAAGTTGTATTGGAAATAGAAAAGCTCTTCAAACTTGAATCTTCGCCTTGCATTCTCAGCTTCTTTATAAGTATTAGGACGATGCATGTTTCTTAATGCCTCAGAACGGGAAAGAAACCGCCAAGCGTTAATTATTGAAGGTGGAAGTGTCTCCGACAAGTTCCCGGCAGCTAAAGGCAGTACTTGCTCAATAGCTTTTATAAAAAAATGATTGTCAATTCCTCGGGCTTTAAGTTTTTCAGGTACGGGGTAAACAGGTTGGATAAATCCATTCATCCGTTCAGGCTTTATCTGGGAAACAAGCTCAATTTCCGGATGAGCCATGCTGAAGGAAAACCGATAGAATGCAGGTCGTCCAAAAACCACATATTGCTCTCCGGGCTTCAGATTTTTGAGAATGCTGTTGATGTATTGAAACCAAACCAGCTCTATCGTTCCGGTTCCATCAGTAAAAGCTGCTCTGAGCCTGCGTTTCTTTCCTTCCCCAATAATTTCGGGCTGATGTATTTTCCCTTTCAGTTGTACAAAGGGTAGCCCATCTTCAACTTCTGCTACGGTATAAAATCGAGAACGATCTAAAAACTTGGTAGGAAAGTAAAAAAGTAAGTCTCCGAATTTACTGATACCCAGTAATTCGGTCAGAAGTTGAGCCTTTTGCGGCCCTACCCCTTTGAGGTAAGTGATGTCTTGTTGAAGTACACCAGGCGCCTCCATGAAATTATTTCCAGCGAAAAGAGTCTAGAAGAATTCCCAGATCCCGAGTGATGTAATCCGAAACCGGTTTAAGGGAATCTGCGTTAGGAGCAGAATAGAAGTACAAGGAACCATGAAGAAAATGCTGAAGACTGTCGGTTAAGACAAACTGAAAGTTGGAAGCAGAATTTCCGGTAACGTCGTATAAAAGTCCAAAAACACGCTCTTTTGGTTTAGTAATTCTGGACTCCTGAATTCCTTGAGCACGTAAAGTATGTTTAAAAGTAATTTTATAAGAGTCGGCGAGAGCTTGCTCAAGTTCATCTTTCGCCTTAATGGATTTATAGCTGAGGTAAACAGTGGCTTTCATGTTCGGATACACAATATTATACCAGCAATTCTGAGCTCTAGGCCCATCTGCTTTAATCATTTGTGCTAACTGAGAATACTTGAATTCGAATGGGCACTCTGAATTAAACTTTTGATACGCAGGTGCCGGTAAGGTAATTCGGAAATAGCCTCTTGGTTTGGCAGAAAAACTTAACGCTTCCTCATCGTCGCACGACGTAAGAAGAGAAGCACACAACCCTGCTATGGCTAACAACCATCTACTTTTTATCTTCATACAATTTGATTCAATTCTACCCTAACCCGTTCTATCCTTCTGTTATTAGCATTCAGCACAATAAAAATCAGATTCTCTTTTTCAATTCGGGTAGAAGCAGGAGGAATTTCACCATGAAGTTCTATCATAAGACCCGCTACGGAATCAGCATCCCCCCGATAATCATCAAAAGTATCTTGTTCCAAAGAAAGTGCTTTCGCTAAATCTGTGAGCATCACTTGGCCTTCCATCTCCCAAATATTTTCTCCAACTTGCACAACGTCGTTGACGTGCTCATCAAACTCATCCATCAGCTCTCCCACTACCTCTTCCAGAATATCTTCAAGAGTAACTAAGCCGGCGCAACCGCCGTATTCATCCACGGCAATTGCCATGTGTAGCCGCTTGGTTTTGAAATCTTTAAAAAGCTCATCAATTTTCTTTTTCTCCGGGACAAAAAACGCTTTGCGAATATGTTTTTGCCAGTTCTGCATGTCTTCTGCCAGAATTAAGTCTTTAACATGAAGAATCCCGGAAATGTTATCAGCATTTTCTTTGTACACAGGTATTCTTGAAAAACCGGATTCTTTAATAAGACTCATGATTTCCTCGGGAGTAGATTCTTCATCAATAGCAACCATGGCTGTTCTTGGCTGCATGATTTGCTTGATAGAGATATTTCCGAAATTAACAATCCCTTTCAACAAGTCCCTTTCTTCCTCAGTGTCTATCCGGTCGTAAGTAATGTCGATAGCATCGTTAAGCTCATCGATAGAGACTTGCTGCTGGCGAGGCTGAAAGCGCTTATCGAAGAAGCTGGTAGAATGAGTCATAACCGAGGCTATGGGATAAAGCAGCTTGCTTAGCAATGCTACCGGCACAGCCATGGTTCGGGCAACCTTGACCGGTTGATTTGCAGCAAATACTTTAGGCAAAACTTCTCCGAATAACACTAAAAGGCCAGTCACCAACACAGTCTGGATAACAAACGCTAGCCAAGGCTCAACCGTAAGGTTTAGTTGTCTGAAAGTTATCAGATACGAAACCATGACGATGCTAATGTTCACGAAGTTGTTGAAAATCAGCAGAGTAGCAAGAAGTTGCTTAGGATGCCTGACCAACTGAATCACTCTTGCGGAGTTGCTATTTTCTTCTTCCTCAAGCTCTTCCATTTGATTGGCAGAAAGGGAAAAAAAAGCGACTTCAGCACCTGCAGATGCTGCTGAAAGAGCAAACAGAATAAAT
>CALSBM010000066.1:0-18429 GCA_943373175.1 Chitinophaga pinensis | reverse complement strand
GTCGAAAGGCTCAATTACTATGCGTCCGGCTTCTATTTCTTCAAGAATGCGTTGGTCAGAAAGAATCATACGTTAAACTAAGTGGCGCAAATCTACCGGAACAACCCGTGAAATCCCTTGTTCTACCATAGTAACTCCATAAATAACGTCCGTAGTCTCCATTGTACGTTTGTTGTGCGTAACCAAGATAAACTGCGATTCCTCGGAAAATTTGCGAATAATCCGGTTGAACTTATCAATGTTGGTATCGTCCAAAGGAGCGTCCACTTCATCAAAAATACAGAAGGGAGCAGGTTTATACAGGTAAATACCAAAAAGCAATGCAATCGCCGTTAGGGTTTTTTCACCTCCCGAAAGTTGGTTGATGGTTAACGGGCGCTTTCCTTTGGGTTTAGCCGTAATTTGAATGGGTGATTCTAACGGATTTTCAGGTTCTACCAGCACTAAGTCACAATTATCTTCTTCTGTAAACAAGGACCTGAATACACGAATAAAGTTTTCCCTCACCGCTTGGAAACAGAGCATAAAGCGTTCTCTTGCCGTATCGTCTATTTCCTTTATAGTATCCAATAACGACTGTTTAGCTTGAAGCAAATCTTCTCTTTGGGCACTAATGAACTGGTACCGTTCGCTAATTTCCTGATACGCTTCAACGGCCATGGGGTTTATCGGGCCGAAGTTGTCTAACTTTTCCTTCATATTACCCACTTGCAAACGAAGGCGTTCTTCATCGGCATCTTCTGGAAAAGGCCTGTCAAGGATGTCTTCAACCGCAACTTCAAACTCAACACTAAGTCGCTCAAGCAGGCTGTTGCGCTGTAAAAGAACCTGATTATTCTTCTCTCTAATTTGCATCAGCAGTTCATCCATTTGTTCCCGCTGTTTTCTATTCAGCCTCATGTCCTGCTCTAAGGTATCCAACGCATTCCGATGTCCAAGCCAAGCTTCTTCAGCTTCCTTGACTCCGGCTTCAAGCCCTTCTTTCTCTTCATACAAACTGAGCAGTTTATCGTCACTTAACTCAGGAGACATTACCAATGCCTTAAAAGCAGCATCCGTTTCTTCCAGTGTTTTGCCGTTAAGCTCAATTCGTTTGCTGATTGATTCTAATTGTTGCTGTTTGAAGTTTAAATCCTTGAGTGTATTGTCGTATTGATTCGTTAGTTGAAGTGCCCTCACTTGAGTGGCATTGGCCTCTGCGGATAGCTTTTGTTGTTCTTCCAATAAGTTAGCACTGGAAAGCTGGATTTTTTCTAATCCACTTTGTGCAAGGATAAGGCTTTGCTGAGCTTGTGTAAACCGAGGTTCTTCTTGCTCAATAAAGTGTAAGCATTCGTCTAATTTAGCTTGAAGGCTTCCTATTCGGTCTTGAACTCCAGCGATAAACTGGGCAAATTGATCTTTCTGGCTGCGGAAAACAGCCAATTGGCTATGTTTTCGCTGAATATCTTGATGCAATTTTTCGATGGCCTGTTTCTGAAGGCTTTTTCTTGCGGCATCCAACTGCTGACTCAAGTTCTCACCGTTGGCTTTTAGCAGCCCAACCTTCGAACCAAGTTCGTCGATTTCCCTCACCAACTGATCCATATTGCGCTTTCTACCAAGTCGTTTTCCCTCAAATGCGTTCGTAGAGCCACCCGATAGGCTGTTGAGAGTTCCGGAAAAGTGCGCGTTTGGATGCAAAACTACAGCTCCTTTAACCTGCTTAAGTAGGGCTTCTGATTCCGGATTGAACTGCTCCCTCGCTTCTTTCGAAATATAAACATGCCCCAGCAGTTGTTGAATCAAACCAGTAAAGGGCTTGTCGGTTTCTACCACCTCCACCGCACGTACATAACCCTCAACATCCGGCAATTGCTGAGTGCCAATACTGTCTTGTGCAACAAAAAAATGTGCACGGCCTTTTTGTTGATTTTGAAGCAGGAAGACGCCTGCCCTGGCTTCGGTAAAAGTCTGAACTACCAAGTAGTTCAAAACCGGTTCAAGGTAGGCCTCTATGGTAGCCTTCCATGGTTCTTTAGCGCTAAGAATATCTGAAAGAAATTGCGGGTTTCTGGCCCAGTTCTGCTGTTTCTTAAGAAACCGAACCGACTCGGTATGCCCTTCCAAGCTTTCTACCATAGCCCGGAGGAGTTCGTGTTCATTTCGTTTGGCATCATAGATACGGGTAGTTTCAGCAAGCTGTTCGCGGGTCTCTTCTAATTTTTGTTGAAGCAATTCTATTTGTTGCTCACGTGCCAGTTCTTCAAATCGCAACACTCCCAGGTCGTTTTCTAATCGAATCACTTCCTTTTCCAAGGCTGCAATTTGTTCATCAAAATGGGTTAACTCACTTTGTCGGCTACCGGTTTCAGTTTCCTGTCGTTTTATCTCGTCTAATAAGGAGTCGCGCTGAATCTTCTGAACTGCCAACGTTTTCTCTGTTTGATGAACTTGTAGCGTCAGCTCTTTCAGTGCTTTTTGTTCTTGTTCCAACTGTTGCTGCGCTTCCCGTGCTTCAGCTTTGCCAGATTCACTTTTGGTTTTTAAAACTTCCCATTTCGCTTCCGCATCTTCTTTAAATGCTTTTTCGTTTTCTATATGAGTAGTTAACCCTTCAATTTGTTTGCTAAGGGCTACAGAATGGTGTTTGTCATCAGAAAGCCCTTTGCTTAGCACCGATTGCTTTTCACCCAAGGTTTTAAGCTGTTCGTTAAGCAGCTTTTTTTCGCTTTCATAATTTCGAATCGTAAGAACATGTTCTTGAGTAGCCTTTTGTCTGCTTTGCCAAAGTTTTTCGGCTTCCAGGCTTTTCAGCTTTACTTGCTCTCCTTCAGCTTCCATCTGATGACTCCTGGCATTTAACCGGGTTCTTTCGTCCTGGGCCTGTTGCTCTTCTTGCTGCAATCCACTAAGGCGCGACTTCCAACTTACCAGGTTGAGGGCCGCAAGATCCAAGCTTCCTTGTCTGTATTCGTTCCGTAACACGTAATACTTCTCGGTTTTCTTAGCTTGCGCTTGCAAGGTTTTACTACTCTTGTCTATTTCATACAGAATGTCATCTACCCTGGCCAGGTCTTGGTCAGTGTCTTCCAGCTTTGCCAGCGTTTCCTTCTTTCTAACTTTATACTTAGCAATACCTGAGGCTTCCTCGAATAAGGTTCTTCGTGAACCTTCGCGGTCGTTCAAAATTTCATCAATCATTTTCAACTCCATAATTGCATAGGAGTCTGCCCCGATACCGGTATCCAAGAAAAGCGTCGTTATGTCTTTAAGTCTGCACGGCACCTGATTGATGAGGTATTCACTTTCGCCACTTCTATACAACTTCCGAGTGATGGTTACTTCGCCGAAATCGGTTGCTATTTTCCGGCTGTGATTATCAAAAGTGAGGGAAACCTCTGCCAGATTTCCCGGCTTTCGGCTTCTTGTACCGTTGAAAATCACATTTTCCATTTTATCGGAGCGCAGCATACGGGTTTTTTGCTCGCCCAGCACCCAACGAATGGCGTCCACAATGTTCGATTTTCCACAGCCATTAGGGCCTACTATGCCGGTTACCCCATCGGTAAAATGTACCGTTACTTTATCGCCGAAGCTTTTGAAACCTTTGATTTCAATGGATTGCAGTCGCATGGTAGAGTAGGGAAGAGGTGATGAAACGGTTGGGGCGTGCAAACATAACAGAATTACATTTTTTTGGGCGTGCCCCCTGCCGGTAATGGCTGGCAGGAGTACTATTTTCTTTTATTTAGCAATGTTCAACCTGCCATCCATCGGCAGGGGTCGGGCTCCTCCGGGGTTCCGTACCGGCAAGGGCTTCTGAAATACTGTAGAGTAACAGACCTTCCCGCGCTGCCCTTGCCGGCACCGTGCTTCGCACGCCCTTCGTCCCCCTCACGCGAGCAGCTTACAGGCATTGCCGATTATTTTTAATCTAAGCTTTTAATCTAATCCAGGCTGAACAACAGAAATTAACGCAGCTCCATGGTTTTTAGTAGCTAACCCTAAACCCATTCGGTATCGGTAGAAAAGGGTGAAAGTCCGTTAACTTCTAGGTCTTCTTCAATTAGCTTAAAACTAATCCTCCATTTTTGCCTTTATCTTTTTCCTAGAATAGCAGTAACTAACAACCGGTGATTACAAAAGCATCCATAGACCGCCTTATGCAATCCGTTAGGATTGAGGACGTAGTAGGCGATTATGTCAGGCTAAAGAAAAAAGGAGCTTCCTTCACCGGATTGTGCCCGTTTCACAACGAGAAAACGCCTTCGTTTATGGTTACGCCTGCGCGGGGTATTTTTAAATGTTTTGGTTGCGGAGAAGGCGGCGATGCGGTTGGCTTCTTAATGAAGCATGATAAGCTTAGTTATCCGGAAGCACTTCGAACTCTCGCCGAACGATTCCGTATCGAGTTAGAAGAAACCAAAGCCGATGTCAGCAGCGAAGAGCTGGAGCAACAATCGCTGAGAGATAGTCTGATGTTGGTCAATGCCTTCGCCCAGCGATTCTTTCAAGACAGTCTTCACCATACCGACGAAGGACAATCCATAGGACTTACTTACTTCCGCGAGCGAGGACTTCAGCCTTCCATGTTAGAGAAATTCGGGTTAGGTTATGCTCCCAAAGGACGAAAAGCCTTGCTTGCTGCCGCCAACGAGGGAGGGTACAAAACAGAACACCTTGTTCAACTTGGACTTGCTTTAAAGAATGATGATCGTCCGGCTATCGATTATTTTCACGGAAGGGTAGTCTTTCCTTTCTTCAACCTTTCAGGTAAAGTAGTAGGTTTTGGTGCAAGAACACTTTCTGCCGACAAGAACGAGCCTAAATACCTCAATAGCAAAGAGTCAGAGCTCTACCATAAGAGTGAAATTCTGTTTGGATTGTTTCAGGCTAAAAAAGCCATTCGCCAATTAGACGAAGTCATTCTGGCAGAAGGTTACTTAGACGTTATTAGCCTTCACCAAGCCGGGTGCGAGCATTCCGTTGCTTCTTCTGGAACTTCACTCACTGAAGAACAAGCTCGTATTCTACATCGCCTCACTAAACGAGTGCTCGTAGTTTATGATGGAGACAATGCCGGGATTAAAGCAACCCTAAGGGCTTTCGAATTGTTGCTTACGGAGGGCTTTGAAGTTTCAGCCGTTTTATTACCCCAGGGAGAAGACCCGGATTCCTTCAGCCGAAAACCGGATATCGACATCAGCCAGTACCTCAAAGAGAATCGCCTTGATGTCTTAAAGTTTTACTTGGCCGTTCACCCTCATAAGCAAGAGTTAGATCCCCTTGCAAGGATGAACCTCATGCGTGAACTCATCCGCTTGGTAGCTATGGCTCCCGATCCACTTATGAGGGCATTTTACGGGCAGGAAGTAGCCAGGCATTTTCATGCTGATGAAGCATTGGTACTGGAAGAGCTAAACAAGGAACGACGAAAAATAACCGTAAGAAACCTTGGCAAGGAAGAAGAATCGGATAGCGTGGCAAATCGTCCGGTACTTGTTCGCCAAAAAAATACTGAGACAGTAGTAGATCCGGAAGAGACCAGTGAGTTAGAATTGCTTCGCTTATTGCTGTCTTATCCGCATATACTTTATAATGAACAATACAGCGTAGAGCAGTATGTATTGGCTTCACTGAGAGAAGTTGAGTGGAAAAATGTTCAGGTTAAGTTTCTGATGGAACTTTTTTTACAACGAGGCAACCAAACTCCGGTTATCCGTACTGAAGACTTACTTCAAAACCAGGACGAGGCAATTAGCAATTTTATCATCGATATGCTTAGCCAACTGCATGCATTAAGCCCAAACTGGCTAAAGAAACATGAAATTGCTATTCAACAACCCGAGGATACAGTGCCTAACACAATAGATAGAACCATCCAATGGTTAAGCCTAAGAAAAGTAGAACGATTAATCCGAGAGAATCAAGAAGAGTTGAAACATTTAACCTCAGAGGTTGAAATAGAAGTGATTCTTTCTGCACAAAGGATTCTGGAAGAAGAGAAAAGAAGGTTAAGTAAAATATTAGGGGGAGTAATCTTTCAATATTGAAGCATGGGCAAATAAGTTAAGGTTAAACGTAACTATTTGAAAATCAGTAAGAATAAGCTGTCTTCACAAACGTTTAACACTTCGAAAGATGATATTTAAGCTAAGAGTAGAAAGTTCTTATTCTCTTAACCGCATAAATCTTTAGTTTTGGGTGCTTCAAATCTGATATTGGTGAAATACATCTACGAAACAAACGCTGCAATCCAATGGGTGTACCGGCAGTCCGCATTTCTTATGCTTTTGCTCGGTGTGATGGGATTCGGTTCTCAGGCAGTGGCACAATGCCCTCCTAACCTTGACTTTACAGTCTTTGCGATTAATCGCTGTGAACCAGTCGCATTCTATAACTTCTTAGGACAAAATGTGCCTCCTACGGCACAAGTGTTTTGGGAATTCGACAATGACGGAAACTTTACCTCTAACGCGGGTAATCCTTTGTTTGTCAGCAAAGTGTGGAATACACCAGGCCCAAAAACGGTCAGAATGAGGATTATTACTCAAACTAACGATACATGTAACGTCGTTAAGAGTGTAACAGTTTTCCCACAACCAACACTCAACTTGGTAGTTAATCCAAACGATAACTTCACAACCTGCGATTCGGTATTGGTGAAATCGTTCAGCTTAAACCCTGCTATCAATGGAACTGTTTTCTGGACCATCAACGGTACTACCACCCCTGGAGCAACAGCCAATAACATAAGGTTCAATCAGAATGGTTTAATCCCCATCAACGTTCAGGTAACCGACAATAACGGTTGCTCCAATACGCTCACCACTACCCGAACTGCTCAGGTAGGGGCACGCTTTGATGGCGATTTCTCAACTCCTGATACTACAGGATGTTTAGCTCCTAACTTAACTGCAACATTCACTCCTGCTCTTAATCTTTACGGCAATACATTCGATTCTATTCGCTGGGATTTCCCTGGATCCACCACACCTGTCGTTGTAACTTCTACCCTTACCTCCCCGGTGGTAACGTATAACAATACAGGAATTTTCAATGTTAGGTTAAGGGTTTACAGGAATGGTTGCGAGACAGAAATAGCCAATAAACTTGGCTATATGAATTTAGAACGCAGACCAACAGTAAATTTCCGCGTCTTAAATCCAATTACTAATGCCTTACAGGATACATTAACAATTTGTTCCGGTACGCAGATTACATTAGTGAACACTACCACTCCCAATGTTTCAGGTTACCCCGGAACCTGGGCTTGGACAATTCCAGGTTTAGCTGGTGGTACTACTTCCGATTCATTGAGAGTCATTACACCACTTGCACCAGGAACATACAATGTTCGTCTAGCTTATTCAGCAAGATGTAATGCTGAGACTTTCCGTAATGGTGTAATCACAGTATTAGGGCCAAGGGCACAGGTTAACTTGACTGCTATCAACAGAGACGCTTGTGTAGCACCTTACACCGTCAACTTTGACCATACTTCTACATTGCCTACCACTGGCACTAATACTTTTTTATGGACATTTTTTAGCCCAACAAATACTGTTTTGGGCACTTCCAACTTGCCTAATCCTAGTTTCAATTACACAACTACAGGTAATCATAATGTGAGTCTTGTAGTTACGAATAGTTCAACAGGTTGTGCGTCAACCTTAACGCTTCCAAACTTTGTTAGATTAGGTACAGTGGCAGTTCCGCCGAACATTACAGGAAATGTTACTTCTAATCAAGCAGGAGGTTGTTTACCTCCTGATGTGAGCATCACTTTTACTCCAACACTTACAGTTCCTGCTGGAGTTACAGTAGATTCTGTGATTTGGTATTTGCCAGGTCAAAACGATTCCATTATTAAATCTACGACGGTAGGCCCGGTAACGGTCACCTATAACACTCCCGGTGTTTTCAGAGTACGTCTGAGTGTTTATAGTCGGGGTTGTGAGAGAATTGTGTTTAACATTGCAAATTTTGTTACTATTATTAATAGGCCGACAGTAAGGTTTGCCATCCAGCCAGCAGGAATCACCTTCTTAGGTGACACCGCTTTGATTTGCGTTGATCAGCCTATTCGTATTAATAATACCACCAATAACGTTGGAACACTGCCAGGTGGATTTGTTTGGAGCATTCCTGGTTCTAATATCGATTCAACTGGAAACAACCGTGTTGTTGTTCGTTTTGCAACGCCTGGTGACTATAATGTAACCTTGTCCTACCAAGGAACTTGTAATATTGATACCTCCAGAAATGCTATCATCAGGGTTAGAGGGCCAAGAGCTGAGATTAATCCAAGTGTTGCACGCCAGAGTTGTACTTTCCCATTTAGCGTCGCCTTTAGTTCACTAACTTCTGATACTCCAACAACTGGTACTAATACTTATGCATGGACATTCTTCAATGCGGCAGGAACAGGAACTCTAGGCACTAGTAACCAGCGTACTCCTAACTTTAACTATACTGCTTTCGGGGATTATAACGTAAGGCTCAGAGTATCCAATTCTAATGGATGTTCGTCAACCGACTCTCAGGTAGCCTTCGTTCAGATTCGCCAGTTTGCACTTGGCATTAATCCTACACCTCCTGCTCCTTTCTGTGCAGGAACTCCTCTAAGTGTAAGCAACACTATCAATACAACCACGGATCAGAATGGTTATAATTATATCTGGCGTGTGCTTGGTGCTGGAAACGTCATTATTCAGACTGTTTCAGGGCGGTTTCCAACTATCGTAGTTGACTCTCCTGGTGTTTATAGCTTGCGTCAGATTGTGGTCAACGACCTTAACTGCCGTGACTCAATTACCAGAGCGGGATATCTAACGGTTAATGGATTTAAAGGAAGAATTAATCATTCCGGAACTTTTGGCTGTATCAATCAGGCTACCGGAAATTATGCTGGTAACTTTGCAATTGCCAGTCTAGTAGGTTCACCAACTAATTATGCTTGGAGTACCAGCCCTAATGGTGGAGTTACCATTACTGGAGGAACAACCGCTTCACCAACGATTTCCTTTACTCAACCTGGGTTCTATGATATCTCAGTAACCCTTTCCGGTTCAGGATGCTCTAGAACAATAACCTTTAACCAGCTAATGGTTGGAACTAATGCAAACTTTAGCCTTCCAATTACTCCAGTTTGTTTGGGTGTACCTCAATCAGTGGTTAATTCCTCCACATTGGGTATTGGTTCTGCCACTACTTACTCATGGTCAACTATCCCAGCCGGAGCAGCTACCTTCACCCCTTCGAATACCGCGAGTGATCCTCAATTTGTACCTAATACAGAAGCTGCATTTCGTGTAGTATTGCAAGTGACGAATGATAATGGCTGTATCGATACCATTCGACGCTTAGTTACGCCTTTTATCCTTACAGGAAACTTTAGCACACAGGATACGTTGATTAACTGCTCTCCGAGGGTAGTTACATTGAAGTGCAACATTCCTAACATGGTTCGTTACACTTGGACCTTTACTGACACTATTGGCGGAATTCCAATTATTACCACTCAAGTAACAACCGCCGACTCAATACTTAAGCTTTTTACTTCAAACGGTCGCAAATCTGTCAGATTAATAATTGAAAATCAGTTTGGTTGTGTTGATACCATTGAAAAAATCAATTACATCCGGATTCAAGGACCTCAGCCAGACTTTGTTATCACTAACAACCGTGGTTGTGAACCTTTGAATGTAACTTTCCAAGACATTTCCACTAACCTGACAACTTATCAATTTAGCTATGGAGATGGTTCTTCTTCGGCCTATAACCTTGGAGTTACGAATGCAAAAACCTACCGTTTCCCGAATACAACTAACACTTCCGTTGATTCATTCAAGTTTAATATCAACTTCTTTGCTACCGATGGGTTCTGTGTCTTTACCAGAAATGACTCAGTTGTAGTATTCCCAAGTCCGAGATTCCGTTTTACTGCCGACGACACAGTAGGTTGTTTCCCGCATACTGTCAATTTTAGAGATTCCTCTATTTATGCGTTGACTCCCGGTTCACAATACACATGGGATTTCGGAGATTTAACTACCTCTGTCCAACAAAATTCTACCAAGACATATAACAACCCTGGGAATTATCCTATTAAACTAAGGATTGTAACCCCTAGGGGATGTACCGCAGACACCACTTGGAGGTACAGGGTAGTAGTTAATCCTCATCCAACTGCTGCATTTTCAGTGGATGATACTGTAATTTGTTTCGGCGATCCTGTTACTTATACTTCTACCAGTAATCCTGCTACAGGTGTGAATGGCGGTTCTCCTATTCAAACTTATCGTTGGGATTTCGGTGATGCAACTTTAACTAACGACACTGCTATTGTTAATCCGGCAACATACACTTATCAGAACATTGGTCAGTTTAGTCCAAACTTGATAATTCGCGACCAAAATGGCTGTTCGGATACCACATTGGTTAATAATATGGTTAGGGTTAGGGATACTATCCCCCCAGTTAACAACGACATTCGTTATGTAAGTGTAATTGGCCCAACAAGCGTAAGAATTGCCTGGAATAATGCCAGTGCTATCCAATTCGACCGCTATCGTTTAAGTCGAGACGCAGGTTCAGGATTCACGGTACTTCATACTTCCAACACCATTGGCGATACAGCTTATACCGATGTTACAGCGTCAACCCTAACTCAGTCTTATTCATTCGCTTTAGATGTTCTTGATGTCTGTAATAAGTCCTCGGCTCCTGGAGCAATACATTCTAGTATCTACTTACAAGCATCTTCTTCCGCTCCCGGGTTAATTCAGTTAACATGGAACCCGTACACCGGTTGGACTGGTGGCGTACAGGAATACCGAATTTATAGAGCGGCAGGATTAACAGCAGTACCTAGTTTCCTAACTACAGTTCCTGGGAATTCGACAACGTTCAGCGACCCAAATTTGTGTGAAGGCGATTATTGCTACATAGTTGAAGCAATTATGACAGGAGGTACATTTACTTCGTTCTCAAACCGTGCTTGTGCTGTTGCTCAATCTTCAGCTTCTACAACTCCAATTGATTTATCCAATGTAACGGTTGACTACGGAGCTAATAACATTGTTGTAAACTGGGGAACAACTACTAACCCTGCAAACAATTATGTAATTGACCGTCAGCAGGATAATCAGCCTTGGGTATCCAATTACCAGGTGATTACTGGTGGAACTACCAATACCTATCGCGACTTGAACGTCGATGTAATGGCATCTTCTTACTCTTACCGCGTTCGTTACACCGACACTTGTGGAAATGTGAATACCAACTCCAATATTGGTAAGTCTATTCTGTTAAATGCTCAAGTTGAGAAGGTGTTTAATAGAGACATAAACTTAAGTTGGACTCGTTACAGCGATTGGGGAACTGGTGGTGTTGCTCAATACGATGTTTACCAAAGAAACAATACAACTGGAGTTTTAAGCCTTATAGGTTCTTCAACAGATACCAGTTTTGTCGATACTAGCGCACTGCGTTTTGGTATCAGCTTCGATGGTTTCTGCTACTTGGTTATTGCTCGTAAATCTGGAGGAACTGTTTCTGACTCTTCTGCTTCTAATATTTCATGTACGTTGTTTCCTTCAACTATGTACCTGCCTACTGCGTTCACGCCAGGAGGAAAAGATAATCTGAACAATACTTATCGTGCTGTAGGAATGTCTTTAGGGGCATTCAACATGAAAATCTTTGATCGTTTTGGAAATCTTGTATTTGAAAGTACAGATCCAAATGAAGGTTGGAATGGTCAGGTGAATAACACGGGTGGTGAATGTCCTCAAGGCATGTATCAAGTGGTGGTAAAAGCCAAAGGAGCAGATCGCGCGAATTTCCGTCAGGATACTACTTTAATGCTTCTACGATAAAGGTATAATGAGAGAAATACAGATCTCCGTAAGGCCGGAAGTATATTCGCGCCCGAACTTATTGGAGCATTCTGTCGCAAAAGCTGCCGGCCTAAAACCCGGCAGCTTTTGCTTTTTTATACTTCGTAGCTCGATTGATGCCAGAGGTCGCCAACCACTTTATCAATTGAAAGTGTTGATAACAGAAGTTAACCAACTCTATGAACAGTCCGTTTCAAAACCGCTGGAAAAGCAGGTAGCAGATAAACGAGAAGTTGCAGTTATTGGTGCTGGTCCTGCCGGTTACTTCGCTGCTTTAAGTTTAATTGAACAAGGCTTCAAACCAATAGTTGTTGAACGTGGCAAAGACGTTCGTTCCCGAAGACGCGATTTAGCTCATCTCAATAGGGAAGGCGTAGTAAATTCAGAGTCAAATTATTGTTTTGGTGAAGGAGGAGCAGGAACATATTCTGACGGAAAACTATACACTCGATCCGATAAACGTGGAAATATTAGGCAGGTGCTCGAATGGTTGGTGCATTTTGGTGCGAAGCCGGAGATTTTAATTGAAGCTCACCCTCACATCGGTACGAATAAATTGCCAATTCTAATTCATCAAATTAGGGAGTACATCGAATCCTGTGGAGGCGAAGTAAGGTTCGAAACGAAGTTGCAGGACATCCGGTGGCAAGGTGGAACGGTGACACACTTATTACTCAATCAAATTTGGCACTCTTTCGATGCTGTGATATTGGCAACAGGCCATTCTGCACGAGATGTTTTTAGGCTCTTTCATAGGCATAAGCTCTCTCTTGAAGCTAAACCCTTTGCATTAGGAGTAAGGGTAGAGCATCCACAATTCCTTATCGATAGTCAACAATACCACTGTGAAATTAGGGGCGATTATCTACCTCCAGCTTCTTACTCTTATGCCTTTCAGGCTCTTGATAGGGGTTTTTATTCTTTTTGCATGTGTCCAGGAGGAATAATCGCACCTTGTGCTACCGCCGAAGGTGAAATAGTAACCAATGGTTGGTCGCCTTCAAAACGAAACAATTTCTGGGCAAATTCAGGAATGGTTGTGGAACTTCGGCTAACCGATGTTCCGGGTAATCATGTATTAAAAATGCTTGATTTTCAGGCTGAAGTTGAACAAAGGGCTTTCCAAGCTGGAGGTGGCGCCCAAAAAGCACCTGCACAGCGTTTAGTTGACTTTGTAGAAGGCCACGCAAGCTCAACTTTACCGGACTCTTCCTATCAGCCGGGTTGTACCTCAACACAGCTTACAGAGGTACTACCTCAAATTGTAAGTGCCACCCTTCTACAAGGATTAAAGTTGTTGAGAAGGAAAATGCCAGCTTACTATACCAATGAGGCACTGTTAGTAGCCCCGGAAAGCAGAACATCATCTCCAATTCGAATTCCAAGAACAAGTTCCTTCGCTCATCCTGATTTAGAAAACCTCTTTCCTTGTGGAGAAGGTGCAGGTTATGCAGGAGGAATAGTTTCAGCAGCAATGGATGGAATTCGAGTAGCGCAAGCCACGTCTCATTACCTTAATAATACTCATGGAAAAAATAATCATACTTGACTTTGGTTCCCAATACACCCAATTGATAGCCAGAAGAGTTAGGGAGCAGCACGTTTACTGTGAAATTCATCCCTTTTACTCTGAAATATCCTTAGAAGAGTCTGTGAAGGGTGTCATTCTTTCCGGAAGTCCTGCTTCCATTCACGATGAGGATGCCCCTCAACTCAAATTCAATCCTTTAACCTGTGGTATTCCGGTTTTGGCGGTTTGCTATGGAGCGCAATGGATTGCCTCAAAGTTTGGTGGAGAAGTCGGAAAATCTGCTCATAGGGAATATGGACGTGCTGCTTTGAATGTTGCTGCATCTGAGAATATCCTTTTTGATGGAATGGATCTTCATCAACAGGTATGGATGTCGCACGGCGATACCATTTCTCATTTACCTGATGATGCTGAACTTCTGGCCTCAACAGATTCGGTGGTTAACGCTGCTTATGCGCTACGAAATTTCCCGGTTTATGCGCTTCAATTTCATCCCGAAGTAACCCATTCAACCGAAGGCAAACAGCTTATTCATAATTTTCTTCGAAGAATTTGTCATTGTACCGGAACATGGACTCCGGAAGCCTTTGTCGAAAGCACTGTTGACGCTCTTCGTTTAAAGCTGGGTAAGGATAAAGTCATAATGGGATTGTCAGGAGGAGTAGATTCCACAGTTGCTGCGGTGCTGATTCAAAAAGCAATAGGGGAGAATTTGCATTGTATTTTCATCAACAACGGCTTGCTCCGTCACCACGAATACGACAAAGTCCTTCATGCCTATCGCCACATGGGGTTAAATATTCAAGGTATTGATGCTTCGTCACGTTTTTATGATGGATTGAATGGAGTGGAAGACCCAGAGAAGAAACGTAAGGTTATTGGGAGAATTTTTGTTGAGGTTTTCGAAGAAGCAGCACAAGGTTTGGAAGACGCTCGTTGGCTTGGACAGGGCACCATTTATCCAGATGTGATTGAGTCGGTTTCTGTAAAAGGCCCATCAGTAACCATTAAGTCTCACCACAACGTAGGCGGATTGCCTGAAGATATGAAACTGAAAGTCGTTGAACCGCTTAATACCTTGTTTAAGGATGAAGTTAGAGTGGTTGGCGCAACACTAGGAATCGATCCAGATATCTTGAATCGGCATCCTTTCCCAGGGCCGGGACTTGGAATCAGAATTCTTGGTGAGGTTACGCCAGAGCGGGTAGCCATGCTTCAACAGGCCGATGACATCTTTCTTCAACTTTTGAAATCGCATAACCTGTATGAACATGTTTGGCAGGCAGGCGCCATTTTCCTTCCGATTCGTTCAGTAGGTGTCATGGGGGATGAGCGAACGTATGAACACGTCGTAGCACTGAGAGCGGTTCAAAGCGTGGACGGTATGACGGCTGATTGGGTGCCCCTTCCTCACGAATTTCTTGCTAAAGTATCGTCTGAGATTATCAATAAAGTAAGAGGCATCAACCGAGTGGTGTACGACATCAGTTCTAAACCACCAGCAACCATTGAATGGGAGTGATTCAATAAGCCAGTACCTTTTTCAATCAAGCGATACTTTGAACACAGCGCACCTTGAGGAAATTTTCCATCGATTAGATAAAGTGTACTTGGCATACCTCACCGTAAAGTAAGAAGAATCGAACCCGGCGAAGGGTTGAAGCTCGAAGCTTTCATTAAGGAAAAAACTCAATTATCTTTTTATGCAAGCCTTAGAAGCGGGTTTAGTTTATTAAACTCGATAAGCTAAGAGGAAGCATGATTTTAAGAACTTTGGTTTTATTTCTATAAAGAAAAAGAGACGCTAAATGAAAGGCAGCATCAGAAGAGTAAGGCTTCTCAATTTCAAAATTGCTGAAAGAAAAAAGGCTACCAACAGATAGCCTTTTTTCTTTCAACCAAAATACTAAGTATTAAAAGTCGATTACTACTCCAATACTTGGTAACCGGTTTCCGGCAGTATTCGGGATGGTGGTTGTTTGATATCGAGTTGGGTCGTTAGGATCCACAATAGGATTATTGTTTGCATCCCTAACTACCGTGATGTTGTCCTGCTGACGCACTTGTGCATTCAACAAATTCTGAACATCTATGTAAACATTAAATGCCCATTTCTTGAACGCCCACTTTTTGTCGATTCGAATATCAATTTGAGTGAAGTCTCCTGCACGGGTAGAATTTAAGCGAGTAAAGTCTGGAAGCGCTCTTCCATTTGCATCCCAGAAAGAACGCAAAGAGGAGGTGGCTATATCAAACGGAGTCGTAGGTAACCCCCCTGCATAGCGGGCTCTAACCCCAACTTCCCACCCTTTTGGAAAGATCTTTCCTGCTGTTAAACTTACCAAATGGCGGCTGTCCCATGCCGATGGAATAAACTCTCCTCTCGCATTCTGAAACTCTGAACGAACCCACGTATAGGCAAAGATTCCATAAAATCCTTTGGATAGCTTCTGCTGCGCTAAATACTCAATTCCATAAGACCTTCCTGCTGCCGTTGAAGTAACAGCATCATTGCCGATAACGCCAAAATCAGAACCCAGATTGGCAAGAGCAATTTGTTCACGAATTAAAAAAGGATAATTCTGGTAGTCCTTATAGAAAAACTCCAGTGTTGATTTGAAACTCTTTTTACTGAAATATTCTATTCCGGCAACGTAATGCGTAGCTTGAATATACTTAAGATTATTTACTTGATTTATTAACTGCCCATTGGCATCTCGGAAACCGAAAGTGGTGAAGGCTGGAAGTTGATAGAAAATTCCAGTGCTGGCATTCAAGTTAAAATGGTTAGCAAAGTTCCAACTGGCAGATAGTCTTGGAGAAAACTGATTGAAAGGATTCCGCATAGACTCACTATAATCATTGCCATCAAGGCGAAAACCTGCCGAAACCGTGAACTTATCGTTGAAAAAGCTTCGAGTAGCTTGCCCGAAAAGGCCGTATCGGAATATGTTAACTTTGGTAGAGAATCGAAGCGTGTCGGCTTCATTTGGGCTTCCAATCTTGCGGTCAATCCGGAAGGTGTTACTCGTAAATCGTACGGTCTCTAAATTCAATCCGTAATTAAATTTCCACGAATTAATGCGCAAATTATGCTCATAACGGAGCTTGTTTTCACTCTCTTGAGAAAGATAATCCAGGGTAAGCCCTAGATTTTCATCGTTGTTAAGGTATTTATATGCTCGGTTATTCAGCATATTTCGGCTCAATACTAAAGTGTGGTAACCATTTTTTTGATAATGCTTATACACTAATCCATTTGTATAATTCCATTGCGTATTAATAGGTAAAAATCCCAGAATAAATCTTCGCTCCTGAATTGCTAATGTATCATCAGCATTTTTTATATCAGGATTTTGAGCAGGATCTAAACTTGTATTTAATCCAGTGTTGAGCCTGAATTCGTCTATAGCACCTAATCCGATAAATGAAAGTTCGTTTTTCTGATCAATCTTATACTTGACCTTGGCCTGAAATCCATTGAAAGTGGGAAGAAAAGGCAAATTAAGTGCGTTGAACAAGAATTGCAGATACGATCTTCTGGCGGAGAATAAATAAGTTACCTTGTCATTAATTGGGCCTTCACCTAATATGCTTACATCCGTCGCCGAAAGAATAGCACGGAATGCCGCCTTGTCAGTTCGTGCATCTTTTTGTTTGAACTCCATTACCGACGACAGCGCATTTCCCCTCGCTGCCGGAAAAGCACCGGAATAGAAATCTACCTCCCGAATAGCATCCACATTAATGATTCCCACTGGACCACCACTTGAACCTTGGGTTGCAAAGTGGTTAATCACCGGAACTTCTACCCCATCCAAATAGAAGCGGTTTTCATTCGGTGCTCCACCTCGTATGATAATGTCGTTGCGGAAACCGGGGCCACTGGCAACACCCGGAAGCGATTGAATCGCTTTAGAAATGTCTCGGTTTCCTCCCGGATTTCGCTGAATCTCTGCCACACCCAATGTTTGGAGAGAAACCGGACTTTCAGGCATACGCACAAATGGTGAGCTTTCAACCGTCACTTCCTTCAGTTTGGTTTTTTCTTCATCCAACGCAATGTCCACAATTGCCACCTTCGAAGGAGTTACTTGTACTTCGAAAATAGTCTTCGGCTTAAACCCGATATACCGCAGTCGTAAATTGTAAAAGCCAGGCTTTAAACCAGTTATGGTATATCGCCCCAACTCGTCCGTCGTTGCACCCAAAGTGGTTCCTTCAACCGAAATAGTGGCAAATCCAACAGGCTCATTGTTAAGTGAATTGGTAACTGTTCCTTTAATCTGACCAGTATTCTGGGCAAAAGCATCAAAAACTAAAAACAGGGCTACAAATAGTAAAAAGTAAAAACGCATACTTCGCTTTAACATCTATTGCGTCAATTGGTTCTTTTCAACATTTCTTTTTTCCATTACCTTTCAATTTTGACAATAAATTAACACTTGAGGCTTGCAACTGTTAGGGGTGTATCTGCATTTTTGTGGCATGAACAAGTATCGCTTATTTGAGTTTTTTTTGTTAGTATGCCTTGCATCATGCGCTAAAGAAGCACCAGTAAAACCTCCTCCAAGCCAAGAGTCAAAACTAGAATTGCTAACACAGAGAAGGTGGAAAATCAAATCTTTCTTGATTATAAAGAATTCAGGAGATACACTCAAAAATGTTAGAATTCTTCAATCTGAAAATTGGAGAATTTCTTTTAATCCCGACTCAACAGGAAACACAATAGGTACAATTATGCGGGATGGTTTTTTTTCCTGGCGCTTCACAAACTTCGAACAAACTAGTCTCACAATTACAAAAGGGGGAAGTTTTAACTACACCCTAGTATCCGATAGTTTATTAAAAGGGGTAATTCCAAATCTTAACTTAACACTGGTTGACTCTTTAGGAAACCCGGTTGAAAGTATTACAGGTACGCTCAACGAAACCTATAACCGGGAATAACCGGGAATAACCGGGAATAACCGGCAATAACCGGCAATAACCGGCAATAACCGGCAATAACCG
>CALSBM010000065.1:0-18450 GCA_943373175.1 Chitinophaga pinensis | reverse complement strand
AACCATTCCAACTTTTGCTGTAATCTCCGGGCAGTTTTATAAACCTTCCTTGCCAAAACAAACTATCTCCTGAGCACAGTGAAAAAGTATCGCGCTGGCTCCAAGGGACATTAACCATCAATTGTAGTCTGATGACAGAATCGCAACCCGCTATATTGAGTAAAGTATCGGTGTAAAGTCCATGTGTTTTTAACCAATCTCCCTGAAAGAACAAACTATCGCCTTGACAAATGGTAATGGTTTGAACCGGACTTAAAAACGGCGGTTTAAAGTCTAATCTTAACGATACGATGGAATCGCACCCGTTTGCGGCTACTAGGGTGTCGAAATAAGTGCCACCTTGGTTCAACCATCGGCCATTGAAAAAGTAAACACTTCGTGTGCACAAACTGTCGTGTAAGCTGGTAAAGACCGGCTCTATTACCGATAATCGCAGGCTAACAATGGAATCACAACCGCTTCCACCCATTAGAGTATCCAGATAATAACCAGTCTGATTCAGCCATCGACCTCCGAAATAGTATGCACTTCGTGCGCAAATAGCACTTTGGATACTGTCTTTTTTTATGGGTAAAGTTTGAAGCCTTATGCGGTGTATTTGAAGGCAACCTAAGCTGTCAAATTTATTCTTGAGGTAGGTTCCGGAATTTCGAAGCGTGTCTCCGTTCCAAACGAAACTACTTCCTGCACAAATAGTAGCGTTTTGAGCTAAGGTGTCCGGCGGGATAAGATAAAAAAGCTGCGAAAAGACTTCACCAAGATCACTATGTACACTGATTGAGATTGGAGTTGGAAGCCAAAGGGGTACTTGAATATGGAGCGTATCTTGGCCTTGAGATAAAACAATGCTATCGGCAATCAATCCATTACCAATAGAGTCTTTGAAGACTATCCACCTAAAATAGCTGATTTCATCCCCGAGAAAGACCTTTTTCAGCTTCAGCGAAGCTCCTTTACATAAAGTTGGCTGCATAACCATCCAACCTTCTTCAATTCCTTCACCACTTAAAAATCCAAAAGCACTTCCGTTTAGCGATGGACTATTCGCACCAATGGCCGGCTCACCAATGCACTGAATGTACTTATAACCTCCTTGAGTGAAACTAATTCCTCCGCCTGAGCTAACGGTGCTTCGAATGAGGGTTTGCCCGAATGCTGCATGAGTTAACAGAATGAAGATAATTCCTGTTATCAGGCAGAGTAACGAATGCCTTTTCATTCTTTTAAACACCTTACCGAAAGCCCCATAGACTTGCTATTCCCTACTGCACTCAGGTTACTCGCATTGTATTGAAGAATCCTTGAAGTTGCAGTTTGACTATTAATTGTAGTTGTACTCCACCAATAACCATTAAATCCGGCAAAGTAGTCTAATCCATTAATTCCTCTATAACCACCAGCAAAAGCAGTGAATCCACTTTGGTTATTAGCGTCGTTATTCGGATAAACCCAATCCGGCAAGCTCCCCGAACCAATTTTTTTCAATAAACTCCCGGCTGTTGTAGAACTTGCCCCGAGGTTGGATAGCATTTGATTCCAGTCTGAATCAGAAGGAACTTTATATCCTACTGGACATACCCCTCTTGTGTCTTTAATAGCATAAAAGTTATAAAGCAATCCAAATGGTTGCTTAAAACTGGGGTTGTTTTGAAACAACCCTGCATAACCAATACCGACATCGTTCCATAATGCTGGCTGAGAGAGGAAAGGAATACTGTCGCCGTTGCGGTAACGGCCAGTTCTGAGATTTTCTCTAAGCCAAATCTGGCTTCCAATATGGACAGTGTCATACAAATTTCCTTCAACATCCTGCACCTGATGCGCATTGCCCGGGGAGAGTACCGGAACATTTATAACACATGTTTCAAAATTGATTTGAACCCGGAACTGTGCTAAACCCGAACCTGCGGTATTTCCACTTATGTTTAGATACAAAGTTCCTGTATCAGCATTTAACTGTGTAGTGGCTAAACTTGCTGACAATCCTGAAACTCCAGAGGATGAAAAAGTTGCGCTTTGTATGGTTGTGCTATTTCCATTTTTGTATGGAAGGGAAATAAAAACGCCACTTGGAGACTGACCGGCGAAAAGACTTCCATTTACAGAATTGCTGTTACACTTTAGCGCAAAGGTCTGAAAGCTGCTACATGGGCCATTTTCATCCAATATTCTTACCCATCTGAAACCACTCCAATAATACAATCCTAGGCATAATGCAGGAACTGAAGTTGAAGCACTGGAAATATTGAAAATTTGTTCGCCCTTGTCCTGACGTGGGCTTAAAACCTGAGTTAGTGAGTCGAGAAGGACTTCCCGTACTTTCGTTCTTTCACTGAAATACGAGTAATGCGAAGTTGGCACTGCCAGTAATTCCTGTCTGCTTAGAATTTGCCAGACATTTCCATTTCCAGTGTCAAGCGAAGTTTCTAGAAATAAAGGGCTGGATGCCCATTGAATATTGCTAAACAGCCCACTTAAGGCAATCCCTTTCCCTAAGGATAGGGCATAAGTTCCTGTTGGTGAGGTTTGGGTTTGATGAATTTCATCGTAAATAGGCTGTCCTCCTGTGATTGAGGAAAAAATACCCATTCGGATGTTGAGGTTTTTAGAGCGCATTAACCTAGACTGGCTGTCTCGCAGGACTCCCTGAACAGCAGTTCCACTTTGAGCTAAACCTACTGAACCTCCCAAAATGCCAAAAATGAGAAACGAGAAGAAAACACACACAACCCAACAACTTCGAATATTTCTCATAGTTAAAGCTACTCATTTTAGATAAAAAAGTAGATTATTGTTTTTTTTAAGGCATGAATTATAGCAAAATATTGTAGAATAAATGATAAAGGCTGCTCGAAAGCAGCCTTTACAGTTGAATAAAAAATTCGCTTCATGGTTTAAGCGTTTGCCCTAACCAGTCGAAGAACACCCGATTCCATAAAACCGAGTTCTGAGGTTTAACAACCCAATGTCCTTCATCTGGAAAGTAAAGGAATCGGCTTTTTAAACCTTTCAGTTGAGCGGCAGAAAATGCTTGCAATCCTTCAGTAAGTGGTACTCGAAAATCTTTCTCATTGTGAATCACCAAAATGGGAGTATCCCAGTTTTTGATGAATTGGTGAGGAGAAAATTTTGCGTAGGAGGGAGGCTCAGGTTGATTCCAGTAGGAACCTTTCATTTCGAAATCGGAGAAGAAAATTTCTTCAGTAGCGCCATACATGGCTTCGAGGTTAAACACGCCGCAATGAGCGATAAACGTTTTGAAACGTTTGTTGTGATTCCCCATTAGCCAATACACCGTGTAGCCGCCAAAACTGGCCCCAACAGCACCGAGCCTATTTTTATCTACATAGCTCTCTTTCGAAATATCATCAATAGCAGAAAGCATATCCTGCATGGCCTGGCCGCCCCAGTCGCCACTGATTTGTTCATTCCAGGCCTGGCCAAATCCAGGTAATCCCCGTCGATTTGGGGCAATTACAACATACCCTTTGGCCGCCATCAATTGGAAATTCCAGCGCAGTGAAAAGCTTTGTCCTACCATACTTTGTGGGCCGCCTTGGCAGTAAAGTAGGGTTGGGTATTTTTTATTGGGGTCGAAGTCTGGAGGATAAATCACCCAGGCTAGCAGTGATTTGTTATCGGTTGTCTTCACTTCCCGACTCTCAACCCGACCGATTTTGACTCGGTCGTAAACTCCGTCGTTAATGGTAGAAAGTGGCGCAATCTGGCCTGTTTTAGCATCAATTCGATAAACCTCGTTCGGACGATCCATGCTTTGGCGGAGCGCATACAAGGCTTCTCCTTTTGAATCTTTTGCCGCTATCAGGTTGGAATAGTTGTTTCTGCCCATGGTAACTTGACGAATAGGGTCTATTCCTTTTTTCGGAGTAAAAACATAAGCGAAAACCTGAACACAGCCTTTGAAATCAACTTTAAAATAGACTTCCTTTCCATTTAAACTCCATTCAGCTCCATAGGCATTGTAGTCAAAGCCGGAAGTCAACTCTGTTTTTTTCATGGTAACCAAATCGACCAACATGAGTCGATTTCGGTCCGCTTCGTATCCATCTCTCTCCATGGAGCTATACACCAACTTGCTTCCGTCGCGGGAGAAATGTGGGTCTGTGTCATATCCTTTGTTTTCTTCTGTCAGGTTTCGGGTAGAACCATCGCTCAGTTGATACCAATACAAATCAGAATTGGTAGAAGTAGCAGAGGCAGTTCCATTGAGCTTCTTGCACACATAAACAATGGATTTACCGTCAGGAGACCAGGTTATCTGATCAATTCCGCCATGAGGTTTTAATGGAGAATCAAACTTCTCGCCTTCCATGATATCTTTTCCAGCTTTTACCAGCTCACCTTCTTTGTAGGTTGAAAAAAACACATGCTGATACGTTCCATCATGCCAAGCATTCCAATGACGGTACATGAGATGATCATAAATTTTTCCTGTAGCCAACTCAAGTCCGGGAAATAAATCCTGTGTACCGGGGTCTAATCGGACTGATTTGTAGTATAAAATATGATTTTGGCTTGGGCTATACTCAAATCCGTCGATTCCACCTTCAATATCTGAAACTCGTTTCTTGTCGTTACCATCGGGATTCATTTCCCAAAGTTGGGTACTACCACTTTCAGAAGAAAGGTATCCAATCTTCTTTCCATCCGGTCGCCAACGCGCCTGAGACTCGGAAACCGTAGGAGTATTGGTTACTTTGTTGGTAATGCCGGTTTTAAAATCCAAGACGAACAACTCACTTTGACCCTTGTTGAGTTTAAGGTCTGAAAAGCGAACATTGTAAACTAATTTGCTTCCGTCCGAAGCACACCGAGGGTCTGAAACCATTCCCATTTTCCAGAGAATTTCTTCGTTGAGCATTCCGGACTGAGCCAATACCATCGATGGGGCAAGGCTGAGTAACATTAAAAATCTTCGTAGCATGATGAATTGCGTGAGGCATCGAAAATACGAACCATTTTATTTATGGGTGATGCAACCTTGCAAGTTGCATCTTCGTCTTTGGAACAAATGAACTTATTTGTAAACACCGACGAAACCTTAGTAAGGCAATGCCTGAAGGGGGATCGGAGTGCTCAGAAGCGGTTGTACGACCGTTTTTCAGCTCGGATGTTTGCTGTTTGCAGAAGGTATTGCACCGGTTATGATGAAGCAACCGATGTATTGCAGCTTTCTTTCATAAAAATATTTGATAAACTTTCTTCTTGGTCTGGAGGAAGCTTAGAAAGCTGGGTAAAAACCATTGTAGTAAGAACTGCCATAGACCAGGTTAGAGCTTCCCGAAAACTGATGTTGGTGGAAGAAACCACTGAAGAATTAAACTGGTTCGTCCTCAATCAGGCATTGGATAGGCTCGCATCCGAAGACTTAATTCGCCTAACTCACGAGCTTCCTGAAGGTTACCGAGTTATTTTCAATATGGTTGACGTCGAAGGGTTTTCGCATAAAGAAGTCGCCGAAACACTTGGAATTTCAGAAGGAACTTCCAAATCTCAGCTTTCACGGGCAAGAAAGCAGTTACAGAAAAAAATTTTAGCGCATTACAATCAATTTCCGCATGAAAGCCAACAACCTATCTTCTGAAAAAAGTTTCAGAACTAAGCTGCAATGCAAGCTCACGGAGGCTGAAATGACTCCACCTGCCAGTGTTTGGAACCATCTTGACCGCAATCTTGAAAATCAAAAAAAGCGAAAAAGAGCGGCTTATTGGTGGATCGGATTGGCTGCTTCGCTAGTATTGACTGGATGGTTTGGATGGAATTATTTTCAGCCAGATAACTTTAAAAACATGGAAAACCGTCAGGACCATTTAGCCATTAACCCTGTCTGGACTCATCCTACTTCAAAACCGTTAGTTAAAAAATCGGAAAATAGTGGTAAACCAATAAAAACTGTAGAACCACAATCGAAACCTGAAATTGTTCCTTTAACTACACCAGACCTTGAACTACGTTTACCAACTAGAAGTAAGAAAGAAAAGCTGAAGAGTAAAATTCAGCAGGTGGCTTCAAAGGAAAATATTACTGGTATGAACGAAGAATTGGTGACTCCAGTTTTACCCAAATTGGCAACAGCTTTCCCAGTTTCTTTTCATTCTGATAGCCTATCAATTTCTACCCGTGCCTTAATTCAAGCTCAGGAAGAAATCCCTCAAACAACTCCTTCCCGTAAAGTCTATGGAATAGGATTCGGAAAATACAAATTCAAAATTTCACTCGCTTCAAAAGAATAATATCATGAAAAATTGGCTCATTCTAACTGTGTTGATTGCCAGCACTTCTTTCGCTCACGCTCAAGAGGTAGCTAAGGATAGCTCCAGCAAGGAGTATAAATTAAGAACCGGTAAAGGGAAAAACATGCGTGTAATCATCCAGAAAGAAGGAAAGAACGATACCCTCGATATCGATGGCCCTGATTCAAGGAAAATAATGGTTATCACCGGTAAAGACAAAGGAGAAGAACAAGATTCGATTTATTTTGAAATGCCTCGTAAGCGAACCAAAAAATCGAGAAAAAAGAGCGTAAGCCGTAATTCATTCTACTTCGATTTTGGCTGGAATGCCTTAATGAATAAAGGAACTTTCATTAGCGAAGGGCCTCTAGAATTGAACTATTTCAAGTCTTCCGGAATAAATCTTGGCTTCCAAAAGTCATTCGGATTAATCGGAGAAAAGTTTAGAATAGCTGCCGGTCTCGGTTTGGAGTCAAACAATTTCCGGTTTAGAAACAATACCACCATAACACGTTCCGGAGATATTACCTCTTTCAATGTGGACACCTCTAACAGCAGGATTTTTGAGAAAAACAAATTGACCTTGACTTATCTCTATATTCCATTGATGCTGGAGTTTAGATCCAATCCTTGGAAGCCTTCTCAATCCTTTAATGTATCAGCAGGCGCTGAGATAGCCTATCTTTTACAGGCGTACACAAAGCAAGTGTATTCTGAAGGAACAACAACACAGTATCACAAGGTGTTTGAGCAACGCGACTTCAATCTATCTCCCTTTAAAGCCAGTTTAATTGCCAGAGCAGGATACGGGAACTTTAGTCTATTTGTTCGTTACGGCATAACCGATATGTTTCGGAATACGCCAACGAACCCCCAGGCACAATCGTTTATGGCGGGTATTACGGTAATTGGGTTTTAAGGCTTTCAAGCTTGCGTAGTACCGCATAACTTTGGCGCATGCAGGAAAATACGCCTCAGGACGACTACGTCCATGCAGCCATAACCGTTTCTGGGCTGTATGAGAACTGGTTCCTGGACTACGCATCCTATGTAATTTTAGAAAGGGCCGTCCCCAACGTGGAAGACGGCCTTAAGCCTGTTCAGCGCCGGATACTTCATGCCATGAAGGAAATGGACGATGGGCGTTTCCATAAAGTTGCTAACATTATTGGCCAAACCATGCAATATCACCCGCATGGAGATGCTGCTATTGGCGATGCCTTAGTTAACCTCGGTCAGAAGGATTTGTTAATTGAGTGTCAAGGAAACTGGGGAGATTTTAGAACGGGAGATTCAGCGGCTGCTCCTAGATACATTGAAGCCAAGCTTTCTAAATTTGCATTAGAAGTAGCTTTCAATTCTAAAACATCCAAGTGGCAGTTAAGCTACGATGGTAGGAAAAAAGAACCGGTTACCTTACCAGTTAAATTCCCGCTTTTGCTCGCACAAGGTGTTGAAGGTATTGCGGTTGGGTTAAGTACCAAAATCCTTCCTCACAACTTTATCGAATTGATTCATGCTTCTATTGCTTACCTAAAAAATAAACCCTTCGAGCTTTATCCTGACTTTCTTACAGGTGGTTATGTTGACATTAGTCAATACCAAGATGGCCAGAAAGGTGGAAAAGTAAGAGTTCGAGCAAAGATTGAGGAATTAGATAAGAAAACATTAGTTATCAAGGACATTCCTTTCGGAACTACCACTCAAGGATTGATTGATTCAGTACTTAAGGCAGCGGATTCCGGTAAAATCAAAATCAAGAAAATCATTGATAATACGGCTGCTGATGTAGAAATTCAAGTTCAACTCGCACCAGGTATTTCGCCGGATGTTACCATCGATGCTCTTTATGCATTCACAGATTGTGAAATGAGTATTTCTCCTTCAGCCTGTGTCATTATTGATAACAAACCTCGTTTTTGTTCGGTCTCTGAGATTCTGAGAATTAATACAGAGCAAACCAGGGAGTTACTACGGATAGAGTTAGAAATCCAGTTAAAAGAACTTCAGGACGATTGGCATTTATCCTCTCTCGAAAAAATCTTTATTGAAAACAGAATTTACCGAGACATTGAAGAATGCGAAACCTGGGAAGCAGTAATTGAGACTATCGACCTCGGACTCGATCCTTATAAGCCTTTGCTACAGAGAGCGGTAACAAGAGAAGATATTCTTCAATTAACGGAAATCAAAATCAAGCGTATCTCCAAGTACGATGCTTTTAAGGCGGATGAATACATCAAGGGTTTGGAATCAGAAATTGAAGACACAAAGCATAACTTGTCTCAAATCAATGAGTTTGCCATCCGCTACTATGAAAATCTACTAAAGAAATATTCAAAAGGACGGGAACGAAAAACCGAAATAAAGGTGTTTGATGTGATTAAAGCTAACCAAGTTGCGGTCGCAAATCAAAAGCTTTACATTAACCGTATAGAAGGGTTTGCCGGTTTTGGGCTAAAGAAAGACGAATACGTTTGTGATTGCTCCGACCTCGATGATATCATTGTCTTTAGAAGAGATGGCAAATTTCTGGTGACTAGAATAAGTGAAAAGTCCTTTGTTGGAAAGGATATTCTCTATGCGAATGTTTTCAGAAAATCTGATGACCGTATGGCTTTCAACCTGATGTATGTTGACGGAAAGTCAGGATATACGTATGCGAAACGTTTTCAGGTTACCGGAATAACCCGCGATAAAGAATATGATTTAACAAAAGGAGAAAAAAATTCTCGGGTTGTTCATTTTTCCGCTAACCCGAACTCAGAATCTGAAATTGTTACGGTTTATCTTAATCAGCTCGCTAACGCCAGAAAGAAGGTGTTCGATTTTGACTTTGCAGAGCTGGGGATAAAAGGTCGGGCTTCTCTCGGAAATGTGGTTACACGGTATTCTGTCAAACGGGTTCTGTTAAAATCCAAAGGAAAATCAACCATTGGAAAGAGGGAGCTATTCATCGATGAGTCAGTAGGAAGGCTTAACCATGAACAAAGAGGTCGTAGCCTGGGAATGTTTGATAGTGATGACCGATTGTTGGTAATCTACCGGGATGGCCAGTATGAGATTGTTTCAACTGACCTTTTGCAGCGCTTTCAGTTAGATCAAATAAATAATTTAGTGCACTTTAAACCGGATAAAGTGTTGACAGCCGTGCATTTTATCCCTTCTCAAAAACACTATTACTTGAAACGATTCCGAATTGAAACAACTACTGAAGGAAAGAAATTTTCCTTCCTTGTAGATGAGAAAGGAGCTCAATTGCTATTCTGCTCTACTGCCGAGGAGTTAGCAATTAAGGTTACACACGGAACGAAAAAGTCAAGTCAGGTTAAAGAATTGATACTTCATGAACTAACTGAAGTAAAAGGTTGGAAAGCACAGGGAATCAAGATTCTACCTAACGATATACTAGCTTGGGAGTTGCTTTATGAGAAGCATTCGCAACAAGAGGAAGAACCTGATGAAACCGTATCGAATGAGAACACCGAGGCAATCGAAAAACTCATAGAACCTGGTCAATCGATTGAAATGCCACTTCCAGAAAAAGGATTGTCTGATGATCCCGGTGAACAGATGTCGTTGTTTGATTAACTAATTACAACTCACAACAGAAAATGCCATTTATTCTATGAAACGGCGTTTTCTGTTTGTTGGTAATTCATCCATTAAACACACATCGGTTTTTCCAAACCATTGGTAACGATTTTTTGCAACCCAGTCGTAGAGCTTATCTCTCCAAGTTAAAGGGAGAACCTTAATTAGGAAAGTACATTTACCCCACCAAACTGAACTGGCAAAAATTTGTAAAACAGCTTCTGATTTTTTAAATACCTTCCCGTTGATAAGCACATAAATTGTTTCAATTGGAGTTTCAATTTTTTGTGTCTTCAGGAGAAAATCGAAGTAGCTACTCTTGCTATCCGTAAAAAGCAGTTGCTCTTTACGATCTACTCGAATCATAAAACGAATAAATCTGCTGCATAAGAGGCATTCAGAGTCAAAAACGACTACTGTTTTTCCGATAATAGTTTGTTTCAAAGGAGCTTTCATGTTAAGGATAACGCAAAAAAAATAGGCTGCTCATGCATGGCAGCCTATTTTTTTTAATTGGAGCGAAGGAGCTTCATTTTCTCGTTGAGCATTTTAAGCTCTTCTTGGGCTAAAGCTATTTTCTTTTCAATTTCTTTCTTGAGAATATCGGCATTTTTAGAAGCTGATAAAAACTCCATGTTGTTTTGCCATAACAAAATATCATTTTTTAGTCCATTGATACGATTCATCAACGAACCTTGTTCTTTTTTCAAGGCATTCGCTCCATCTTTCGACTGACGAATGTTATGAATTTTCGACTGATAATTTAATTTGGTTTTTTCAGAGGCATTGAGTTTCAAGGAATCAAATCGTGCGTCGATGGCTTCTTTGTAACGCTTGTAAATAGCTTCCTTCTCCTTAATTGGAATAAAGCCAATTTCTAACCATTGGCGTTGAAAATCTTTCAAACGTTCAATGTCTGCTTTAGGATCTTCTGTAATTACGAATGCCTCAATTTCCGAAATAAGTTCAACCTTTTTCGCAAGATTCTCACTTTGATTTTGGTCTTTACCAGAGAAAAACTCGTTTTTCCGGTTGAAGAAGGCGTCACAAGCGGCTCTGAACCTGTTCCACAATTTATCAGAGTGTTTCTTAGGAACGGCACCGGATTCTTTCCATGCTTTCTGCAACTGAATAAGCGCGTCAGTCGTCTTTTTCCAGTCTTCACTGTGCATTAACGCTTCAGCCTGAACGCATAAGTCGTTCTTAACGTTCAGATTATGATTCTGATCTTGACGAATTTGTTTATAGAAGTTGTTCTTAGCATTGAAGAAATCATCGCATGCACCTTTAAATGCTGCCCAAACTTCTTCGTTTAGTGGTTTTGGAGCGAATCCGATTTTTTTCCACTCTGCCTGAACCGATAGTACTGCTTCCGAAAGTTTACCCCAGTCGTTATGGGATTTAGCCTGTGAAAAATCAATGGCTTTTACTTTCTCTACCAGCTCCTGTTTAAGGGCATAATTCTGTTTTTTAACCTCACTGAGCTGGTTGAAATGACTTCTTCGCTTGTCGTAAATTTTATCGGAAGCCGCTTTGAACCGTTCCCAAACTGCCACACGATGTTCGCGAGAAACAGGCCCGGTTGATTTCCATTGGTCGTGAATATGGTTAAGCAAATCAATGGCCTTACGAACAGATTCTTCAAGCAACAGTTCTTCTGCCTTTTCACAAAGACCGGTTTTGAACTCTAAGTTTCGCTTAAAGTCCATTTCCATAAGCTCCTTATGGATTTTAACCTGGTCATAGAACTTATCAACTAAAGCTTTATACGACTGATTGATGTCTTTTGCAGACCCTGCAGGTACATTACCGGTTTCCTTCCATTTAGCCTGAAGATCCCGCAGCTTCTGAAAGCTATTCTGACTTTCCTCTGCAGAAACAATCTGACGGAGTTCAGTAAGCAGTTCTTCTTTAACCTTGAGGTTTTGAAGGTATTCTTTATCTTTTTCTTCCTTTTCCTTGCTGTCTCGGTAAATTAAATTGTTTTGAGCTTCCAGAAAACGATTTTGAAGCGCGTTGGGCACAAAGGAGAAAGGAATATCAGCCTCATTTTCATCGAGAAAGGCTTGTTTTTGAACAAGCTTATCTTCTTCGATTTTTTGAGTGATGGTTGCCTTAAGTTGATTAATTTCTGCTCTTACTTCAGAAAGTTTTTCGTGCAAGGCTAGCGATTCGAATCTTTCAACCAATTGTACGAACGTAAAAGTGCTTAAGTCTGCAACTGCATGCTCCTCTTCTTCATGTACTTCTACTTCTACAGGATGTAATTCATGGTGTTCTTCAACTGCTGAAACAGCAATTTCAGGCACATTTTGATCCTGATTTTCTTCATTAACTTCTGCACTGGAATCAGAAGAATCTTCGACTTGGGAGGTAACGGTTTCTTCAACCTGCTCACTTCCAGCAACTTCTTCCTGGTCATTATTGGAAACTGGTTCCTGACCGGGAGTAATGTTGTTGTTTTCGTTCTCTTCTGACTGATTGTGCCCCAGATTTTCTTGCATTTGAAACTTGCCTTTTTGACCTTTACAGACGCCCCGAAAATACAATTATTCACGCAAAAGGCAAATTTTAACCAGAATGATAACCCTAACCGAATGTCCTCGTGATGCCATGCAAGGACTGCATAACTTTATTCCGACTGAAGAAAAAGTACAATACCTCAATCTTTTACTTCAAGTTGGATTTAATGTACTTGACTTTGGAAGTTTTGTTTCGCCTAAGGCTATTCCTCAAATGGCAGATACTGCGGAAGTGCTTGCTGGCCTAGATCAGTCAAAAACGGAGTTACTAGCTATTGTAGCGAATCAAAGAGGAGCAGAAGAAGCTTGCTGTTTTGATAGAATAAAGTGGCTTGGCTTTCCATTTTCTGTATCGGAAGAGTTTCAGCTTCGAAATACTCGCCAAACCAGGGATGAGGCATTGAAGAATGTTCGAGAGATGCAATCGCGTTGTCTGGATGCCGGAAAAAAACTCCGGGTGTATCTTTCTATGGGTTTTGGCAATCCTTACAATGAGGCATTCAATATTGATATTCTCAAGCATTGGATTGATCGGTTGTTGGAGGTACAAGTAAACACCTTCTTTTTTTCCGATACTATTGGTGTAGCAGATGCTGCTACAATTGAATGGATGTTCCAATCCCTCGTGCCTGAGTATTCTGGAGTAGAGTTTGGAATTCACTTGCATAGCAATCCTGCAACTGCTTCTGCAAAGATAAAAGCAGCATGGAATGCCGGTTGCAGAGCTTACGATGCTGCGATGCTGGGTTTTGGCGGTTGTCCAATGGCTAAGGATGAATTAACTGGTAATCTGGCTACTGAAGAGCTCTTAAGAGTTTTGGCAAGTGAGGGAATTGACACAGGTATCAACGACAATGCGTTCGAAAATGCAAGATTAATGGCTACTCAGTTGTTTGGCCGATACAGTAATTAAGTCCAATTCATAGTTTTGCACGCAATCAAGAAATATGGGAAGAGCATTCGAATACCGCAAAGACCGAAAGTTTAAGCGTTGGGCAAAGATGTCTCAGGCATTTACAAGGATTGGTAAGGAAATATCCATGGCTGTAAAAGCCGGTGGTCCAAATCCTGAAGCCAATACCCGACTTAAAACTGCTATCCAAAATGCTCGGGGTGCTTCTATGCCCAAAGACCGAGTTGAAGCAGCTATAAAAAGAGCTACCTCTAAAGATGAAAAAGATTATGAAGAGGTAGTTTATGAGGGTTATGGCCCCGGTGGTATTGCGGTGGTTGTAGAAACGGCAACCGATAATTCTACTAGAACAGTTGCTAACATCCGGATGTACTTTAATAGGAGTGGAGGGTCGCTTGGAAAGACCGGTTCGCTTGACTTCCTTTTTGAGAGAAAGGGGATTTTCCGAATTTCTGTTGAAAAAGTGGAAGTTGAGGAATTAGAACTTGAGCTAATCGATTATGGTGCTGAAGAGGTAGTTCAAGTGGAAGAAACTGAAGTAGTGATTCAAACTGCCTTCGAGGATTTTGGCACCATGCAAAAAGGCTTAGAAGAAAAAGGATTCAATGTTGTATCAGCGCAATTACAACGCATTCCAACTACTGTGTCGAAAATAGATCCTGCTGAGGAGGAAAAGCTCCTGAATCTGATAGAAAAAATTGAGGAAGATGAAGATGTTCAGGCGGTTTATCACAATATGGAAGAATAGCCAGGAAAACCACAAAAAAAAGGCTGACCCGAAAGAGTCAGCCTTTTTTTTTGTGCATGAGGCTATTAGTTGGCCGCAATCAAATTGAAGTTGATAACGAAGTTATCTTCAATCATTTTGTCTCCGAGGTTATCAAAGAATTTTCCAGAACCATAACGAACATCGTATTCTGTACGGTCGATGGTGATTTTTCCGGAAGCGGTAAGTTGATCGCCATTTACAGAAATACTAGCAGGAAACGTTACTGGTTTAGAAGTTCCTTTAATAGTTAAACTTCCGGTAACCATAGCATTAGCTTCACCAGCTTTAGCATTAGGATTGTAAGTAACCTTGGTTATTTTCAAAATTGCGTTAGGATGATTAGCAGTGCTGAAAAAATCATCGGAATGTAAGTGACCAACAAATTTCTTGTTGTATCCTTCATCCTTGATGTCTTCGCAAACGATGCTTTTCATATCAATGCTTACTTCACCACCGGTGAGTTTATTGCCAGTTAGCATAACAAATCCTGAGCTAACGTTGATTGCACCATTGTGAGCGCCGGTTACTTTTTTCGCTTCCCACTTTACGGAGCTTTTGTCGGCTTTCACTTTAATGGTTTTGCCGTTTCCGGCTGCTAGGGCAGCACCGCTTGTCGCTAATGCTAATACCCAAAAGAAAAGTTGTTTCATTTGTATATTTGTTTGAACAAATCTGTAACGCAAGGATAGGAGAAACTGTTCAATTCAAAGTATTTTTTTTCAAAACCGGAGTGCCTCTTGCTGAATCCGTTGAATTTGTTTCCAATGAAACGCATCAAAAAGTAGTAAAAAACTGCCTTGAATTAACACTCCTCGTCCATGTCCCATAAGTTGGTCTTGGTTAGAAAGTAGGAGGGCTGTTCCTGCTCCAACATAGAGCACATCAAGTAAAACATTGATTCCTAATATCTTTTTCATTTTTGAGGCTCGCTCATTCAAATCAATGCTTGAATAATCTCTTTTACTGATTCCCCTGTGAGCAAGCCCGGCAATGGTGGTGTTAATAACTCCCCAAGCTAAATGTTGAATTCCCTGATCATAATTCTGTCCGAAGGTTTCATGCATCATCACTATTCCAGTTGAAACAGAAATCATTCCGGCAACCAATAACTGGTTCATCGCTTTTCTTTCCCACAACTTGAGGTTATCAGGATTAATGTTACGAGAAGTATCCATAGGCTGTCCCTTTAAGAATGAAGGCACAAGCGATAGAAAAGCAAAGAGTAACAGACCGGTTGTTTTCACAAACCTTGAATAATCTTATCCTTAGGGAAACGAACCAGAAACTTAGGATTCAATTTTTTACTTCCAGATGCCGGAACTTCAAGTTGCCATTTTATAATTCCGGTATCTGCGTTAAGTTGACTTCCATCCAATTCTTCCACTTCCACTTCAATATCTTTATTTCTACTCACCGGGATTTGATCTTCAATTTCAATGTTAATGGCTTCTTTGCGGTTGTTTTTTAATACAATCAGGTTGGAGAATGATTTAACCCTTTTTCCTGAGAGCTTTTTATCTGCTGTGAAGACTTTGAGTTGACGGAACTCTACTGATACTTTAGGGTCGGTTCCAAGAGGTAGAACAAGTGTATCGTTAACTACATTGTCTAAAATATTCGTTGTACCTACAAAAGCATCATCAAAATAGATGTTGGCACTTCCATTTAGAAATCCCAAATCTTGGAAACCGGTTGTTTTTGCCAGCATTTTCACCTCCTTACTTAAACGTGGTACAACGGCATAGGAAAACTGAGCATCTAATGGGGTATTTTGTAGAGCAACAACCTTGTTTTCACCATGACGTAAATCCAGTTCAATGCCCAAGGCATATTCCATTGACATGGCATTATCGCTAATGGCGCTGAATTGAGCCATATCTGTTGCCCCGGCAGCATCCATTTCCACTGACTTGTTGGCGGCAGAAGGTGCAGCCTGCTGAGCTCGGGTTGATGCACGATCGTACATAGCAACAGGGCGTTGTACATATATATCTAAAAACCAAGGATTAATAACGGGTTTGTTGATATTGAAACCAGGCGATCCTGTTGAAACCGCGAGTTTAAGATCTTTAAAATCGAAGCCAGTATTTTGGCTTATTCTTGCCTTAGTTTTTATTTCTATTTTATTGTTTTTAGAATCCACTTGAAGATCATAGAGGGGAGTCCAACTTACTAATTGTGTGAAATAGGATAACGTGAATTGGGCATTTCCGGAAGATTTTACTTCTACATCGGCAACAACTTGGCTTATATAAGTTCCTTCGTTCCCAAGTTGAGCCAATTCCTGTTGCAATCGCTGAATATCCCGATCGATTCTCATTTGTCGCTTTTTCAAGACAGCTAAGCGATCATAAACTTCTGCTAATCTGCTTCTGAATAAATCGGCCATTTTTAACAATTCAGTGGTATTTAAACCTGATTGAGTTCCTGCAACCACTTTATTTGCCTGAAACAACTGCTTTTCTTGTTCCAAAACTTCTGATTTATTTATAAGCTCAGTTTGTGCAGTTTGTAGCGTTTCAATAGAATCCTGCAAGGTTTTAAATCTGGGAAGCTTTTCCTTGTCATTGATAAAGTCTTTACGGTATTCTACACTTAAAATAGTTAATGGAGTACCTACAGCCGATAACCGAACGCTTCCTTCAAAAATCTCAGGTGGGAGGTTTTTAAAAAGCAAACGGAGCGTTCCGGAAGGAAGGTTGACAGATCCGGTGTGCTTCAGTTCTGCACCCGAAGGATACACTTTTATGGAGATTGGTTTAGAACTTACAGATAATTCCTCTGCCTTTACTTGTAAAAGGAAACATCCGGACAATAGCGTTAGGAAAAAAAGGTGTTTAATCATGGAAGAGGGTTTTCAAGTAACGAGCCAAAAAGGCTACAGTCATTCAAATTTAGCTTTTAATTGACGTAGATAAGGAGCGGCGAGCAACATTCTACTGCCATACCAACTCAGCATTTCACCATCAACCAATTCGATTTTTGCCTGCGGCCAAATTTTTCTGTATAGTTCCAAATGCTTTTCCTTGTAAGGAAATGGCTCAGAAGAAAGAAGTACAATCTCTGGGTACAACTCTTTAAGGAAGGCATCTGTAATTACAGGATATCTACCCGAAAGCAGGTTTTCAAGACCAGCAAGTTGCAACATGTTATGAATAAAAGTTTCATTTCCAGCGCCCATTCGAGGATTTTCCCAGATGAGGTAAATTACCTTTTTGGGTGTTACGAGCTCAGACTCCAGTTGAAGCAGAGTAAAATCCTGTCTTAGACGGAAACTGATAGCCAGTGCTTCTGGTTGTTTATTGACCAAAGCACCAACAGTTTCTATCATTTCGAAAGCATCACGGATTGTCCGAATATCAGTCGTATAAACGGGAAAGTGTTTTCGTAATTCAACAATATCTTCCTGTTGATTTTCCTCTTTATTAGCAAGAATTAAATCGGGTTGAAGGCTATGAATCAATTCGTGATGAATCTTTTTTGTACCGCCAACTTTGGATTTCGTTCGAAACCAATCCTCCGGATGAACGCAAAATTTTGTAATTCCTACAACACGGTCTCCCAGCCCAAGGGAGTAGAGCAATTCAGTCTGAGAGGGAACCAATGAGATGATTCGCCTGGGATTCGATACAACCTCAAGGGAAAAGCCGGTTTGATCGTCCCAGGTGGAGGTCATGACATCGCGTTTATAAGATCGTGATTGGTAATAATATGCAAATCTCCTGTCGGCAATTCAACCATAACAGCAGGGTTTGATTTATTGATAAGCTTTGCCACTTCGTCCATTGTGGTAACAGATTTCACTATCGGAAATGGTGGCATCATGCAATTTGCAACTTCAGACTGTCGGCAATCAGGATTTTCTACTATTAAGCTTAGTAAATGATGGTCGTTTAGACTGCCAATCAAATCACCCTCCTTGATTACGGGAATTTGAGAGATGTTGTAATGTGTCATTAACCGAACAGCTTCGCCAATTGTCCTTTGAGGATCGACTGTTATTAAGGGGAGATGTAAACGGTGACGGATGAGGTCATAAGCTCTTTTCCTTTCTTGTTCAAGAAAACCACGTTCGCGCATCCATTCATCATTAAACATTTTACCGAGGTAACGGGTGCCATGGTCGTGGAAGATAACTACGACAACATCGTCCTGTCCGAGCTTATCCTTCATTTGGATTAACCCCGCAATGGCAGATCCTGCCGAATTTCCAGCGAAAATCCCTTCTTTTCTTGGAATCTCTCGTGTGTAAATAGCAGCGTCTTTGTCAGTTACTTTTTCGAAATGGTCGATGATAGAGAAATCGACATTTTGCGGAAGAAAATCTTCTCCAATACCTTCCGTGATATACGGATATATTTCATTCTTATCGAAGATTCCGGTTTCCTTATACTTCTT
>CALSBM010000064.1:0-18512 GCA_943373175.1 Chitinophaga pinensis | reverse complement strand
TCGGTGACGGCTACATTCACATTTACATTGGTCTTCATGAAATAAGCCGTTCCGTTGACGTTGGTGTTAGCATTCAGGAAGTCGCTGAGGTTCAGTTGGCTGGGGTAAGGATTTCCAATCAGGTTCCAGCTACTTCCACCCGAATTAAACACTACCGGATAGAAATAGTCGCCGTTGTGAAGCGCTCCTCGGAACCAGCCGTTGGTTGCCGCAGTGGCGATGTAGCCACGTCCGGGTGTCATCACTAAGCTGGAATCCCACAGTTCCCACGTTTGGGTAACCGCATTGAAGCGGAAGTTGTTAGTCCCCGTCATCTGTCTTCCTGTTCCACCTACAATCGGGCTTGACCAAGCATTGTACAAGGCAAACTGACTGCTTCCTTTTTGCACTAAAGTCCATGTTCCGCTGGTGGTTCCACCGCCGTTGGGTGTGCCAGTTCCCGCCATGATATTCGAGCCGGGCGCTAAGCGGAAATTCGCAATACTCGACACATTCACTCCGGAAGGAACTTCCACATCTGCCCGAAACTCTAACGGATTAGAAGAATTGTTGATTTGTGCTGCCGCATTGGTGAAGCGGAGAGTTCCACCGCCATTCATGCTACCGCCACGCAAGCGAAGGTTGCGGTTGAGGATAAGCAAGTTGTTCAGGTTGTGCGTCAGTGCGCCTCCACGGAGGACTAAGTCGCGGCAAGCAGTGCCGGTTGGAATTATCGGGGAATTGCCACTCAGCACCATCAAATCACGCGTTCCTTCCAAGGAGGAAGGAGTTCCATACTTCCATTGAATGCCATCCCAGACAATGGCTGCATCAAGAATCCTAAATCCTGTACTTGCTGAACTAATACAACCATTTCCATCGGTTGAGCTATAAGATATTGTAACCAAACCTGTATCTAACAACCATGGTCGGAAAAGATTTCCGGTAATTCCGAGGCCACTAAACGTACCACCAACCGGAGTTGCACTCAGTATTATCGAATCAGCAGCAATACTCATATCCGAAATTGGGCTGATAACTGGAGGAATTAAACTGAAAACCCAAGGCGCTAAGGATACTGAAACAGCAGTATTGGACGACTGACAAACATTATTCGAGGTCATAACAACCGATAAAGAATCTGTTGAAAGAAAATTGATTCCCACAGTGCCTGTGTAAGTTGAAGACGTAGCTCCGACGACAGTTGCACCATTCTTGCGCCATTGATAGGCTGGTGAAGTACCCCCATTTGCCGGGCTGGCAGTAAAGGTTACAGACCCGCCCGGGCAAACAGGTGCAGTATTTCGCGCAATGGAAACGGCAGGAGTTACAGGAATGCATCCCAGCTCGTATGCACCTATTTCAAATCCTGCTCCTTGAGGACGGGATATTCCTGATATATCAGTTAAAGGTGCACCAGTTGCTAAGCCCGCATCTACCGCAGGACTTAACAATAGTAATTGATAGCCATCGTCAACTGTAAAGAACCGATTATCTGGCCCATCGGGGTCATTAGGATTTTGGAATTGAGGGTTTGTTGAATACTTATTGTCAGAAGAACCTGCTGCGATTATATTTTCGTTCAATGAATTGTATTGAATAGAATCATGTTGAAGGACGTTATTCTTAAATGTAGCGATACCTGAATTTATTACTCTAAAATCGAGTCGGCTGTTAAATGTCCCTGTCGAATTCAGGTTGTTTCTGAATATATTATTCTGAATTAAGTTGTTTCCACTCCAAATATCAAGTGCAACTGGAAAATTGGCAGCTAAATTATCAGCAAAAGTATTATTAATGAAGGTGCTGTTGTAAACATTTGATCCTATAAAGCTAATGCCAGCACTGGAGAATTGAGAACTATTATTAGCAAACAAACTATTTTCAACCCGCAGATGACCGCCTACCCTAAAAATTCCACCCCCATTATTTAAAGAATAATTGCGGTAAAAAATACAATTACTTACTAAAAGAGACCCGGCGTATTGTGCGGAAATCCCCCCTCCTATTATTGCATTATTCTCTAAAAAAATACAATTAGAGATAACATGGATTCCTGCATAAAGTGCTACTCCCGCACCACTTCTTAACTGGACATCCATTCCTGAAATATTTACTATATCAATTCCTCTGGCAAAGCCTTTTGTAATTGTAAAGCCATCAAGTGTAATTCCACTATTTACATTAATTGGTGTAACCGAGAGAAGCACAGCAAAACAGTTGTCGGAGCTATCACCCTGAACTCCAATATCTCCACTTAAACTGGTGGTATTTAGTACCGCATTACGCTGACTCAAAGACGACTCAGTTCCATTAAAACCTCCATACAATTTTATTCCACTTCTCACATAAAATGTCCGTGTTCTAGTATCAATAGGATTGGCGTTTCCAAATAAGTCATGCGTTGGCTTATAAGTCCCTGCTTTTACCCAAATTTCACCTGAATTACTGACTAATGTTAACGCTTCCTGAAGGGTTTTAAATGGACTTGACCAAGAATTACCAATTCCTGAATTCGCAACTGCTCCATCGACAAATGCTCGATTGAGGATTACTTGCATAATAATGTTCGAAGAAGTTGCAGTAGCCGAAGTTTGGCAGGTATTGTTTGCGGTCAACACCACTGAAATGGTATCCCCATTGCGGAAATCGAGGCCCGCAATTCCGGAAAAAGTAAGTCCTGTTTGTCCGGAAATGTTTTGACGATTTTTCCTCCACTGATACAAAGGCACTGAACCACCGTTAGTGGGTGAAGCAGTAAAAGTGACCGAAGTTCCTGCTGCGACATTATTGGCACTTGCACTCACGCTGACCGAAGGTGCAACAGAAGGCGTTGCCTGAATGGTAATGACGTTGCTATTTGCGGAATTGCTTGTTTGGCAGACATTGTTCGCTAATAAAACTGCTTGAACAGCACTCCCATTAGTAGAAGAAAAAATTGCATTAGGCGCATTTATGATGGTTGGTGTAAGTACCCTATTAGCGGTAGTGCCATTAGCAAACTGTCCAAAAGTTCCGCGCCCCCATCCTTTTAAAACGCCATTCGGTTCATGAGCAAATACAGGGGAATAATATCCGGTTATTCTGGCCTGATTACTAACTACAAGGCCGGTGTTAACTGGAGAAAATTGCGAATTCACTACACTTCCATTACCCAGTTCTCCATCTCCTGAATATCCCCAACTCCAGATTTGCCCATTACTCTTTCTGGCAAAAGTCGTGTAGGCTATTACTGAGAAATCTGTCCAATTGGAATCTGTTCCTTGTTGAGTAAACAAAGTAAGATCTAAATTACTGGCCGTACCCCCATTTCCCTGAACACCTACTCTCCAAAGTGTTCCATCCGATTTTAGTGCATAAGAATAAAGATCCGAGGTTTCTGCCTTTATCCAATTGGTTGCAGTTCCAACTTGTGTAGGGCTTGTGAAATTGAAATTATTAGGAGCTATTCCTAATCTGGCAAAGGAATTCTTACCCCAAGCCCACAACGTTCCATCATTCCTCACGGCAATAACTCCACAAGAGTCGCTAAAAGAGGTAGAAATTGACTTCCAATTGGTTTGAATTCCAACTTGAACAGGATTATTCGTAGAAGTGAAGTTACCACGACCTAACTGACCGCTATTATTACTTCCCCAGCTCCACAAGGTTCCATTGGATTTAATGGCAAAGGTGCTCAAACTGCTGGCTTCAATACTTAACCAATTGGTATCAGAACCTAATTGCACCGGAGCAAAAATCGAATTTTGATGTCCCAATCCTAATTGGCCTAAATCATTTCTACCCCATACCCACAAACTTCCATTCTTTTTGATTGCGAAAACGGAGAATGACCCACAATAAACTCTGTCCCAATCCGAAGATGCTCCAATTTGGTAGGGAGTTAAGTAAATATTTCCTTGTGTTCCATTGCCCAGTTGTCCGTATTGGGAATTGTAACCCCAGGACCACAACGTTCCATCACTCCTAACCCCAACTGAAAAAATCTGCCCTGATGCAACGCTTTTCCAATATTGGGTGATAGTATCCGGAAGGGTAAACGTATTCCCATTAACTCCATTGATTTCCATACCATTCAGCCGCCACATATACTCCGGTGAGCTACCCCCATTGGTTGGTGTTGCCGTAAATGTTATAGGAGTTCCTTCGCAAATGGTACCCGATGGATTCGATGTAATCGTTACCAAAGGAGTTAAGCTATTAATTGCTGTAACCCGTTGAGTGTCGCTACCGCTGCAACCATTGTTGGAACCAGAAAGGTTGTAATTAGTGATAAAATCCGTGGTTGAATTGATTACTTGAGTAGGGGAAATATTCAACGCTGGATTGTTCCAACTGAATAGCGTAGTAAGAGGAAAGGCTATTCCACCTATCGAAGAAGATCCGTTCACAAAACTCCCGTGATGGGTTCCGATGCTGCTGTTTGCATTCCCTTCAAAGGTGTATCGAGCCACCAAATTCCCGGCATTCGGATGGTTGCTGCTGAAAGCCATGCTTCTAAAATTAGCTACCACTTCCGGTGCTAAAACGGTATTCCAGAAACGCACCTCATCCATTTGACCTGAAAAAGGTTCATTCCAAGGGCTGAAGCCAAGAAAATTCTGAGAACGCGATTGGACAGTAGGCGCAAGTCCGGTTGAACCACTTGCTACTTGCACCCCGTTAAGGTAAATTCTAGCGATGGTAGTAACCATGTCATAGCTTACGGCCAAATGAAACCAGTTATTCAATGGAATTGGGGTATTGGAGGTTATGCCCGGTTGGCCAACCCCATTGACTAACAAACCAAAAGTGGGCTTTCCACTACCAAACTCTGAAATGGCCATAAGCACGTTGTTAGTTCCAGCTCCGTTGCTAAAGTCGAAAAAGCGCGCCCATTGGTTATAACTCGAAACATTAAACCATCCTTCTGCTGTAAATCCGGCATTTGCACGAATTAAGGCGGAAGACAAAGACGATGGAACACTTACATAACCGGATGCACTGGTAGGATTTCCAATCACTATGCTGGCAGCCTGGCCGGAAGGTGCTCTATTCGTAACTGAAGCAGTTAAATTGACAGAGGTTCCTACACAAACTGTGGTATCGGATGCAGAAATGCTCACTTGGTAATTAGCCGGAAGTAGTCCAATCGTAACTGAACCAGTAGTGTTGCAACTTCCCTTACTATAAGTAACCGTATAAGTAGTTAAAGTTGTAGGATTAACGATTGCCCGTTGTGTAGTTTGGCCGGTTGACCAAGAATAGGTACCACCAAAATTGGAGCTGACCGCCTGATAAGCCGAAGCTCCACCCCCATTCACGCTTAACGAAAAAGGCGCGCCTTGGCTTTCCAAGTGATCTTCAAACGAATAACGTGTCAACAAATGCCCTGCCTGAGGATGTTGCGCCGCATACGGTTTGTTGTACCAAGTTAAAATACTCGAAGCGGGCAAGGCTACGTTCCACATTCTGATCTCATCGAAGCGTGCGTTGGTAACTTCATTCCAAGGGCTATAGCCTATATAATTTATGTTTCGGGTTATTCCAGTATTCACCGCTTGACTGGTTACTCCACTTGCAACCTGTACCCCATTCATGTAAATGGTAGCGGTATTATTGAAATAGCTATAAGTAACCGCAAGATGAGTCCATTGATTCAAGGTTAACGCTTGTGAAGAAACAATAGAATTACTGGCGATATTTCCATTCCAAACCACCAAAGCGGGTTTATTTTGAGTAGAAGGAAGATTCGACCCATCGCTCAACGTGAATAAAATGTTGTTGGATGCTTGGCCATTGCTAAAGTCGAAAAAGCGTGTCCAGGCATTCAATTGGCTCGGGTTAACCCAGCCTTCTACGGTAAATCCGGTATTGGCGAATAAGTTACTGACAAGGTTTGAAGGTACTGTTAGTGCAGTATTAGCGCCTGAAATGCTGATGGCTTGCCCGGCGGGTGCAGTTAAAAACTCGCCTCTTATGTTTACTGGAGCTCCCGGGCAAACCGCATTTTGCTCTGCAACAGCTAAAATTGGCTCCACCTTATTAACATTTACCATAGGAGGATTACCTAAAATGGTAGCGGTACAACCATTCGCATCTACAACTCCAAAAAGGGTATAAACGGTAGTATTGATTGGTGAAACTGAAATTGGACTCATTGAAGTATATCCATAAGTAAGTCCAGCCCCTCCATAGCTCACATTGTACGGAGGTACACCTCCAGAAATAGAGGCACGAAGGATAGCGGATTGTCCCATGCAAATGGAGGTGTCTCCTAAAAGTGAGGCCGTTATTGGACCGCCAAGATTTGTGCAATTGTTGAACTCATAAGGGCCAACATCAGGGTTTCCGACACGAACTCTTCCAAAAATGTCATTAGTAGCTGAAGTTGTAAGTGAGCCTGAATTGACAAGAGGACTACTTGAAGTAGTTTGAAGGCCATCATCCGAGGTTCCCCACAAATTATCTGGCCCATCCGGGTCAACTGAATTAGTAAATAAAGGATTTTGTCCGAATAAATTTCCAGATGGATTTAAGCCAATCCCATTTGAAGAAGAAGCATTATTAACATACGAACTAACGCTACGTTGAAGCAAATTATTAAGAAAAATCAAATTGAGTCCAGCGCTTCCATCGTTCTCGAAGTCTGCACTCATGACTGTTTCATCATTCGCTTTCTTATTTCCCTGAAAGATGTTGTTAACCAGACTTAGCCCTGAATTCGAAAAGTAAATTCCACCTCCAAATTGGGATGCTGAATTTTGAAAAAAGGCATTATTCTCTATCGCAATATTAGAATTAGAAATCAAAATTGCACCTCCCCTTCTGCCAGAGTTATTAGCAAACACGTTATTTCTAATAACTGAATTTGCGGTAATCCCAATTATCCTTAATCCTGGTGTTGACTCTATTGATTGATTTCCCCAAACATAATTATTGGTAAACTCAAGGTATCCTCCTGAACAATATAGAGCTGTTCCAGATCCTTCTGAGTGATTAAAGATTCTACAATTTCGGATAACACTAGTACCTCCTAAGAGGTAAATTCCTGCACCAGAACTTCTTGAAATGAAATTGCCATTGATTTCCATCGTACCAAGGCCGTCGGAGCGGCCATCTCGAATAAATAACCCATCTAAAGTGATTCCAAAGCCATTAGCTGAAGAAGATAAACCCATTAAAATGGTGTAGCTATTGTCAATTACATTATTAATGGTGCCAATATCTCCACTCAACACAGTTTGGTTAAGATTTACATTTCTTTGGCTGAATTGAGTTTCATTTCCATTGAAGCCTCCAAAAACTGAAACTCCGGAATTAACAAGAAATGAAAAATCTCTGTTTGAATTGCAATTGGTACAACCCAAAGGATAAGCGGTAGGTTTATAGGTTCCGGCAGCAACCCAAACTTGATCCCCGTTAACTGCTAATACCAACGCCGCATGCAGCGTTTGCTTAGCGGTAGCCCAAGAGGTGCCATTGTTAACATCATTTCCGCCATTTGCTCGTACAAAGTACACTACTGCCCTGGCAGACTGACTACCAACGAACATGATTAGCATGGTGAATATCAACCAGCTTTGCTTCCTAAGTATTAAAATTGCTCTCATAATAAATACTAATTTATAATACTTTATCTATGAGTAAATTACATTAACTTAAGACTTAGTGATAGAGACTTAAGCAAAATCTTTGTTCTGAACTACTATAGGGGATATTTATGGTTTAAACTGCTATAATTTTTTTCAAAAGGTCAATAAAGGTCAACCCTTGAGTGTGAAAAAGTGAACATACTAAGGATATCGTTCCAAAAGCTTCTCAGTTCCTGATACATCTATCTCCTTTGATCTTCCAAAATCTATTGCCTTCTTAGCCCAAATTTTACCTTCTTCACTTTTTCCACTCTTTAATAAAAGTGCTGCATAGGTGTCCCAATAATTGTAATCCTCATTGTCTTTACACACTTTATCCATAAAAGGTAGCATTCGTTCACATACTGTTATATCATCTTCCTCTTCATAAAAATCCCATGCGATGGCGTTGACTTCATTAGGAGCAACGGATTTATTTTCTATTCCAATTCCTAATTCTTCAAAATACTCTTCCCATTGACGGTTATGCAACAGATAGTTTCTTAAATACCAACTTTGCATCCGATCCGCTTCAGGAAATCCATACTGTCTCAATTCGGGCAGCCACTTTTTCAAATCTGCAAGCGGTTTATCCAATAATGCGCGGTATTGCTTATCCACTTGACGGGAAAGGATGGCATTAACATTCTCTGGCCCATACATCGTACGTAAACGAGCTTGGTGCTTCACCACATATTGAACATACTTTGCAGGAACTTCATGAACGGCCAGAATTGAGAAGGTAACCTCATCTTCCAAATTTTTTCGTGTTGAAAGCCAACGACTTACGACATCAGGCTTGGCGTAAACCCTCTTCCCGTTCTTGTTAAATCGTTTGCGATAAAAATCAGGGAAAGGCAGTTTTATCCGGGATGAAATTGCGGTGTAAAACTGGCTGTTACGTTGATTAGCCCGCATTTCTTGCATGGTTTTTACGAAATCGGCAGGTTCCTGGTAACCAAAAGACCCACCGGCTACCCTGAGCTGGTGATCTAAAAACAAAAACGTGGGATAACCGCTAATTCGGTATTTCATCGCAAGGTATCGACCACTGTCGCTTTCGGCATCAACCTTTAACAAAATGATGTTGTTTGCCACATACTCTTTTACAACGGCTGAAGGAAACGTCTTTTTATCCATTTCCTTACAGAAGCCACACCATTCTGTTTCAAAGTCCAGCATGATAAGATGACCGGTCTTCTTTGCCAATTGCCTCGCGGCCTGTAACTCCAGAAAAATTGATTTATTCTCAGGGCTTGCTGCTCGAACAAGTGTTGCAAACAAACAAAATGCAAGGGTAAGGAAACGAAACATAAATTCTAATTCCTTGCAATTTACTAAATCAGAAGAAAAAACTAACTATAGCTAAAATCGCCACCTTACGCTAACCGGCATCATCACAGTTTCGCCGGCCATCAACACCGGTGGCTCTTTGAACAAGTGAATGCTGAGATTATCGTTGACATTAAAGTCTGATAGATGTGCGTCAACAACTGCATCCAAGATTTGGACTGCATAGCATACCGCCGAAACAATTACAAAGTAATCCCGATTTCTGCGTGAAACATCTCGTTTAAATCGGGCACTTTCCGAAGTTTCACCTGTTTGAATATCCACAAAGCCTGAAGTTGAATCGGCAAGTGCTCGCGTATATGCCCCACTGTACAAGGAATAAAGCCTAGAATGATCAACCAAATTGTACACTGACCACCCCATAAGCCCGTAAACAAGAGGAAGTTTCCAGTACTTACGGTTATAAATCTGCCCCATTCCGGGAATTAATGCAAAACGAAACGCCTTCCCGGGGTTTCGTTTTTTTCCAACCTTTTGATTGGAGGAAGAATCGGAGAAGTTGATAAATAGGGAATCGCTGATGGATTGCTGAAATCGAATTCTTGCAAGACTGTCTTTGTTGGGGGTACTGATGGAATCAGTAGGCAACGTTTGGGCAGATAATCCAGTCAATAAACTCAACGTCAGGAATACAAACAGACAATAGGCCTTCATGCCACTAAACTTCTTCCAACAACTCTAACAAGCGGTTAAAATCTTCGGTATTGAGAAACGGTATCACGATTTCGCCTTTACCTTCTTTGCTTACCCGAATGTTGATTCTCGATGAGAAACGGCTACTCAATTGGTTTTGAATATCGCGGTATTGCGCAGGAAGTTCCGGATCAGTTTTAACTGGTTGTTTTTTGGTAGAAGTAGCCGTTTTCTGTCCAAGTGATCTGACTAACTCTTCAGCCTTACGAACGCTTAAATCCGATTGAACAATTTCCTTGAATGCGGACAACTGATGATCAATGTTCTCTAGGCCGGCCAGCGCTCGCGCATGTCCCATGCTGATTTTCCCATCGCGAACAGCTACTTGAACATCCGGTGGAAGTCGAAGTAAACGAAGGTAATTGGTAACCGTTGAGCGTTCCTTCCCAACTCTCCCCGCCAATTCTTCTTGTTTTAACTGGCATTCGTCCATCAACCTTTGAAAAGAAATCGCAACTTCAATGGCATTCAGATCTTCACGCTGAATGTTTTCAATGATTGCCATTTCAATCATACCCTTATTGTCGGTTTCAATGACATAAGCAGGTATTTCAGTAAGTCCTGCAAGGCGTGCAGCCCGGGTTCTGCGCTCTCCGCTAATTAACTGATATTTCCCAGTACCCAAGCGGCGAACCGAAATAGGCTGAATAATTCCATGAATTTTGATGGATTGTGCCAGCTCTTCAAGCGATTTTTGCTCAAACTCAGTTCGAGGTTGGTAAGGATTATTCTCAATGGCATCAACCGGAATTCGGGGTAGCTGTTGAACCGGGCCTGATACAGCAGCAGCCGTAGCTTCCGCATTTAACAAAGCACCCAATCCTCGGCCTAAAGCCGGCTTTTTATCTTTTTTATCTGCGCTCATCACGGTTTTACAGCGTTCTTTCTGACTCTGAAATCTGAGTCATATTATTTTTTTGGAGAATCTCTCTGGCGAGGTTCAAATAGTTAATGGCTCCTTTACTGGCTGCATCGTGCATTATGACCGATTTACCAAAACTGGGAGCTTCACTTAAGCGGGTATTGCGATAAATTATCGTATCGAATACCATGTCCCCTAAATTCGATTTGACTTCTTCTACAACTTGGTTAGAAAGCCTCAAACGAGCATCATACATCGTAAGCAGGATACCTTCATTCCTAAGATTTGAATTGAAACGCTGTTGAACAATGTGAATAGTATTCAAGAGTTTTCCAAGCCCTTCTAATGCAAAATACTCGCATTGAACTGGAATAATGACAGAATCAGAAGCAGTGAGCGCATTGATGGTAATCAAACCAAGAGAGGGAGAACAGTCGATAATGATAAAATCATAAGCTTCTCTCACATCCTCAAGTACTTTTTCCAAGATTCGTTCTCTGCCCGGACGCTCAATCATTTCAATTTCTGCTCCAACTAAATCAATATGAGAAGGGAGCAAATCGAGTAAAGGAGTATCGGTGGCCATGATGTTTCTTGATGCAGGAACATCGTTCACCATACACTCATAAAGCCCGGTTTTGATAGTACGGAAGTCGATGCCAATCCCTGATGTTGCATTTGCCTGTGGATCTGCATCCACCAAAAGGGTTTTATACTCCAATACTGCGAGGCTGGCAGCGAGGTTGATGGCAGTAGTTGTTTTTCCAACCCCGCCTTTTTGATTCGCAACTGCGATTACTTTTCCCATTATAGGGTTATTGATTGGCCGATTTCTAGCAAATGAAGCTTAATGCCATGCTTTTGAAATGCTTCAATAGCCTTGGCATGGTCGATAACGATATAAGGAAAGGTGTCAAAGTGAAGTCCTACAACTTCTTTCACCCCAACAAAAGATGCGGCCAATGCAGCATGTTCATAACCCATAGTAAAGTTATCCCCAAGAGGAAGCATCGCTATTTCCGGCTGATACAATTCTCCCAACAACTTCATGTCGGAGAATAAGGCAGTATCGCCTGAGTAATAAAAGCAACGGTTTTCTTCTTGCAGATGCACCATAAATCCACCGGGATTTCCTCCATAGCTTCCATCAGGAAAGCTGCTGGAGTGCTGGGCATAAGTCATGGAAACTCTACCGAATGAGGCATTCATACCCCCACCATGGTTCAAAGGATGCGAGTTGGCAATGCCTTTTTGACCAAACCACTGCACCACTTCCCAGTTAGCAATAAGTTGAGAGCCACACCGGTTAGCTATTTCTTCCACTTCAGCCAGATGGTCTCCATGAGCATGAGATACTAACAGGTGAGTAGCCTGAATGGCGTCGATATCAACATGGCCAGCAAGCGGGTTATGTCGGATAAATGGATCGAACAGCAACTGAGTGCTGCCCGATTCAACAGCGAAACAAGCGTGTCCGTAATAGGTTACTTTCATGATAGGATGAAATTGGATGGCAAAGATAACCGCTAATCCTCAACCCTCACTCAGCAACTTTCCCCATTAGCAAATTGGATGTTTTAAACCGATTCATTAAGCGAAGCCTGTGCAATCATCGAGTTTACCTCGTGAATCATTCCATCTAATCGCAATGCTTCATTCAACAATTGAGGAAGTACCGATTGAGCTAACTCAGGATTGCGGCTAATTTCTTCCTCCATATTTCGGATGTTAATAAGTGGTATAGGCCAGTCTTCACTACAAATTTTGGCTATCTGACCGAGAATTCTATTTTTCTCCGATAGCCTTAACTGCTGTTGATATTGGTACGTTCGATTGCTCAGGGATAAAGCAGCACCGAAAATTTTTCCATGATGGTCTTTAACAGGATGAAAATGGCAGAGGTACTGTTGCACTCCATGAAGGTGGCTATCAAAATCTAAGTAAAACGTTGATTGCTCTCCTCTTAAGGCATGTTCCCATTTAGTCTGGCAAATGGAATGGTAATGAACGGGAAGATAATCCCACAAGGATGCACCCTCTTTAACCGATTCGCCTTTGATAGAAAGCAGAAGCCATTCAGCAGATTGATTGAAATAGCGAATAGTAGCCTGATAATCCAACATTAGCAACGAAGCTTTGGAACTATTAAATACCGCAAGAAAAATATCTGTTCGCTGACTTAGTTGCTCAATTAATACTTTATAGTGGTCTATGTACCTCGAGTTGAAAGAAACCCCCAGAAGCTTTCCGTTACTTCCCGTAACTTGTTGATATTTAATTTCATACCAAGATGAAAAGTTTTCAAACTGAAGTTTCAATTCCTTAACAACCGTCTCACCCATAATTGCCCGCTGAAAATTCTCCCTGAAATTCTCGAGCATTGTAGGAAGGATATAGGACTCGATATCGTTGTCAATTGCCAACTCCTTTTTGAAGATCATTCTCATTTCAGTCTCCGCTACTTTATTGAAGATGAGTACTTTTTTCTCAGGCGAAATCAGCAAGTTACTATCCGTGGTAGAGTTTAGAATTGCATCCAATTTATCTCGGGAAGCTCGTAATCGAGCTACTGTTTTCTGTCGTTGTGTTACGTTTCGGCATAATACCAAAACACCTTCTTCCATAACCACCATTCTGCAACTGAATACCGCTAAACCCTCTAGGTCAGCTATTTGAAACTGATCCGACTGCTTTTTCTGAAGGCAATTCATTAGTCTATCGATTAGGGTTTTGTTCATTCCAGGAATTTTGTGATCCTGAATTTTTAATCCCAACCAATGGATGCGCTTTACCTGATAATATCGCTCAAATCGGTGATTAACTTTGGTTAATCTCCCCGACCAATCAACCATAAACAGAACATCTACTAAGGATTCTAAAAAACGTTGATGATAGGCATAAGCATTTGCATCATAATTCAAAGGAGTTGTTTTTTCCTTTCCTAAAACGGTAATCTCTACAACCTGGTTTTCAGGGCCGGTATGGGATAACAACTCCCAGTCAATGGCAATAAATCCGCCTTGGCTTGTCGGCATTTTCAACTCAATGGTTACCTGCAAACCCGGACTTTGATTTAAACTTAGCAGGCTTCGCATCACTAAATCCACCTCTTCGCTTAAGAGGAGAGCAGAAAATGGCATTCCTTCAAGTGATTCTTCTTTCATTAGAAACATGAACCGAAATCGCTCGTTCACTAATTTGATTCTACCATCCGGATGTAAAGAAGCCGAAGGGAACAACTTCGAATTAAACCACTGCCTCATAAACTGTTTGAAGTATTTTTCGAACTCAGATGATGAATGATACTATCGAGTTCAGCAATCTGGTTGCTAAGGTATTGGCGTAAAGTATCATCCTGTTTATGATTTACCGAAGTCTGATTGGAAATCATATCAAGCAACGCCAATACATTGGCCAATGGTTTTCTTACTTCATGTGAATGGATTCTCGCCAATTCTCGAAGCTGTTCTTGCCTTTCAATAATTTCTAACCTCGATTGATGATTTTCGCTTACATTATCTATTCGCCAAACTGCCCCCAATAAATTCCCTTGTTGCCCAATAGCAGGATACGTTTTTATCTCCCACCAAAACGTTTCATCCTGATAATTAGCTAGTTCTAATAGTTGATAAGTTGATTCGCCTTTCAAGGTTAATGCTAAGATTTCTTCTAACTGGGTTTCCGGTAAAAGAAAACCTAACTGGTTAAGATGTTTACCAACCGAAACAGGAAGTGGTTCACGAAGGTAAAGTGGCAACTGCTGTACGAGCCGGTTGAAGAACCTCACTTTACCATGAACATCGAAAAAAATATGCGCCTCAGGAGCTGAATTAAAAAGAGCAATTAGTTTTTTTTCTGTTTCAATAAGCTGAAGCTCTGCTACTTTATGAGTATTGATATCTGTTAAATTAAAGGAAACTCCAATCACAACTCCCATAGGATTTTTAGCAGGAAAAAGCCTGACGCTGTACCAGTTATCTGAACCTTCGAAGGAATGAAGTTTCAACTCGAAACTTACAAATTCACCCGAAAGTGATTTTTGAAAGAACAAATCGAAATCAAACGATTTTTGTTTTTTGAGCAGATCCAGAACATCGCAGTCTTCCACAAGATGGACGTGCAACCATCGCATCATTACTTCACTGGCTTTTCGGTTTATCGACAGGAGTTTTCCCTCTGGAGAAAGGAGAAGATTGGCATCTTCGGTGCTATCTAAAATTGCCAGCATTCTAATTTGAGCAATTTGCAGCTCATGGTCATCCTTTACTTCTTCAGTAATATCGATAAACCTCATCATGATTCTTCCAGGGCGGGGTACTAATTCAAATCGGCACCATTTTCCTATTTGATGAAAGTAGCAAGTGCCTTCAGAAGGAACCGAACGCTTTAAAACAAATGAGACTTTTTGGTAGAAATCGAGATTCAGTTCTTGCTCTTCCACAAACATTCGGATGTTGTGAGCGTCTGCGTTTTCAGACTCAAACCATTCGAGAAAAGTTTGGTTGGCTAAAACGATATTCTGGTTCAAGTCAACTTCTATGAACCCATCTTCTAACACTTGAAACACACTTTCCTGCTGGCGCGAAAGCAATTCTTTATGGGAATTCGCAAAGCCAGTTTCCTGAGTTACCATCACCACTTCTACGGAATTGCTTAGCCTGAATACTTCCCAAATCATTGCCTGAGTAGATTTTCGGAAACGTAGCTCTATTAGCTTAAGAGAAAAATCGGTAATGCTGTTAAGGCATTCCTCAATTCTACCTTGATGCGCAGTGTGAATGAACTTTAGAATTTCCTCTCCTGCTTGTAGCTCAGGAAGGGCATACTTAGCCGGTTCATTTAAGAAGCGAATTTTACCTTCATGGTCAAGTAAAATCATCGATACCAACGACGATTGAGCCAAAGCTGTTAACGCATTTTGATCGTGATACTCAGATGAAAGTAATTCAGCCATTCAACAAAATAAGGAAGGCAATCTAATTGAACAGCCTTTCTCTGAAAAATAACCGGAAGTTTATTAATTCCGCCAACCGCACGTAAAAATGACAGATCCTTCAAGAACTTTTCCTTTGCTCACTCACTCATTCAACTGCATAGGTAACCGGAGGAATTGGCTCTTGGTTTTTTTTAATGCATGTCTTCACGAATGCCTTTTCTAATCGTGTTGGATGCTAACCGTGCTAATTACCTTTGCAGCATGGGATTTCAAGTTACCGAGGTCAATACAGCTCAACAGGCTGATTCCTTTATTCAATGGCCTAAACTCCATTACGCTGGCGACCCGAATTATGTAGCGCCCCTAGATAGCATGGTTGAAGCGGTTTTCAATCCATTAAAAAATGGATACTTCGCCCACGGACAATGTCAACGCTGGCTGCTCACCGAGAATGGAAAAATTGTAGGACGTGTAGCGGCATTCATCAATGAGAAAAAAGCCAGAATAACCGACATTGTTTCTGGTGGTATGGGATTCTTCGAGTGCATTGATAACCAAGAAGCTGCTAATCAACTTTTTAACATCTGCCGTATTTGGTTAGAAGCGCGAGGGATGGAAGCCATGGATGGGCCAATTAACTTTGGTGAAAACGACAACTTCTGGGGTTTGTTAACAGAAGGATTTGCTGCATCTTCTTTCGGGATGAATTACCATAAACCTTATTATAAACGATTATTCGAAGCCTATGGCTTCCAAGTGTATTACGAACAAGTCACTAACGTACTTCATTTTAAGAAAAACGGGCTTCCAGAGCGTTTCTTCAAAATTGCTGATTGGGTTTTAAGTAAACCTTCCAATCAGTTTCTATCGCTTAAACTTGCAGAGCTTGACAAATTTATTGACGATTTCGTATATGTGTATAACCTTGCTTGGGCACATCATCAGGGATTCAGCCCAATGAATCGGGAGAACTTGCGAAAGCAGTTCCTTTCCATGAAACCGATACTTATTCCGGAATTTGTATGGTTTGCTTATGTAGATGGGGAGCCAGCAGGATTTATGGCCATGATTCCGGATGTTAATCAAATCCTTAAGCATGTTAATGGTAAGCTAGATTTCATTGGAAAACTGAAATTCGCTTGGTACCGTTGGCAAAAAGCCATGACCCGCACAAGGATTATCGTAATGGGAATACATCCAAAGTATCAGAAACTAGGATTAGAATCCGGGATGATTAAGAAATGTTACGATGAGTTCATCCGTTATCCTCAGTTCGAAGAGGTAGAGTTAAGCTGGGTGGGCGACTTCAACCCTAAAATGGAAGCATTGCACCAAGCAGCAGGAGCCAGTTTCTATAAACGGCATATCACATACAAGTTTCCTTTTCTGGAAGGAGCGACTTTCAACAAGCCAGATTTATTGCGCTGATAGTCAATGCACTGTAAGTTTTTCGAAATAATATTCCATTGTAGCTTTGAAGTCACATTTAGATAACATACTTTTGCATCGCTTTTCGAAAGAACGGCGCCTGATTCGATAGCTCAGCTGGTAGAGCATAACACTTTTAATGTTAGGGTCCTGGGTTCGAGCCCCAGTCGAATCACTGAAAAACCTGCCTATTATGGTAGGTTTTTGCGTTTTCAGGCGGTTATCAACATGGATTTCGTCCAAAAAAAAGGGCCGCGAAATTCGCAGCCCCAGGAGGTTTTTTTCAATCGGCCTTAGAGCGTTAACCCTCTTCCCAGCAGTACCCTCAGACCTACTAACAGAATGCAAGTGTAAATGATCACCTTGTATTGCACTTTGTACAAACTTGGCTTGTTAAAACAGACTATGGAGGTTTTTGCAAGCCGTGGAATCAGAATGTACATAGGAACAAACAATATCCCGAAAGACACCAAAAGAATGAACTCATGAATCTGCTTAGTTGGTAAATGCGAAATCATGATGATAACACTCCCTATCAAATAAGGCAAAACACCTGAAATGGTAACGTACTTCATTCTGTTCTCTCCTTGAATAAGTGAGTTAGACATGGAGGTTTGCAAGAACCATCGGGTAGTAAACAACCCGAGAATTGCAATGAGAATGGCTGAAATTACAATAATGACAATCTCCTGATTTCGAGAAAGATATATCCACATAGTTAGAAATCCGAAGTCGCGGTGAGTAGCAACACCCGCCAGAATTCCACCAAATACCCGGATAAAAGAAAAGTAAACTAACCAAAGCAGGAAAGACGAAAGGTAGCCTTCCCGCTTGCGAGTACGAGAATAAATGATGATTGAAACAATGAATGCAAAGAGGTTAATGATTACCCCCGAAGCAAAAATGCTAATAATCGACTTCTGGTCCCAAGTGGTATATTCTGCCCAGAATAAGATGTAGTTATAGTTCAGAAATGGCCCCTTGTTTTCCATATTGGCCACCATTCCTGAAGTAAACCTGCTCAAAAAGTAAGTAATCAGGTAAGCCAGAATAAAGAAGAAGGTATAGTTGATGATGTTCATCACCAGAAATCCCTTTAAACGATCTGACTCGCTAATATTGGAAGCAACTTTCTTCTTGTTTGGATCAGACTTCAGCCGAATTTTTACCCTTCGGCGCAATCGCTCACCTGAACCTTCGTTTTCTTCTGCCATGGATGCAAAATAACAGACTGATGTTCTAATATGTCAATTAATATGTTAAATTTTATCTGACATTTATTCTAACAAAAACTTGGTTTGGCATAAAATCCCCCTATCTTTGCAACCGCTTCGGCACAAGGTTTCGTAGCTCAATTGGATAGAGCATCTGACTACGGATCAGAAGGTTTGGGGTTCGAATCCCTACGAGACCGCCACTTTTTGTAAAAATTGCCGTACAGGCACCGAAAACCGCGTTTTTGACTTCCCAGAGGGGATTTTGAAAACGCGGTTTCTGCATTTCTAAGGCAGTTTGTTTGACAAGTGTTTGACAAAATCGATACCAATAAAAATTTATAACTGTGTCTAGCATTAGTATCAAGGCGGTTGTTAGGTCTGGCCGCGTTCGCAAGGATGGTCTTTCTCGTATTTACTTGAGATTTACTCAA
>CALSBM010000063.1:0-18810 GCA_943373175.1 Chitinophaga pinensis | reverse complement strand
GAACTGCTTTGGCTCCTGATGCTGTTTTTACAACCCTTACTTTCATGCCCAAATACCCCTTAGTGCGGTAAAAATACAACTTTAGACTTGCATAATACAGATTATCAATGTGTTAGCTCCGCACTAAATTTTAAGGGGACAAGTCGGGAAAAATATGGTTTTTCAATTAACTGCGTACTTTTTCCGCAGATTTTCGCAGATGAAAACGCTGATTCTCGCATATCTCTTGCTCCCTCACGGTTGTAGATGAAACCTATACGGCAAAACTAATCTCCGTAAATCTGCGGAAAGTGGAAAACGGCTATCCTGATCTGTGAAAAAATTTATCTCTAAAGTTGAATATTTCAATACTAAATCAATAAAATTTAACCATTAAATCGTAATCTTCATTAAGAACTTAGTTATTCTCTTAAAACCTTAATGGGTCATTTATTGAGTATTTTACGATTGCTGATAGCCGATACTATTTCTACTCAATACGCACGGTCTTCCCCTTTAAATCCATTGGTTAAGGTGAAGAAAATAAGTTTTAAATCAAGCCAGAAAGTCCAGTTTTCTAAGTAAAAAATATCAATTCGGACGCGATTACGCATCAAATATTCTTCGTCTGTTTCTCCCCTGTAGCCCATAACCTGAGAAAGCCCAGTAATGCCGGGCTTGATAATATGTCGAAGCATATACTTATTAATTGCTGGCGCATAGGTTTCCGTATGAGCAACCGCATGAGGACGAGGCCCAACTACGCTCATGTTTCCAATCAACACATTGAAAAACTGAGGAAGTTCGTCGAGGCTAGTTTTGCGTAACCATTTTCCCACAGGAGTTATTCGATTGTCCCCTTTTCGTGCTTGAGTTACACCATCTTCTTGGTGGATATACATCGAACGGAGCTTGTAGCACCAAAATTCCTGATTGCCTTTGCCTGATCGTTTTTGCCTAAACAAAATCGGTCCTTTCGAATTGATTCTGATGATTGCAGCCAAAATCGGCATCAACCAAGTAAGGAGAAACAAGATTACTGATAAACTAAAAACAAGGTCGAAAAGCCGTTTTAGCAACCGGTTAGCTGGATCATCCAAAGGAATAGGGCGAACTTGTAACACCGGAACATAATCATAATACTCGACCGCCAGCTTTCGAAACGGCATCCCTTTCGTTTCTGGGATAAAGTGAAGTCGAATAAGATGGTTTTCGGCGAACTCCACTAAACGCTGGATTTCTTCCTTGCTTAATGCTGAAACAAAAGCATAAAATTCCTGAACTTGGTACTTCTGACAGATTTCTGAAAGCGAATCTATTGGGCCCAAAGGCACGGTATTTTCGCTTGGTTCACCTAAATACCCTAAGTACCGAAAGCCAAATTCTGGGTGTCCCTGAAAGTAATCAAGTAAATCCTGAAGTCCGGTATCGTACCCAATGGCCAACAAGTTTCGCAACTGACGTCCCTTCTTGCGTTCATGTTTCAGCCAGAATAAAAGTCCAAACCGCCACGAGGGTACTGCAATCAATAGGAAGCTTAGCCCATAAATTAAAGCAAGACGGGAATAGTAGGTTTTTATCAAACCGTTGAAGGCGATTAGCAACAAAGCATAAAGAACAAACTGCCGAAGTATTAGAATGAGTAATTTAATACCACCAGTTTTCCGGTCAGGCTCATAGAGATCGAGACTATTGGAGACAACAGACCAAGCGATATGGGAGAAAATCAGTAAAACAAGGTAGTCATTAGCAATAAAAGCCTCAAGTCCGCCGAAGCGTAGAATATGTCCGCAAAGCACTGAGAGAAACACCAGAAGGTGATCTCCTACAATTTGTAACAGTCTAAGCTTGAGCGGGTTCATGAACAGTGGTAGAGGCTGTTTTGGGTTGAATCATAAACAAAGCAACAAACAACAGGAAAAAACTCAAACCCCACTGACGCTCCCACATCGATTCCGTAATCACAGATAGATAAAAGACTAGCAGAAATAGGCGAAAGTCGCTGAAAAAAACTTGCCAAGGGTCTAACTCAACAGAATACCGGAACAACTTCGTCATAAATACAAGGAATAATAAGAATCCAGGAATACCAAGAACAACCAAAATCTGTAAATACTGATTATGAGGATTAAAATGAAGCAAATACGCCGGAGTTAATCCTTTTTCAAGATACTTCTTATCGAGTTTATCCTGCATGTCGCCAATACCGGTTCCAAGTAAAGGATATTCCGCCCATACTTCAAGCGCACATTTCCATTTTTCTAACCGAATAGCCCTTCCACCCCAGTGATCCTCTTGATAGGATTGTTTCAGGTTCAACATTTCCTGAAAACGAGCTCTATTGGTTGGACTAAGGGCTATTAACCCTCCCAAAATCAGAACGCCTGCGAGTGCTAGCACCATTGCTTTAGCCAGCCAACCTTCGCGTGCTGCTTTATAAATCAACCAACTTCCCCCAACTGCTAACATTACCAGCATCTCCATTCTAGAACTCAATAAAACAATCCCAATTATGAGTATTCCAGGGGTGAGGAGTTTGAGGAATTGATTTTTTAAATCGAGTTTCGATGGCAACCTTCTAATTGAAAAAAATAGTGCCATTACACAATAAAGGGATAAGTAAATGGGCTGAATTCCAATAGGCCGAGTCAATTTATCATAAACCCATAAGTCAGAATTCCAGCCTTCAGAAATTCCAAAGTAAAATCCACCCAGCAGACAAATTAGAATTGCCGCAAGGCAGCTAAAAATAAAACTTCTGATAATGCTTTCCCTCAATTGAGTAATAAATCCGCCATTTATGATTGCTAGTAAAGGCAAGCTGAAAAGCTGAGATTTAACTTCGAGTGCTCCGGCAATTGTGGAAGTATTTTCACTCCAAATTGCTGATACTGAATAAAGTGCAAAAAAAAGTGAAGTCCATTTGAGTAAACCGTTTTCTTGAAGTTGCCCGATACGTTCCTTCAATCCAGGACTAAACAAGCCATTGACAAATAATAGTGCGAAGCTCAGATTTAGACTGAAAATTGAAATAGGCAAGCTCACAAAAGCAAGGACAAATAACCATTGCTTTCTGGTTTCAAAATCGAGTAGCTGTTTCATGAATTTTTTGCCCATTTTCTAATTAGTTGAGCATAAGCGTCGATGATTTGTTCATGACGGAATTGTTGGCGAATTGAATCAAGGTTATGCTGAATCATGGAAGTTTTTTGTGCCGGATTCAACTCCCGGATTAACATGGTAATATCGTGTGCACTCTGGAAAAACAAGGCATTTTCCCCCAAAATTGCCCGATTAAACGGGTTTTCATGCGCGCAAATCCATGCACCTGAAGCCATCGCTTCGAGTAGTGAAGGATTAGTTCCTCCTACTGTATGTCCATGGAAATACAATCGCGCCTGTCTTCTAAGTTGATGAACTTTCTCCTGATCGTAAATTCCACCTACGAACTTTATCCTCCAATCTTGGTACTTGGATTCCCAAATTTTAGCATGGGGGGTACTCATTTTTCCAACAACCAATAATGTCCTAAAGTCGTTAGAATCCAAATAACCTCGAATGATCGTTTCTATGCTGTTTTCAGGTTCCATTCGAGCCATTAACATATAGTATTCATAAGGTTGAAGCCCGAACTCGCGTACTGCTTCAGGGTCTTCTCTTTCGTCGGGCTCCGCTCCGTAAGCAATGAAGGTAGAATCCCGGTTATAGCTGCTGAGCAAGTGTTCAGCTATAGCAGGTGAATCTGCAATTAGGTGATCTGCTCGTCGGGCTGCCCAGGCTTCAGCCCATTTTAAAACCTTACGAACCGGTTTCGAATATTTTTCCCGCTTCCATTCGAGTCCGTCCATATTCCAAAGTAAAGGCACAGAGGGTGGATGATACCATCCCCAAACAGAGGAACTGGTATAACCTAATTGAATTAAAACATCATAATCACGAGTGCGGGCGTCTTTTACGCAATTAAAATCGTAGAGGTATTGTCCGAATGTTCCTAACCGGTCTTCGGGGTCGTGGCAATGAATTAATTTTACGCCTTTAAAATTGGGAAGTTGGTAATCATGAAGGCTGCTTTGATAAACAGTCACATCAAAGCCTCTTTCCACCAAGCCAGGCGCTAAGTATTCTGTCAATTGTTCAAAACCACCATGACGGTTCGGGATGCCTCGAGTTCCGAGAATGGCCACTTTTATCGGCTTCCGACTTGCCTTCATGTCACGAAGATAATCGTAGGAGGTGGTTATCAACGCAGTGACGAATTTCCTTCTTATGCATTTCTGTGTAACCGAATTCCTTAACGGAACTGTACCATGATAAAAATGGAGGCATCGCAGATAAAACACTTTTCAATTTCCCGCAGACTTACTCAGGTACCACGCTTTTAATTATTGAGAATTACAAGCATAGATTTTCGCGAATTAATTGTGTTGTTTAGGTTTTAACTATAACCAAAAGAGTGGAAGCTGATTACTTAAAAATGAATATCCACAATCGTAAAAGCCCTTTAGATTGGCAAGTTTCCCGCAGATTTACGCAAATTTCAAAATGGCTGTTAGGGTAGTTTCCAAAGCAGATTAGCGCAAATCTGCGTATGAATCAGCGGGGATCAGCGGAAAAAGTGCCATGTAAAAAAGCTCGGAACGTTGCGATTGAATAGCTTTTTACGATAGTGCATATTCGTACTTAAAATCTACAGGAAATAGTATTCTGTTTCATGAACATCAGAATTTCCAATTAACCGCAAGAGAAATAGTTGACAATCACAGAAATGACCATTTTACGAATCAATTTCCCGCAGATTTACGAGGATTAATTTGGCTGTTTCGGTTTCATCTACTAAAACGGTCATTCACCATGATAAAAATGGCTTTATGTTTCTAAAGTAAGTTCTCTATATCGCTTCAGTAAATCGCTTTCATGAATTATTCCAATTGGATTTTGTTCCTGATCAACAATGGGAATCACCGTGGTAACATGCAGGTCCAAATAATCCAATAATTCATTTCCTCTGGCTTCTTGTTTAAGGGCAGGTAATCTTAAGAGCGGCAGTCTCCCAATGCTTAAGAGATGTAGATCTGAATTCACATAGCGTTCTAAGAGTGTAATCTTTTCGAGTAAACCCAATAACTTACCTTGTTGATCGGTTACTATAATCCAATGATTTTCACCTTTTTGAGCTAGTTGAGCAACAGCTTCTTGTAGAGTCGAGCTTTCCTTTAAATTAGGCTGATGAGTATCAATAAGTTCTACCGCAAGAATACGACTGCTAATAAAGGTGTCCGTAGAATTAGTGAATAATTTTTCCATTCTGGCGAGCTTCCGCATTTCCATCGATAAAGGATCAAATGTGCGAGCGATAAAAAAACTTACGGATGAAACTATCATCAGAGGAATCATCAGGTTGTATCCTCCGGTTATCTCAGCAATTAAAAATAGGGCAGTTAAAGGCGCAAGAAAAATTCCACTGAGACAACCGGCCATTCCGGCAAGCACAAAATGGGCAACCGGCAGATCAAAACCAATTGTTCCTGCGAGCAATACGCACCAATAGCCTGTAAAACCACCAATGAACAAACTGGGGGCAAAATTTCCACCAACGCCACCTCCTGCTAAGGTAGTCGCTGTCATGAATCCTTTGGAAAGCAGAATTAAGGTGATAACTGCCGGAAACCATATTGTTTGGCGCAGGAGGGTAGAAAACACACTTCCCCTCAACATGCGATCGGGAAACCAAGAAGTGAGTGCTTTCAGCGTTTCATATCCTTCACCGTACAGGGGAGGCAAAATCAAGGTGATTAATCCTATGGTTAATCCGGCTACTATAGCTTTCTGATAGGATCCCTTAAACCGGATAAAAAATTTTTCTGTAAGGCGAAAGCTGGTAGCATACCACCGCGCCATAAGTCCGGATAGCAACCCAAGAGCCACGTAAAATGGCAGGTTGCGAACAGCGAAGTCGCCTAATCCGGGAAAGCTGAGCAGAATTTCACGCCCAAGGAATATCGTAGAAAACAAAGCTCCTACTGCTGCCGAAAGAATTAGAGGCATAATTCGGGTGAGACTCGCCGCAGGTAGGAGCACTTCCAACACGAACAATACTCCAGCTACCGGTGCGCTAAAGGCTGCTGCTATCACGGCTGAAACGCCACAACCGAGTAGCAAAGTTCGGTCACGATAGGGGAGGTTGAAAAAACCTGCAATGTTGCTGCCTATGGCTGCCCCGGTGCTTACTAAAGGCGACTCTACTCCAGTTGACCCTCCACATCCAATGGTGATTCCACTGGTAATCAGGTGTGAATAGGTTTGGCTAAATGGCAAAAAACTGCGCCTTTGGGCTATAGCAAGTACAATCTGGTCGCTGCCCTTGAGAAATTCCTTTTTGAAGAACTTACGAATAATCCAAGTGCAAGTGAGTAATCCTGCTACAGGAATAAGAAAACGAAGAATAATAGAAGGAGAGCCTCCTGCTAATCGAAGTACTAACTTCTGCACCTGAAATACATAAAGCTTTAGCAGCATGGCCGCCAATCCGGAAATCACCCCAATACTAATCGAGCATAGCAACAGAAACTGATCGTTCGACAACCGCCTTCGCAAGGGCAATAACCACCTTTTAAGTTGATGACGGCTTCGTCTTCCCGCTTCTTCTAATGGCGGTGGTTCAGTTAGCTTCATCCAGAATTAGTGCGTTAGTCTTCGTTTTTTAATGATTCCACCCACTACATCCTTCACTCCCGTCATCACAACAAAAGCGTGGGGGTCGATTTTAGCGATTTCTGTTTTCAATCGGTTTACTTCTAAGCGAGTAACTACAGTGTAAATGATATCCACATCGGCAACCCGCATTCCTCTTTTTCCGTAACCACGCTTCCCTGAATAAACCGTAACTCCTCTTCCCATTTCATTAATGATGAAGTCACGGATTTCATCGCACCTAACAGAGACGATGTTAACGCCGGTGTATTCTTCAATGCCTTCAATAAAAAAGTCCACTGCTTTGGAAGCTGCCATATAAGTTAGCACGGCATAAAGAGCTGTTTCAATATTAATTAACCAAGAAGCAACAGAAAAAAGTAAGATGTTAAAAATAAGAATTACGTCGCCAATGGTTAACCCTGCTTTTCGGCTTAGCGCAATAGCGAGGACTTCAGTCCCATCAATAACTGCACCTCCCCGAACTGAAAAACCAATCCCTGCGCCTAAGAAGAAGCCGCCGAAAACAGCAACCAGTAATTTATCCTGCGTAACTACCGGGTATGGAATAAAAGTAGTGGCGAGTGCCAGCCCGATTATGGCCAATACCGTGCGGAATGCAAACTGGCTCGAAATCAATTGGCGGGCAATAATGATGAAAGGAAGGTTGACGCCTATTAAGAGAAACGCAAATGGAATATTACTGAATCTTGCGGTTAACAAGGCAATCCCAGTTGCTCCTCCATCAAGAAAGTGGTTAGGAAGTAGAAAGCCTTTTAGCCCTAAACCGGCACTTAAGATGCCTATGCAGATTAGAAAAATATCTTGTAGTCCGCTTTTTAGCGAGACTTTCCGGGCATACCAAATACGAGCCTTACCGTAAGCAGAAAGTCCGGCCTCTTTAGCAAACTGAGGCGGCCTAGTAAGCAAATAGACAAGTGTGTCATACAGTTTTTGCATCTATCCCAAGATAAGGCAGTCTTGAGTAAAACCATTTAACTGAATCGTTGAAAAAGTATTATCCTTCTGTTAGCGTGTTGCCGAGGTGTCGCTTGTAGTGCGCTAAGGCTCTTTCACGGGCAAACTTATGTTCGACCATTGGAGGTAGGTAATTGCCTTGAAAAAGCTCGGGAACCCATTGTCTTAGGTACAGCCCTTGAGGGTCAAATTTTCGGCCTTGTTCTGTAGGATTAAAGACTCGGAAATAGGGAGCTGCATCGCAACCGGTGCCTGCCGCCCATTGCCATCCTCCATTGTTAGAAGCAAGATCAAAATCAAGGAGATGGCGGGCAAACCAAGCTTCTCCAAGACGCCAGTCCAGAAGCAGATGTTTGGTAAGAAAGCTGGCCGCAATCATGCGAACACGGTTGTGCATAAACCCTGTTGCCTTTAATTCGCGCATTCCGGCATCTACCATCGGATACCCGGTATTTCCTTCGCACCAAAGGGTAAACTCTTCCGGGCTGTTACGCCATTCAAAAGCGTTATAAGCCGGTTTGAAGGCACTATTACTTACATGAGGAAAGTGCCAAAGAATCATCTGGTAGAAGTCGCGCCAGATTAGTTCGTTTAGAAAGGTAGAATCGGTTGAACTTGCTGCGCGGAGAACAAGTTGCCTGATGCTGATTGTGCCAAAGCGCAGGTGTACCCCAAGCCTGCTGGTGCCGCGGATACCGGGAGTATTCCGGGTTTCTCCATAGTTTTCTATGAATTCGTTTGTCAATTCTGCCTCGGGAAATCCATCCAAGTGTTCTTCAAACCCCATACTTTCAAGAGAGTGAATAGCCGGGATGTCACCCGTAAAAACGGATTTCTCCCAAGTTTTCTCTGAAGGAAAGTGCGGAGGCAGTTGTTCGGAAAAGCGGGTTTTCCACTTTTTGGAGTAAGGAGTGAAGACGGTGTAAGGAAGTCCATCGTCTTTTACAACTTCCGACTTTTCAAAGTAAACGTGGTCTTTGAAGCTGTTGAAGGCTATTCCTTGTTTTTCTAAAAATAATTTGATTTCCGAATCGCGTTGACGTGCGTAAGGTTCATAATCTTGTCCGGTGTAAACAGCTTTAACCACAAACTCAGTCCTAATAGCATTGAAAGCAGCTATTGGAGTTCCGTAAAATGTCCGGATTCCACTTCCTGCTTTTCTGAGAGTTTCATCTAAACGAGCAATTGTTTGGTGGATGAAGTTTACTCTTCGGTCGTTGCGATCCTCTAACAGGTCTAAGATGTTAGTGTCGAAGATAAAAACCGGCAAAACAGGAATACCTGACTGGCAGGCTTCCCAAAGCGGTCGATGATCATGAAGACGCAAGTCGCGACGAAACCAGCAAACGACTATTTCCTGCACGGAGAAATTAAGTTAGCGTAATACCGACAACCCACCGTCGATGGCCATGGTTTGGCCTGTAATCCAGCCACTTTCGTCTGAAAGAAGAAAGATTGAGGCATTAGCGTGGTCATCCGGGGTTCCGATAGTACCAAGAGGATGGCGCTGGGCTGCGGCAGCTTTTTTTTCTGGGGTAGCAAGCAGGTTGCCTGCAAGTGGAGTATCCGTTAGCGACGGTGCAATGCAGTTAAACCTGATGCGAGCTGACGCCATTTCGGCAGCAAGGCTGCGATTAAGGCCTTCCAATCCGGCTTTTGCAGTTGCAATACCGGCATGAAAGCTCATTCCGGTTTTTGCTGCTACGGTACTAAAACTGACTACTGAGGCGCCTTGTGCTGCTTTTAATGGTTTGAGGCAAGCTTGTACCACGGCTGCAAACCCGAGGAGGTTCACTTGAAGTTCCTGTTGAAAGTCTGCCATGCTGATTCTGTGAAAGGGTTTCAACTGAATGGTTCCCGGGCAGTAAACTAAGCCGTGTAAAGTTTCGGGAAGAAACTCCGCCCAATTGGTTAATTCTGGTTGAAGCGCATCGAAGGTGAGGTGTGGGAAGGCGGTAGCCGTTCTCCCGGCAGTATAAATAAAAGCTCCTTCTTCCATCGCCTTCTTGGCAAGTGAAGCACCAATACCTGAACTTGCTCCCACTATAAGGAGGTTCTTGTTGGCAAGGCGCATGCTTAGTGGGCAGAAAGGTTGAGGTAGGCGAGGAATTCCTTACGGGTATCGGATTTAAGGAATTTGCCACTGTAATCGGCAGTTACAGTACTGCTTTGACTGTCTTCAACACCACGGGTAGAAACACACATGTGGCGGGCATCGATAACCACCGCAACGTCCTCGGTTTGAAGGATACGTTTGAGTTCATTCGCAATTTGCTTGGTGAGGCGTTCTTGCACTTGTGGGCGTTTCGCGAAATATTGAACTATACGGTTAATCTTCGACAAGCCAATCACATAACCATTTGAAATATAGGCTACGTGTGCCTTTCCATAAATGGGAACAAAATGATGTTCACAATTAGAAAATACCGTGATGTCTTTTTCCACCAGCATTTGATTGTACTGGTATTTGTTTTCGAAAAGAGCAATTTTCGGTTTGTTAGCAGGATTTAAACCTGAAAAAATTTCTTGGACGTACATCTTGGCTACGCGTCTTGGGGTTCCTTTCAGGCTATCGTCAGCCAAATCTAATCCCAAAACTTGCATGATTTCCCTGAAGTTTTTCTCTATGAGTTCAATTTTCAGGGCATCGTCCATTTCAAATGCATCCTCTCGCAGCGGCGTTTCGTCGCTGGTACTCAGGTGCTCGTCTCCGATTTCTTCGACCGTCAGTTTCTTAGTTTCCGGCATATTCCACAAAGTTTCGTGGTGTTTCATATAAAACAATCAATAATTCAAAAGATTCCGACAAGTGCGGCCTTAGCCGATGCCAGATAACGTATGCAATGTGCTCGGCAGATGGAATAAGATTTTGAAACTCAGGAACATCAAGATTGAGGTTTTTGTGGTCCAAATCTTCAACTACGTAGCACTCAATAAGGTCGGAAAGCACTTTCATGTCTATTACATAACCTGTTTTGGGGTCAACTTCTCCAGACACTTTTACAATCAGCTCGTAATTATGGCCATGGAAGTTAGGGTAGTTGCATTTTCCAAACAAGGCTACATTCTCTTCGTCCGATAGGGCTGGATTGTGAAGCCTATGGGCTGCATTGAAGTGGCCCTTCCGACATACCGTCATTCGCATACGTTAAAGAAACGGTTGCCCCCCTTCTTTGTTTAACCTTTTAGTGTCGAATTTTCAACAAAAGTATAATGGTTTGAGAGTAATACCCTGAAAATAGCCCATTTAAAAAGGAAAAGAAACTTTGATTGAAAGGAGAGTGGCAGGATGTTATTTTGCATTATGATAAGATTTTTGATGAAGCCTTTGATAGGCGGAGTTTCAGTCTGGCTAATAGACCAGGTGTTAGACAGTATCCGGGTTGCAACACTTTTGGATGCCTTGCTGGCCGGAGTTGTCATTGGCTTACTGAACTTACTCGTGAAACCGGTCATTCAAATTCTAACACTCCCTGTCACTATCTTAAGCCTTGGGTTGTTTTCCCTGGTCATCAATGCAGGTCTTATCCTGATTGTGCCATTTTTTGTGAAAGGATTTGAAGTTTCTGGGTTCTGGCCGGCCTTGTGGTTCAGCATCCTTTTTTACATTATTAATACTGGGTTAGAAAACCTTTTGCTGAAAAAAGACGAACAGGATAAGGAGAAACGTTAGTAAACGAGCCGGTATCTTTAACCGGAGTGTGATGTCGGAAAGAAAATTGCGCTTGCGCTGGCACAGCTTCACCCTTATGGGAGGAACTCTCGCAGCTTTATTAGTAAGTTGGTTTATTGCACAATGCTTTGAATTCCTTCCGCTTGAATCTAACCCAGAAACTCGGGCACTGAAAGTATTCATTTGGACGGTTATTGCCCATTTGCTGATGTTGCTCGTCTGGACGTCTTATGTTCTGGAAGACATCTTAAAAAGCACAGAGGATAAGCGGTTTCAACGTCTTGCTTCAATTCTGTTATTCGTCCCGTATTTCCCTTTGGTTATGCTAATTAGTTATAAGTTCATTGAAGGAATAAAAGCGTGGCATTACCGAAAACTATTGATGCAGGATGTTTCATCTTACGCTTTCAGACCTTGGCCAAATCAGTTAGAAGCAGTTTGGAGTGGCCCTGCCGGTGACAGCTTAGAAGTGTTGTTAAAATCGAATAAAGTTAACAATGGCAGAAAGGTGTATTTATCAGAGTTAGGTGAGGCTATCGCAATAATTAATGAAGGCCAGCTAAACGAATATCGCTTTTGTCCAGACGACCGACTATTGCAGCAGCGGATGCTGCATAAAAAGGCATCCAGCGAAGACTCTTTTCAGGTATTGATTCCGCTACCGGTAATCAAAGGGCGTTATAATGCCTTGAATTCCTTGGTAAGCGATGATATTATAGTGCTGGATTCCGTTAAAAGCCAATGGAATGATACGATTCAGGGATTTAGAGAATTTATCGTAAGGGCATCCTACCAACGACCGCCGGTTTACCAAAATTTAGATGGGTATTTTCACTTTTTGATTTGGGAACAGACTGCTACAGTTAGTCCAGAGGCTTTATACCTGGTTCGGTTTAAGCGAAAGAACCGACAGATCTTTTCTATCAGTTTGAACCGAAATCATCGAGCTGCATTTTCAGCCAATCGAATTCGTGGCCTGTATGTCAGTGGAAGAAATGCGTATGTACTCGCGCAGGCAGGATATCTTTATTTCCGATTACCCCCGCATTAGGCAAGAAGGCGTATTCCAAAGCCGAATGCTATTCTTCTTTAAGGAGTGAAATTAGTTTAGAACAACATTCAAAAAAAAAGAGACCGAATTCGGTCTCTTTTTTAGAATGCTAGTATTGAATTACTTCGTGAGAACCATGCGCATTTCTACGCGTGTAGTGTCTAAATTGTCGATTTCAGTTTCACGCAATTGGACTATATTCTTGTTAGCTGTGTTAGTAAGCAACTTGAAGTTCAAGGTATCAGGTCCTGAAACAATACGAAGCGTATCGGTAGTACCTACTCTCCACCATTTATTAACTGTGATGACAGAATCGATGATAGAGCCGAGTATAGGATTAGAAATCTTAATATTCATTACACCAGTGTTGTCGGCACGGAAATCTGCATTACCAGTTAGTTGGAATAATAGGTTCGGAGCAGTAAGCGATTGAGTTGGGTCAACAACGCTATTAACTGTAACATTGGTTGACAAGGTGTCGATTCTCCAATTTCCTACTAAACTCGGCAGAGTTGGGGTAGGGTCTGGAGTGGTATCTTCGTCTTTGTTACATGACGCTAACATCACAACACCTGCAATTAGGCTGAAAAACAGTGGTTTAAGTTTCATTTTGCTCATTTATTTTGCAATTATACAAGGTAATTATTTTTTTTTGCGCTTTGCCTCCGGCTTTAACCATTAATTTTGTTTTACATGATGTACTCGGAGTTTAAATTGGAAGAGATGTTTGCCGAAGCAGACGGACTCATTAAGGAAGGGCGTCTAAACGAGGCAGTGAACATGCTCGAAGCAATCATTGGAGAAAATCCTTCTTTCGGAAAAGCGTATAATCACCTGGGATGGGTATTTGAAACTAAACTTCAGGACATTGAGAAAGCCGAGAAGCATTATCAACTGGCGATAAAATTCTCTCCTAATTATGCCCCCAGCTATTACAATTACGCCATTTTGCTAAGCGCGTATCAAAAGTATGAAGAGCTCGACTTGCTTTTGAATCGTGCGTTAAAAGTTCCAGGCATCAATAAAGGCTCTATTTATAACGAATATGGATTAATGTATGAAGCTCTTGGGCTATGGGAGGAGGCCGAAGCAGCATTTAGAAATTTTATCATGAATCAGTTCGATTCTAAAATGGTTGAATTGGGTCATCAGGCTTTAGAACGCATTAGGCAAAAGAAGGCCTTGTTTGAACAAAACTAAAGAGCTTGATAGGTGCTTATCGGTGCGCCAGTTGCAAAGTAAAGCCCCAATTCCTTGGCCTTAATGGGCCATACACATAAGCAGCATCCCTGCTCGTTCCAATATCAAAATCTTGTTGAAATGAGTTGAGCAAGTTGGCTGCGGTCAGAAAAACCGAAAGCTTATAGTGCCCACCAGCGTTCCAACTTCTACCTGCTCTAAACCCTATATCCCAGAAATCCCTTGTTCGTACCAACTGCGTAAACTGCTCCCTAGCATCAGAAGGTGTTAACATACGGTTTGGCATCCCGGTAACATGTGGGACGGTCATAGGGCCTGTGTATTGGAGATTGAAACTCAATGTCCAGTTTTTTGGCTTCCATTCTGCCGTTCCAAATCCATAAACATCCGGATTCCGAATCATAACAGCAGTACTTACCGCGGGAAGTTCGTTTAAGCCGGCATCTTCCCAAATGATCTCTTGTACCATAAAACGAGATGTTTGCATTGTTACCCCGGCTTGTAACTGAAATTGACTTCCTGGCGCCCAACGCCATTCTTGGTGTAATCCCATCACAGTTGCTCCGCTTCCATTGCGTTTCCATTGAACCGAGTAGCCATTCTCTTCGGTTGCGCCAGAGTAAAGAAAAGGATTCTCTAACCGGGTCAGGAAAAACTCACTTTGCCAGTTCCATTGGCTTTGCCTACGTGTACGGGTCCAGTCGGCACTTGCTGTAATGCTTCGTGCATATTCAGGTTTTATGTCTGGACTGAATTTTATAAACCTTGCAGTACCGCCCACCGATTCGATGTGGAGGTCTTCATCGAAAACTTGAGAAGTTCGGTAACCTTCAGCATATCCCAATCGGAATTTCCAGTTTTCACGATGCTTATACAATAAACTTATTCGGGGAACTGCAACCCATCTGCTGTCTTTGGGCTCCATACTGAACAAGCCCAAGGTGGTGATTCCCTTGAAGTCAATGTAATCGAGCCGCCCTCCAACCAAGAGGCTCAATCTTGAATTAGCTTCCCATTGCACTTGCATGTACTGGCCAATAGTAGTACTTCTTTGGTTGATTAATCGCTGATATCCAGGCATTTCGTCCCTCACCTTCATCCATTGCCATTCTGCACCAGCGATAATCTTTACATTACTCAACAAGCTTCTGTTCCATTGAAAACCTTGAGCAAGAGCCCAATCTTGGGTTTGCCCATAAGCATTAATCGCCAAAATATCGGTAGGAGTGAGGGTGTCGGTAGGTTGAAGTACTCGTCCCCCTGCTCCATAATAACTGTCGCGGTCTATATGACGTAAACTGGAGTAAAAGGTTAGGCGCTCCTGACGATTTAGGTTACGGTACTCCCAGGCAAAACTGACTCCTGAATTGAGGTGCCCCAAGGCTTCAGCAATTCTTGCTTGATGTGGGGCGCGGTCAAAGTCGCTGCCGCCCCGCCGTTGTTCTCGCGTTAAACTCAGGTCAAACGTTAACCGATTTTGGCTGTTAAGGTCGTGGAAGGCGCTTAATCCAATGTTTTGCAAACTAAGCGACGTTACTTCTGACAAACCATCTCCATTAGCATCCCACCATTGCCGCGCTCTGTTACCAGCATAAACCGATAAGCCGCTTTTCCCAAAACGTGTGGCAGCATACAGGCTTTGACGATGATCAATCCGGCCACCCGGTAAAACTAACAGGGTAGTACTTGCTTCCATTCGATCGTCCAACGGCTCTTTAGTGATGATGTTTACCGTTCCGGCAATGGCATTCCCACCGTAAAGTGCAGAACCGCCTCCACGAACCACTTCTACTCGATCAATCATAGAGGCCGGAAACTGTTCCAGTCCATATACTCCTGCGAGTGCAGAAAAAACCGGCCTTCCGTTTAGGAGTATTTGGGTGTATGGGCCACTAAGTCCATTCAATCTTATTTGGGTGAATCCACAATTCTGGCAATTGTTTTCTACTCGTAATCCAGGAGTGTAAGCGAGCCCTTCGGCAATGCTGGCTGCCTGCGCACGTTCCAAAAGGCGCGTGTCTAAGCGCTGAACCATTACCGGTGCTAACTGTCGGTTCATTTCAGAACGGGTGCCAGTAACGACTACCTCGTTGAGCAGCAGAGGATCAGGAATCAGTTGCAGCTTTACTAGCGCACTAGATTCTTTATTTAGCAGTGTGTCGATGGTTAAATAACCGGTGAGTTTTAGCTTCAACCTTAAGGGATAACTGACTTTGTCAAAGCTAAATCGTCCGCTTTCATCGGAATTCGTCACCATAGCCCCTTCGTTGATTACGATAAGAACACCTTCTATAGGTTTCTCTTCACTGTAAACAATGCCTTTTATTCCTTGTGCACGGACGAATATGGAAAATGCCAGCAGAAAGAACAGGCAGAGAAATCGAAACATGTTGCAAATCTAAGTTCGTCTAATAATAAATTTAGATTAGTCTAAAAATATTTTCCAACTACTACGCTCGTATTTTCGCAGCATGTGGCTTTGGAGCATGGCGATGTTTTCTGCATCAGTGACTAACCCGGATAGTGTGAAGGTGTTGAGTGAAGTTCCGGTACGTGACTATCGAATGCTAGAAAGGCCAGCAGGCAGCCAAGCGATTTTGCTGAATCGTTCCATACTTCAAGGTTTTCCAGCCATGAGTGCTGCTGAAATTGCAAGTACTGAGGGAAGTTTTGTTGCGCGAAGCCAAGGCCCGGGAATGCTCACCACGAGTCATTTCAGAGGTGGGCAAGCTTCTCAGACTGCTACATATTGGGAAGGAATTCCGATTGGCAATGCTATGTTAGGGCAGCAGGATTTGTCTTTATTGCCTGCTGCGTTGATAGGAGATATTCGGCTCACGCCTGGAAGCCAGGGTGGAACTCTTGGCAATCAAGCGGTAGCCGGCAGTCTTCATTTCAATCAATACATGAAGGATGTAAAAGGCTGGAAACCAACTTTCACTTTCCAGACTGGCAGTTGGGGCCAAACAGCTTTGCTCATAGAGTCAGAAGGAAAGCTAAAAGGGCAATTGTGGAAAGTAGCTTTTTTCAGATCTCAGGCTTTTAATAGTTATCAGGTCAAGGATTATCATTCGATGATGTTAGGGTATAAGCCTCAAGAAAATGCGCGTCAGGATGTGAAATCAGCCCGTTTCTCTCTTCAAGGAAGAATAAATAATCTATGGATGTACCGATACCATGGGTTGTTTACTTCTTCTGTCCGGCAGATTCCTCCCACTTTAACTCAATATCGTTCTCTTTCTTCTCAAGAAGACATGGCTTTGCGCCAGGTGATGCAATTCGATTATACCGGATTACGAAATAGGGTGCGATTTCGGCTTTTTCACCAAGGCGAACGATTGCAGTTCGATGATCCATTAGTTGGAATTAACAGCGACAGTAGAATTACCGATGCAGGAGGCGAATTGTATTGGAGTCGTCCACTGAGCGCTAATTGGGAGGCTGGGGCACAGGTGAGTGCTCAAAAACAACAAGTAAGAAGCTCAGTTTATGATGCCGAACTAATTAGAATGAGTGGTCAATTGCAACTTAATGGTCAAAATTGGAAGAGCAGGCTAAGAACTACGCTTTCTGCAAGAATGGAGCGAGTAGGGAACACCTTTTCAGGGTTGCAACCTTATTTCGGGTTCAACGTGGGAGATTCTTCCTTGCTTTGGACTGGCCAAGTTTCCGGGCATTATCGTTATCCAACATTAAACGATTGGTACTGGGTGCCGGGTGGAAATCCGTCACTTAATCCTGAATCGGGTTGGGGAGGAGAAACCGGTATAGAGCGCCGATGGAGATGGATGAATTGTAAACTCAACGGTTTTTTCCGAACCACCCGTGATTTGATTTTCTGGAGACCTGCATCAGGGGGAATTTGGAGTCCGGTAAACGTATCACAAATGCAAGCTGTTGGCGTTGAGCTGCGCTTAAATTTGAAATTGGGGGCTTTAGATTGGCTGACTACCGGGCAGTGGGGCAATTACACTTCAGATGAACATCGAACCACCATGCCTTATATGCCTCAGTGGAGCTTTACTCAGTGGATTGAATATAGCTGGAAGGGCTGGAACTGTGCGTTGAAAGTTAATGGACAAGCTGGAGTTTTGGATCCGGAGGCTGTGAATGGAACATTGCCGGGATTTTCAACATTGGATTTCTACCTTAAACGAACGTTGAGATTTAACAGGCAATCATTTTCTTTGTCGGCCATGATTCGGAATTTTACCAATGAGGAATACCAAGTGATTGCTTGGCGTGCCATGCCGGGCAGAAACTGGGGTTTTGCAATACAATGGACGCCCGATTTATAGAAGTAAGGTGAGTCAGAAAACCAATCCCCCCAAGCCGCTTCCTCCATTAGAAAAGGGGGATTACTATTTAGAAAATGGCTTCATTGTGCTAACAACTCAATACCATATAAAAAGAGGCTGGTGTTGTAAAAGTGGATGCCGCCATTGTCCTTATGGATTTAAAAAGAAATCCAATAATGAAGAGTTTTAATATTCGTCCGGTAAATCGGTTGCTGGACAAAGAAATACAGGCTTTAATAGACAATAAAACCAAGCCTCTTGGCTCACTGGGTCGCCTCGAATCGAAGGCTAAGCGAATGGCTTTAATCCTCAATGACCTGAATCCTACTCTGAAAAATCCAATCATTTTTGTTTTCGCAGGTGATCATGGAATTGCCTCGGAAGGGGTTAGTGCGTATCCCTCATCGGTTACCCGCCAAATGGTCGATAACTTCCGCGAAGGCGGTGCAGCAATCAATGTTTTTTGCAGCCAACACCGGATTGAACTTCATATCGTTGATGCTGGTGTCGATCATGATTTTGAAGATAAGTCCGGATTGATTGATGCAAAGATTAATCGGGGTACCCGAAACTTCCTATACGGTTCTGCCATGACCGAGGACGAATTCCAAAAAGCATTGAATAAAGGGGCAGAGATTGTGAATTTGCATGCACAAGGTTCGAACATTATCGGATTTGGTGAAATGGGCATTGGCAATACCTCAGCTTCCAGCATTTTAATGTCGCTTATCTGCAAGTTGCCACTCGAAGCTTGTGTTGGAAAAGGAACCGGATTAAACAGTGCTCAACTCATGCACAAATTTTTGGTGTTGCACCAAGCACTTGAAAATTACAAGAGCAATACCCCAGACTGGATGAACTTCAGCTTAGCAATTCCTTATTTCGCGGGTTATGAAATGGTGATGATGGCCGGGGCGATGCTTCAAACCGCTTCACTCGGA
>CALSBM010000062.1:0-18927 GCA_943373175.1 Chitinophaga pinensis | reverse complement strand
GAACGCTTTATTACTCCACCTTCCCCATTCGGGAACAGGCCGAAAAAGGCGAATGGAACTACAAGCTCAATGCCGTTTACTGCATTGGTTTATTGGACTTCACGTTCCAAGATTATGAGAGCGAATCGGAACGCAGTGAATACCTGCATACCATTAAACTGAAGAACCAAAATGGCCAGGTTTTCTACGACAAGCTTACTTATGTGTACCTCGAAATGCCCAACTTTATCAAGGATGAAAGCCAGTTGGAAACCCGGCTAGATAAATGGCTGTACTTCATTAAACACCTGGAAGATTTCCAAAGTATCCCGGCCATTATTCAAGACGACGTATTTGAAAAAGCCTTTGAGAAAGCAGAGCTAGCTAAACTTGGTGCATTAGACCTAGACAAGTATGAAAGCAGCCTAAAAGTGTATCGCGACTTGAAAGGTGTAATTGACACTGCCTTTGACGATGGGAAATTGGAAGGAAAATTAGAAGTCGCAAGGCAGCTCAAAAGTCTAGGCATTGACACCCGCACCATAATAGAATCAACAGGGCTTTCAGCCGATGACATTAGCAAGCTTTGATTAGCAAATTATATAGTCGAGCCTAATACCCCCGAATATCCTCAACCCCTCATCACTAAAAAGCCCAAAAAAATCAACTTGCCGATGGCTTTTGGATTACGTGGAGTTGGGCGGCCTCTGCTGTTGAGGGTGAGGCCGTGGTCTGTTTTTCATAATTATTCAAGTAACAGTGAGCGGGGCTCATTAATGGTGGTTTTAGTTATTTAAAGATATTCCTGAGCTTATTAACCCCTCTCCAATTATGCAATAAAGGCGGGTTCTTTTAGGGTGAAATAATCGCCTTAGCGCGAAAAGCCATAAAAACCTTTGGCCTGACAGCTTGTTTTTACCGCTATGGTTGAGCCTCAGTTAATTCTCGTTGATGAGAATGATAATCCATTAGGAGTAATGGGTAAAACAGAAGCGCATGAGAAAGGAGTACTTCACCGTGCATTTTCTGTGTTTATCGTCAATGAAATGGGCGATTGGCTAATGCAAAAACGGGCTTTTTCTAAGTACCATTCTCCCGGTTTGTGGACCAACGCATGTTGCAGCCACCCTGCTCCGGGCGAGTCCGTGCAAGAAGCTGCAGTACGCAGGGTGAAGGAGGAGTTGGGAATCCAAATCTTAGCGCCTGAAACGCTATTTTATTTCCAGTATCAAGTGGAATTCAACAATGGCCTGTATGAACATGAGCTGGATCATGTACTGCTGTCAAGGCTAACATCAGAAGCGTTTATACTGAATGAGGAAGAGGTCGCTTCGGTGTGTTGGCTATCGTCGGCTGTTATCGCAGAACAATTGAAACAGCATCCTGAACATTTCACCCACTGGTTTCGCCTCGTCTTCGATCGTGTTCGCGAACTTATTGGTTAACCACTAGTATAGTAAGCATCTGTCACATTCTTGAAACGTTAGAGGGTAGAATACTCATTAGTAATAATCCTATTAAACCGCTTCTTGGCTATACAGCAAACCCCCAAGTTTGTCGCCTATACCCTGTTTCGTGTTACTGAAAGACCTAATCACGGATTTTCGCAAGCAAACAGGTTTAAATTAACTTCTTCAGCATCATTTTTTCTTCGTGAAGTGTTATTGAACGGTCAAAAATCCGTGAGCAAACGTTAAAATTCTTAGCGAAGGCCTGATTGTCAATCAAATGCCTAAGTTTACTTAACAATCAAACCAAAGCGCATGAAAAAACTTTTTACTCTACTCCTTCTTTTAATTGCCGGCTTGTCTGTTTCTGCTTCCCATCTTATGGGAGGCCAAATTAGTGCTCGACAGTTGGCAGGCTCGGGCTTGCAATATGAAGTCACCATTCGCCTTTTCCGCGACGTATTGGGCATTAACATGTCGGCTCCCCAACTTCGGATTTACAGCGGCACCAGTACGCAGTTCACCACCAGTTTAACCACATTGTCTGGAACCGGTGTTGTGAATGGGTTTCAATATCCCACGGAATGGTACGTCTATAAAGACACGGTTACATTTGCTGCTCCCGGACAATACCGCTTGGCGTATTATGAATGCTGCCGCAATGCGGCCATCGTGAATGCCAGCAACAGCGAAGAGATGTTTCTGGAAACTCATATTACCGTTTTCCCAACAGGCACTTCCAATTCTAGCCCGGAATTCTTATTAGATCCGGTAGGCTTTGTGCCTTTGAATCAGCAGTGGTTAAGTAACCCATTGGCGTTCGATGCTGATGGCGACTCCCTTGCTTTCCGAATCGATACTCCTTTTTCTAACCTCAATGCTAATGTTGCTGGATATACTTTCCCACCCTCTGCTTCTGGTGGTATGCTCAACATCAATTCCTTTACTGGCGAAATAAGGTGGACTCCTTCTACGGTAGGCAATTACATCTTCTCCTACATTATCGACGAGTATCGCAATGGACAGCTTATCGGAAGTGTGGTTCGTGACTACCAATACGTCGTAATGATGTCGAGTAACATGCCTCCAGTTCCTTTGGCTACTTCAGTGAATGGTCCGGTAATCAACACCGTTAATGGCGTTACTACCGCTAATTTTCCAGCCGGTCAACCAAGCTCTATTACGCTAACTTACACCGACAACAACAACGACAGTTTGCACATGCAGGCAGTAGGTCGTCACTTCTTACCCGGTAGCACACTTCCAGCTCAATTTAATTACGTTCAGCTTGATGCACAACCGGGAGTCAGCACAACTCGCTTCGTACGAGGCACTCTCTCATGGTCGCCTTCAGTAATTGCCAACGACCCACTTAACAACTGGACTTGCGTAATCCGGGTTTCAGATATCACCAATGGAATCCGCTTTTTCCGGGATGAAACGCTTTTGATTCGTGCAATGACCACCACCGGTACTTCTAATCTGCAAAAATCAGCCTTCAACCTTTATCCTAATCCAGCCGCTAATGGCAATTGGAACATGAACTTTGAGCTGCAAAACGCCTCAACTATTCGGGTTCGAATCACAGATTTACAAGGACGCCTATTGGTTAACGACTATTATGGCGAGTATCCCTCCGGACAGCATCTGATTGTTCGTCAAGACGCACTTCACTCCGGCCTCTATTTCGTTGAGCTCGAAGCAAATGGCCAAAGCCTTGGCAAGGAAAAACTCTTAGTACGATAGGATATTGATTGTACAATTAAAAGGGAGGCTTTACACAGCCTCCCTTTTTTATTTCTACTGATTTTGAACGATACAAATTCCCGTTAACCTTACTTCCTAATTTCTTACCGCCCTTTGGGTAATAACACCTTATACACTCTATCCGGCGCGTTTGGAAGCTCATTCTTTCTTATCCAAGTGTTGTAGTACCTCAAATCCTTGTAAGACACGCCTTGCGCTTTTGCCCACGAGGCCCAATCGGGAATAGGAGGCACTACTGCTACTTCTTCCATTTCCTGTATGGTATAACCATTCTGCGGCTGAAATTCGAATCCATAGCTTGCGGGATTCTCTAAAATTAATCGGGCCGCTAACAATCGAAATACATAACGGGAGGTTTCCGGGTTGAGCCAAAGCCGGTAATAGTTCTGCTCCATTTGCGTGTTCATTTGTTTGAGTACGCCAGTTAGTCCCATATTGTAAGCAGCGGCAACCAATGTCCAGTTTCCCAAGCGTTCATAAAACCGTTTTAACAACCGGCATGCTGCGCGGGTCGCCTCAACCGGATGATAACGCATGTCCACATGGTCGTTTACTTCAAGGCCATTCTCTTGAGCCGTAGCCTTTAGCAACTGCCAAAATCCCACAGCTTCCGAAGGTGAAACTACATGTTGCAAGTTGCTTTCTATCAAAGGCAAGTACTGAAAATCAACCGGAATTCCGGAATCTACCAGAATCTGCCGGATTACCGGCAACCACCTCTGCGAGCGTTTCAACCAAAGCAGGGTGCTGCTTTGCCAGTATGTGTTAACTAATAGCTCACGGTCCAAACGTTCGGCTACTTCGGGGTCGTTTAAGGGCACGTCCTCTCCTGCGAATTGCAGTGAGTTAGGCAACAACAACGTCCGAACTTTAGGCAATTCCTGAGCGAAAACACTGGAACCAAAAAGCAGAAAGAATAACAGAATTATACGAAACATCAGGACGATTTAGGTCGTTTCCAGACGGGAACAGTTGAACAAGGCTCGCCAAATAAGATGCTTTGTGCCACTGCCTTCAGGTGATAGGTTGCAACGAGGTAAGCAGATTCGGGAACGGCCTTATCGGAGCAGCCTTTTACTACCACCCTGGCATCCCGATAGTCCTCCCAATTTACTTCATTAAGTGAGCGTTCGAACCAAATGCGTTCAGCCTCTTCCGGCTTAGCCAACGTTGGCATAGCTTCAACGCCCTGAAGGTATGCCGCCACAAGCATCCAAGCCCAAGTTGGAATGATTGCATCTTCCGAACAATACACGGCCACTAAAGCATCGCGGTATTGTTCCCAATCGAGTTGTTTAAGTGCCTCGCGGAAATCTTTTTCCCGCAGCACGTAACCATTCCACAAAAGGGGTTTTAGGTCGAAGTTAAAACGGAGAGCTGGATTGCGCCATTGCTCTAAATCTAATGTAATCAGGCCACTCAAAGCGACCTTGTTGACTATTTCCATGGTTATCAAGGTTAAAAGCCTTATTTCCTTCAGGAAGGGAACGTTGGTGCAAAGGAAATGTTTCCAAACCGTTCTCCCGAAAATTATATTCGCCCAATGAAGTACCGCATCCGCTTCGACCGACTGAGCCCACCCTTGTGCGGATTAACTGCAGGCATGGTTCGCAGGGCGTTCGACCGATACGTTGCGGCAGATTATCCCGAAAAAGGAATAGAGTCGTTTTACCGCTTTTCTTCAACCCAAGCCATCCAATCCCGCTGCCGAGATGGTCAACACCGAGGGCTGGTGGCTATTCATGGCGACCGCGTAGTGGGTTTTCTGGAGATTCGGCTTCCCAACCACATCACTTCTCTGTTTGTAGATCCCGATTACCACGGAATGGGAATAGCGCGCAAGCTCTGGGAGATGGTCATCAGCCATTTTAAGGAAGTCAGGGTGTTTACAGTGAATTCGTCACCCTATGCTGTTCCGGTTTATGAGAAATTTCGATTTAATCGAATAGGAGATTTTCAGCAAAAAGACGGGATGTACTATTTACCTATGCGCTGGGAGCGTTTATAAATCAGGGTTTAAGCGAGAGCACTTCTTCCAGAATCTTACGATCATTAGAAAGACGGGGAACTTTGTTTTGGCCACCCAGTTTACCCTTCATCTTCAACCATTCATAAAATGTTCCGGTAGGCACAACCCTTACAATGGGACGTGTCAAAGCGATATCGCCATGCCTTTTGGCATCGTAATCGGAGTTAAGTCTTCTCAGGGCTTCGTCGAGCAGCGTGGTAAACCGCTCTAAGCTATCAGGAGCTTGTTCAAACTCCAGCAGCCATTCATGTGCACCGGCATTTCCGTCGTTAATGTAAACCGGCCCGGCAGTGTAATCAGCGATTCTCGCACCGGTAATAAGGCACGCTTCGCCTAATGCGGTGTCGGCATTATCTACTACCAACTCTTCACCAAATGCGTTGATAAAGTGCTTGGTTCTTCCTGAAATTCTAAACCGGTATGGAAGAATGGAACTAAAGACGATGGTGTCGCCGATGAGGTAGCGCCAAAGACCGCCATTCGTGCTGATGACTAAAGCGTATTGCCTTCCAACTTCTACCTCTGCCAAACTAATTACATTCGGATGATCCGAACCAAGTAATTCTAACGGAATGAATTCGTAGAATATCCCGTAATCCAACATAAGCAGCAATTCGTCGGAATCAGCCTGGTCTTGAATGCCGAAAAACCCCTCTGACGCATTGTATGTCTCCATAAAGCGAAGGCCGCGAGGGCCGGATAGCTGCATGAATGCTTCACGATAGGGCCTAAAACTAACCCCACCATGAAAATAAACCTCCAGGTTTGGCCATATTTCATGAATATGCTGTTTACCAGTATATTCCAAAACCCAATGCATCAACAGCAAGGTCCAAGTTGGCACTCCTGAAGCGTTAGAAACATCTTCCTTAATGGTTTCAATGCCCATTCGGGCAATTTTTTCCTCCCAATTATCCATTAATGCCACCTCAAGCTCCGGAGTACGGATAAATTCTGCCCAGAATGGGAGGTTTTGCATCAATACTGCGGATAAGTCGCCATAAAAAGTGTCGGCATTAAGTTGACTAATCTGATGGCTTCCACCCAATGTCAATCCCTTGCCAGTGAAGATTCGGGTATCCGGGTAATTGTGGCAGTACAAAGCGAGGACATCCTTTCCCCCCTTAAAATGGCACTCTTCAAGTGCTTCATAAGTAACAGGAATAAATTTACTTCGATCATTAGTGGTGCCTGAAGATTTAGCAAACCAGCGAACATCGGTTGGCCAGAGCACGTTTTGTTCTCCCCTCATGATTCTGTCTATCCAAGGCTGAAGTTGCTCATACTGGCTAACAGGCACCCTTTCAGCAAAATCGCGGGGATGATGAATATCGTTGAAGCGGTAACGCTCACCCCATTGGGAATAGCGTCCTTGAAAAATCAATCGGTTGAAGACTTCCTCCTGAATTTCGTGAGGGTATTTCATGAAAAGCTCAATCTGGTGAATGCGCTTTTTCATGAGCCAAGTAGCTACGGAGTTAATCCATTCGAAAGGCATTAGGAGGGCACTTTACGTTTTAGTTCGAAATGCTTTCCAAGGTATAACCTGCGCACTTCCGGGTCATCAGCCAACTCTTCCGCGGTTCCGCTACGGAGAATCCTGCCTTCGAACAAAAGGTACGCCTTATCGGTGATAGACAATGTTTCTTGCACATTGTGGTCGGTGATTAGGATTCCGATGTTTTTTTGCTTTAGCTTATAAACAATGCTTTGAATTTCCTCGACTGCTATCGGGTCCACGCCTGCAAAAGGCTCATCGAGTAGGATAAAGTGGGGATCGCCGGCCAGAGCTCTAGCGATTTCTGTGCGCCGGCGTTCTCCGCCCGATAGAATCTGGCCGAGGTTTTTTCGGACTTTATTCAAGCTGAATTCATCGAGGAGCTCTTCTAACCGCGCCTGTTGCACTTCTTTACTCAATCCCCGCATTTCCAAAATCGCCTTAATGTTATCTTCAACACTCAACGTTCTGAATACTGAAGCTTCCTGGGGAAGGTAACCAATGCCTCTTTGTGCCCGTTTATACACAGGGAGATTGGTAATTTCTTCCTGATCCAAAAAAACCTTGCCGTCGTCAGGCTTTACAAGACCCACAATCATGTAAAAGCTGGTGGTTTTACCCGCACCATTCGGGCCAAGCAGTCCTACAATTTCGCCCTGTGCCACCTCAATGGACACCTGGTTCACGACGATTCGTTTTTTGTACTGTTTGAAAAGGGCTTCGGAACGTAGCAGCATGGGGTAAAAAAAATCAGGCCGCCCCAGAATGGAGCGGCCTGACAAAGTTGAGAAATTGTGTTAGAAGATGAAATTAACCCCTGCCTGAATCAGAAACATATTCATGGTAGAGTTTCTATAGTTGTAATTGACTACCGGGCGGGTTGGATTAGCGTAATCAATTTTTACATCGTTGGCAGTGAGGTAACGTGCAGTGGTTCCGTACATGTAACGAGCACCTAACTGAAGCGTTAAATCGAAATCGGTTTTATCGGATAGTAGAATTTTGAAACCGCCACCAAATCCATAGCTCCAATTAGCATCGAATGCCAGATTGGAAGTAGAGAAAGACTGTGGGTTTCCGGGAACATTAACTACCTGATTTCCCTGAATACTGGCATTAGTCCAGATGAATCTAAAACCGGCAAATCCTTCAGCATACGGCCTGATAGCCCCTTTAGGTAGCTCAATTAGTGCAAGAAAGTGCATTGGTAGCATGTTGTTATAGCGTTCAATCACCACTTCGAACTCCGGTAGCGTTGTGCTAAGTGGTCGGCGATCCCGATCTATTCCATAAAGTATCCAATTGATATCAAAGCCTAATTTCAGAGGGCTTTCATCGACTCTCCACAGACCATTGAGGCCTAAGCCACCGGCATCGGTGTTGAGTTGATTGGCGAAATTGTCTCTGGGTGACGCATAGATTGCATAAAGACTTAACTGCCCTTTTCCATCTTTGGTGCTTACATTGGCTGGCCTTCTTCCGCCGCGTAGTTGATCAAAGGTTTGTGCCTGAGTTAAAAAGGCCATCAAAAACAGTACAAGAAGGGATATAGAAGCTTTTTTCATGTTGTATTTAATTTTCATGGCGCGCTTTCCAAACTTGATGCCAAGCTAACTTCTGTTAAGCCATACCGGTAATCCTTTTCCATCAATTGCTTTAACGCTTGATAAGCGGCAGGATGATGAAGAAAATCGATTCCATCGGTGTGAATAAGCAGGCATCGCAAGCCAGAAGCTTGTTCCATAAACCGGAAATAGCCGGATTGTATGCGATAAAGGTAATCCTCGTCAATGTCCCTTTCAAATGCCCGACCTCGCTTAGCAATATTAGCCATGAGCTGTGGAATAGGTGTATGAAGGTAAACAAAAAGCTGTGGAATCGTAAGTCGTTGATTGACTATGGCAAAGAGGCTTTCAAACAAGCTTAACTCATCCTTATCTAAGGTTTGGCGTGCGAAAATCAAACTCTTATGGAAGCTGTAGTCGGCAACTACGGGTTGCTTTCTGAGATCCATAGCAGCAAATTCAGCATGAAACTGCCGGTATCTTTCGGATAGAAAAGCCATTTCAACACTAAATGAATAGCGTTCGGGTTCCCGGTAAAACTTAGAGAGAAAAGGATTGTCGATAAACTGCTCCAATAACAGGTAAGCATTCCATTCTGTAGAAAGCCGAGTGGAAAGGGAGGTCTTTCCGGCTCCTATATTGCCTTCGATGGTAATAAACCTGTTAACCGACATGTTGCAAAAATACACTCGGCACCTTAGTCTTGAGGATATTTGTCATGTTTCATCCTAACCATGTTGCATAAAGCTCTCAGCTCTTCTCCTGATATTCAATTTATTCCGCATTTTCTTGATATAGAAAAGGCTCATCTGTGCTTACTCAAATTGTTGGAAGACGTTCCATGGAAACAGGAAAAAATCAGGATGTTTGGTGAGTGGAAGGATATGCCCAGGCTTACCGCTTGGATGGGTGAGAAGGAAGCAGTATATCAATACAGCGGTCTTGTAAACAACCCTTTGCCTTGGCATCCTGAAGTGCTTGCTTTAAGAGACTTGGTCAGTAAAGAAACCGGCTCGACCTATAACAGCGTTTTGTTGAATTACTATCGGGATGGCAAAGACAGCATGGGTTGGCATTCTGATGATGAAAAAGAGTTAGGCAAAACTCCAGTAATAGCCAGTCTCAGCCTCGGAGCAACCCGCAGAATGCGTTTTCGTCCCAAAGGAGGCGGAAAAAACTTGGCAATTGATTTATCAGGTGGAAGCCTGTTGGTGATGAAAGGCCTTACTCAAGCTGAATGGCAACATGCGTTACCGAAAACAGTTGCATCAGGATTAAGAATCAACCTTACGTTTAGGTTGATTCTTAATCCTATACCACAACATTAACGCTACAATTAAATCGCAACCAGTAGCCCAAACGCATGCGTTTGGGCTACTGGAAAAAATCATTCATCAATATTGCACTACCACGCGTTCTGTCTGTATTGCGCCATCAGTGGTGATGACAGTCATCAGATAAACACCGTTGGAAACAGTGGTAGGCAATTCAATCCGGCTTTCGCCTTGTGGTTGTTGCCAGTTCTCCAGCATTCTTCCGCTAATATCCGTCAATCTTACTTCCTTCAGTTTTCTTCCTTGAAGTTGGTCAACTACTAACGTCTGGTTGTAAGCGTACAGATGAAGCGGTAGGGTGCTATTAAGGGTTGGAACGGAGACGGCAAACGGGTTCACTAACAATCGGAAACGTCCGGTCTGATTTTGCCCTGCTGTTATCTGCGTTTGATAGGGCGTTAGTCTGAGGTTGTGGGTTGTTGCTAATTGAAGATCTTCTAATAAAATCCGAACGGTTGGATCCATATTCGTCGAATCGAGTTGGAATACCACGTTTCCGGCTACACTTGCATCCACACCCAAAGGAATAATGACCGGAGCGGAGAGAGTAGGCAAGCCCTGAATCGCCATAGGCTCTTGATTCAGCAAGCTATAAACAAACAGGCTTCCATCGCCTTTCAACAATCTACCGTCGTACATGCGATCAAATCCGCTAGTTGCATCGGCCTTAAAGCCTACCACTGTTGTAGATGCTTGTGCTGAATCGCTCTGCTGGAAGGCCTTCAACCAGATTAAATCTACATTCTGATTGGTGCGGGTATAAAAGGCTGTTCTCCCTGCTCTGCGCATGCTGTTAGTGAAATTCACACTTCCTGTAGTGTTCGCTTCTACAAAGAAACCCTGACATACCGGAACTTCAGCTCCTATCATCAGTCCGTTTATTGCCGTATAATCGTTCACTACCGTTGTCACATTAACATTCGACTTCATAAAATAAGCGGTACCGTTGATTGCCGGGTTAGCCGCCAGAAAATCTGACCAACTGAGTTGGCTGGGATAAGGATTGCCTACTAAATTCCAGCTACTGCCTGTGGCATTTTTAGTAACTGCATAACTGTAATTGGCATTGTGGAGCGTACCACGGAACCAGCCATTAGTAGCAGCTCGGGTGATGTAACCTCGACCGGGTGTCATTACAAGGTTAGAATCCCAAGCTTCCCACGTTTGGGTTCCTACGTTGAAACGGAAATGTTGAGCTCCTTGCATCAACCTTCCCGTGCCATTTAAAACAGGACTGGAAAAGGCATTCCATGCATTGAGTTGGGTACTTCCGCGTTGAACCATTGTCCAGCTTCCCGATGTGGTGCCGCCGCCATTGGGAGTTCCTACACCGGCCATTACATTTGAGCCTGCACCAAGCCTGAAAGCGTTGATGTTTTGCAGGTTTGAACCCGCGGGAATTTCAATATCTGCACGGAATTCATTGCTGGAGCCGGTGGCTGTTACATTAGCTGCTGCATTAGTAAACTGAAGCGTTCCTCCTCCACTCATCAGACCACCACGCAAATTCAAGTTGTTGTTGATAGTGAGCAGATTATTGAGGCTGTGGGTCAGTAAACCTCCACGTAACACCAGGTTACGACAAGCAGAGTTGTTTGGAATTGCAGGAGATGTACCGGATAGTACCATCAAATCAAGGCTGCCTTGTGTAGGGCCTGGAGTTCCGTACTTCCACTGGCTGCCATCCCAGACAATCGCATCCGGAAAGACCTGAAAGCTTCTCGATGCATTGCCTGAACAACCTTGTGCATTCGTATAGCTGTATGTGACCGTTACGGTTCCGCTATCTACTGTCCAAGGACGGAAGAAGTTGCCGCTAATTCCAGGCGAACCGGTAAGAATACCTCCTGCTGGGGTGAAGGAAAGTAAAATCGAGTCTGCCGAGATAGCCATATCGCTGATAGTGGCCAAGGTTACCGAAGGCAAAGCATCCACCTTCATCAATACTTTTAACGACAATACAGTACCTGTAATCTGACAGGTGTTGGTAGGCGACAGCATAACCCAAACTGAATCCTGATTCGCTAAGCTATTACTGGTAAAGGTTGTGGAAGTTCCACTTTGTGCTGACACTCCATTGAGAAAGAACTCGTACAATGCTCCGACGCCAGGATTTGTAGCAGTGGCAGTAAACGTAACAGAAGTTCCCGCGCAGATGGTATCATCAGATGCAACCATAGAAACAGTTGGTGTCAAAACAGGGTTTACCGTCATTACTTTATTAAGAGAAGATGCGGTTGAAGCAGTCTGACAAGTATTGTTGGAAGTGATTACTACCGCAACGGTATCATTATTGGCAAGTGAAGTACTGGTGTAGGTAGAAGTTGAACTGCTCTGAACGCTTAACCCATTCAGCCTGAAATCATAAACAGGGCTTGAGCCGCCATTGGTTGACGAAGCGGTGAATGTAACCGACGCTCCTAAACACAAAGTATCGGAAGATGCTACAAGTGTAACCGCAGGAGTAAGATTAGGGTTGATGGTCAAGGAAAGTGTTACCACGCTGTCGCAACCGAATTGGTTGGCTAAAGTGGCTATATATACTCCACTGCTTGTATAAGTAATGCTGTTCCACGTGTAGCTGCCACATGCGGTCATACTTGCATTAACCGCATCAGGTTGGTTGATGGTAAGTTGAAGGCTGACGATAGAATCACAACCTACGGAACTGATGAGCGTATCTTGATAGAAGCCACTCTGTGTGTAGGTGTTGCCTTGCCAAATGTATTGCAAACAGGCACTTTGAGCCGAAGTATCGCCATAAGTGGGATTAACTGCCAAGAGGAGCGTTGCCGAACTATCACAGCCCGCAGCATTGGTAAGGCCGGTTTTGGTTTGGGTTCCAGCAGCGTTAAAGGTGAGGCCGTTCCAAGTATAAGGCAATTGGAAAGCACAAATACTCTGTTGAATGGAAGATGTTGTTGAAGGAGTTACACTCAAGATTAGCGTTGCGGAACTGTCGCAGCCAATTATATTAACTAACCCGGTTTTGGTTTGAGTTCCGGCAGTTGTAAATGAAAGGCCATTCCAAGAATAAGGTAGCTGACCCTCGCAGATAGTCAGGTTAGTTAACGAGTTAGAGCTTGAGTTTAAAGACAAAACCAACGTTGCGGAACTATCGCAACCCGCGGCATTGATGAGGCCTGATTTCGTTTGAGTGCCGGCCCCGGTGAACGACAGTCCATTCCAGGAATATGGAAGTTGATTGTCACAAATGGTAAGGTTGGTCGATGAACTTGTGGGCTGATTCACCGTCAGCATTAAGGTTGCAGCACTATCGCAACCGGAACTTCCGGTTAAACCGGTTTTAGTTTGCGTACCAGCAGCATTAAATACTAAACCATTCCACGTATAGGGAAGTTGAGAAGCGCAAATGCTTTGGCTAGAAACAGAAGTATCTGTCGTTTGTATGCTCAATATTAAGGTTGCAGAACTATCGCAGCCTGCAGCATTAGTAAGGCCGGTTTTAGTTTGAGTGCCTGCTGCATTGAACGTTAAACCGTTCCACGTATAGGGCAGTTGTGCAGGACAAATCGCCAAATTGTTCGATGAAGTTGAGATACTCTTAACCGTTAGATTCAGCGTTGCAGAACTATCGCAGCCTGCAGCATTGGTGAGTCCGGTTTTAGTTTGAGTGCCCGAAGCAGTAAACGTTAAACCATTCCAAGAATACGGTAAAGCAGATGGGCAAATAGCCAAATTGGAGGTTGAAGTGCTAGTGCTTTTTACCGAAAGATTTAGCGTTGCAGAACTATCGCAACCGGCGGCATTGGTAAGGCCTGTTTTGGTTTGAGTGCCGGCTCCATTAAAGGTGAGCCCATTCCAGGTATAGGGCAGCAGATTATCGCAGATACTGAGGTTCGTGTTAGAAGAGCTGGTGCTTTTTACCGAAATCGCTATTGATGAAGACGTATCAGTTGTTGGACTGGCATTCGACAAGGAAGAAGTGAGTACTACTTTAACAACATCACCATTAGCTGGATTATTCAACGTCCATGAGCTATTACTTCCAGATGCTGCAACATTATTATTTCGAATAAACGTATAAGTAGGAGTAGCACCGCCATTAACTTCAGATGCAGTAAACGTAATCGGAGTTCCGGGACAGACCGATGAACCATTATTGGAAGAGGCAAGTGTAACTGCTGGTGTAAGCGTAGTAGCTACCGGAACAGTAATTAAATAAACAGCGTTTGATGTAAAATGGAGTTTTAACACCCTTCCGTTGAACAGAATAGTCGAATCCTCGTCGAGGTTCCGCATGGGGCCTGTCATAACACCACTAACTTTGATAATATTGAATGTGTCAGTATTGGTAGGGACATAACTTCCATCAAGTTCAAGTCTGAAATTCTGTATGGAGAAATCCCCGGTTACACTTAACACATCATACCCTACATCCGGAGTGTTTCCATTGATGGATATCTTGAGCCCAGTACCTGTACCGATATCAAATGAGGTAGCATTATTCCTTACGATATCAACCGGTACTGCACGAGGTCTGAAACCGCCATCAATCGACAAGGTTGAAATCAACACTTTCACCTGAGCAGGCTGAGTAAAGGTTTCCTTGAAAATAAAGTCATTTCTAGCGAAAGAATGACCGAAATGCAGACTACAGCCTGGAATCAAGTAAAGTTTAGAGAACTCAAGTGCCGATAAGGTTAGGTTGTCCATATCGGTCTTTAGGTTATCTCCAAAAACGAAATCTGTAGAATCTGTTAGGGGAAGAAATCGAAGCCCTTGAGAAGCTATCTGGTTAGAAATTGCAGTACTGCTGTCAGATAAACAGAGGTAGCTGTCTGCATTAATATTTACAAACCCGGTTGCAGTTGTTGCCGGGTTATTAACTTTTTGAACAAACCCTTTTTTGCCAATTACAACTCCATAACCATCTCCAAGGGTGCCTGATTGCCCCTTAAGGGTATGACTCTTAACTCCGGCATTTACAACCCCACTTCCTAAAATCATAATGCCATGTTGGTTATTTCCGGTTGCAGTTGTAGATCCATAGCCTTCTATGGTTCCGCCGTTAGGGGTTGAAATCCTTCCACGGTATCTTACTCCATTAGCATCTACATAACCAACCACTACGCCTATTCCCGAAGAAGCAGTATCGGCACCTCCACCGTATCCTTTAATTGAAAAAGTGTTATTTCCTCCGATGATTTCAGCAGTATTGGCATCGTTAGTCCCTCCATAGACCATTACTCCAAAATTTCCCTGTGTATTGGCGGTGGCATTTTTCGAACCATTGCCAGTGATAGTTAAATTATTGAAGGTGGATATATAGCAATTGGCTTTAACCAAAACTCCTCCTGCTAGATTACTTGAATAACGTCCATATCCGGTAATAAACACATTGGAACCCGTTGATGTAACATACGACTTTGAGGTACTGTTGGTTTCAAGTACTACAGCAGCAGCTCCAAGCCCGTTACCTGTTTGTGCTACAAATCCCGTAATATCAACTTTGTTATTTCCACCTATAACACGTCCGCCATTTCGAATAACCACTCCTGAAAATTCAGGGTTGGTAGTAGAAGAAAGTCCATAACCTGATATATTCAATTCACCTGATGCTTTTGATTGAATCAATGCATTGTCAACCACTACTCCGTGACCACCTGTACCTATCGCACTGTTTTGCTTACCCCCGGTAAAGGACATGTAATTACTTCCCGAATCCACTACAACTGATTGTGGTGTGAACACTATTCCACCTTCGCTCGCGGCATTCAAATTTGCATTAAACGTATTATATCCTTCAAATTGGATGAGTCCAGGATTGTTTGATAGATTAACATGCACCCCTTTTGTATATGCTCTAGTGCTGTTGATGAAACGAACAGAACACCCTGTAGCATTAGCAGAATTAATACTTAAGGTAGTGTAACTCCCGTTTGCGTTAATGGTTAAGGTGGATCCTGAAACCGTTGCCAGGTTTGTTCCTACTCCATTTGACCAAGTACCACCACTAAGCACTACTACAATAGAAGTAGTGTTTCTGGATATTGTTAAGGCTTCGTTGTTTGTGTTTAGGTAAATCTGCAAACTTCCAGACATTGGCTCGTAAACAGTTGATGCTGCCTTCAAGCAATTGCTTATTCCTGCAAACAGAAATAACAGCAGACTTAAAAATGGTATTACTTTTCTCATCATTCTTGGTTTAATGTTTTCATTGAGTGCTGATGATTAGGCTCATTAGACACCCGTTAAATCTTATGGTGAAGTTTCTCTGTTGCAATATTAGTAAGTTACCTTTTTGAAGTTCGTTACAAAACCTGAATTTCTGGTTGTAAATCCTGAAAAATCAACCTAAATCACCTTTTCTGTCATTTTTTCCTAATAAAAAAGGGCACCCGCGTACGGATGCCCCTATAGAAATTCTTGTAGAGACGCGATAAATCGCGTCTCCTAATAAGTCAATGATTCCTTAATACCGCACCAATACCCGATCGGTTTGTACTGCGCCGTCGGTGGTGATGACGGTCATCAGATACACGCCATTCGCTGCAGTGGTCGGCAGTTCAATCCGGCTTTCGCCTTGTGGTTGCTGCCAGTTCTCAATCACTCTTCCGCTCATGTCTGTTAGTCTAACTTCCTTCACCCTTCTGCCTTGCAGCTCGTCTATCACCAAAGTCCGGTCGAAAGCATACAAACGCAGCAGTTGGTTGTTGGTGAGGGTTGGGGTAGAAGTTGGAATCGGGTTAATCCACAACTTGAATCGTCCGGTCCACAGGATGGGCTGGGTAGCACTTATCGCATATCCTCCAGTGCGCAGGTTGTGCATCATGCCCGTAACACTGTCTTCTAAGAAGATGCTGTTGGCAGCACTAAGGGTGGTGCTGTCTAAGCGGATAACGTAGTTGCCTGCTTGTACCACTTCTACTCCTAATGGTATCATCGTGGCGCCACTCAAGGCAGGTAAGCCTTGTATCGACAACGCGTCTTGATTCAATATGCTGAACAGGTTTATTGAAGCATTGCTCTTCAACATTCTTGCATCGTACAAGCGGTCGAACCCTGTGGTGGCCTGAGCTGTAAAGCCTACCAGCATCCGGCTTTGATACAAGCTATTGACTTGAGTAGTAGCACGCAACCATACCAAATCTGCGGTGTTTTCGGTCCGCTGGAAGAATGGTGTCCGGCCTGTTCTGCGCATGCCGTTCGTAAAGTTTACTGTTCCACTCGACAAAGCATCCACAAAGAATCCTTGAGATACCGGTACATTGGGATAACCTGTCAACGCATTGTATGGAACAAACTCCGATGAAATATTCTGATTACTCAAGAAGTAGCCAGTAGCATTGAGAAGGGTGTTCTGTGCGAAAAAGTCCGTCAAATCCATCTGACTTGGATACGGATTACCCAACAGATTCCAACTTGAAATCGTTGCGTTATGTACTGCTGGAACTGTTAAGTTGCCGTTGTTAAGCGCACCTCGGAACCATCCGTTTGTCGCTATTCGTGCCAGATAACCGCGGCCCGTTTCCATCTGTAACGTAGAATCCCAAGGCAGTAAACTTTGTGTCACTGCATTGTACTGGAAGTGCTGCTGTCCTTGAATCATCCTTCCGGTTCCATTCACTACAGGACTTGAAAAAGCATTGTATAAATTAGCTTGATTACTTCCCCGCTGAACCAACGTCCAGGCACCCGTAGTGCTTCCTCCTCCGTTTGCTGTTCCAACACCGGACAGCACATTTGAACCAGCCGCCAAGCGGAAACTCGATACATTTGAAACCGATGCTCCTGTAGCTACTTCAATGTCTGCACGAAACTCGTTAGACAAAACACTACTATTAATTTGAGCATTTGAATTGGTGAAGCGAAGTGTGCCGCCGCCGCCTATCATGTTTCCACCTCTTAAACGAAGGTGGCGGTTGACGATCAAAACGTTGTTGAGGGTATGTGTTAGGGCACCACCACGTAAAACCAAGGTGCGACAAGCGGTACCATTCGGAATAGCTGGTGAATTGTTAACTAAAACCATTAAATCACGACTTCCTTGTGTTGAACCCGGAATTCCGTATTTCCATTGTGTGCCATCCCAAACGATCGCTTCATCAATCATCCGGAACGCGGATGTTGCTGTTGCGCTACAACCTTGTGCGGTAGTGAAGGAATAAGTCAAGGTTACCAATCCGGTATCCACTGTCCATGGTCGGAACAATCCTCCTATTAAACCAGGGCCACTGAATGCGCCCCCTGCCGGTGTGCCTGTTACGGCAATAGAATCCTCCGATACCGGCATATTCGTCAATTGGGTAATCGATACCAGCGGCAACGCATTCACTACCATTACCTTATTGGATGAACTAACGTTTGCAGCAGTCTGGCAAGTGTTGTTCGCTGTCAATACTACGCTAATAGTGTCGCTGTTCGCGAGGGTCGTACTGGTGTAGGTAGAAGTTGAACCACTTTGTACGCTTACGCCATTCAACCTGAAATCATACACCGGTGAAGCACCGCCGTTGTTAATCGAAGCCGTAAAAGTCACTGAGGTTCCGGCACAAATCGTATCAGCCGTTGACGCGAGCACTACCGACGGCGTTACCGGAGTAGTTACCGTCATCACTTTATCGGAGCTGGTGGCGGTTGCGGTAGTCTGACAAGTGTTGTTCGCGGTCAGCACTACGTTGATCGTGTCGCTGTTCGCGAGGGTCGTACTGGTGTAGGTAGAAGTTGAACCACTTTGTACGCTTACGCCATTCAACCTGAAATCATACGCTGGTGAAGTTCCGCCGTTGTTAATCGAAGCCGTGAAGGTCACTGAGGTTCCGGCACAAATCGTATCGGCGGTTGACGCGAGCACTACCGACGGCGTTACCGGAGTAGTTACCGTCATCACTTTATCGGAACTGGTTGCTGTTGCAGCAGTCTGGCAAGTGTTGTTCGAGGTCAGCACTACGCTGATCGTGTCGCTGTTCGCGAGGGTCGTACTGGTGTAGGTAGAAGTTAAACCACTTTGTACGCTTACGCCATTCAACCTGAAATCATACACCGGTGAAGTTCCGCCGTTGTTAATCGAAGCCGTGAAGGTCACTGAGGTGCCGGCACAAATCGTATCAGCCGTGGACGCGAGCACTACCGACGGTGTTACCGGAGTAGTTACCGTCATCACTTTATCGGAGCTGGTGGCGGTTGCGGTAGTCTGGCAAGTATTGTTCGCGGTCAGCACTACGCTGATCGTGTCGCTGTTCGCGAGGGTCGTACTGGTGTAGGTAGAAGTTGAACCACTTTGTACGCTTACGCCATTCAACCTGAAATCATACGCTGGTGAAGTTCCGCCGTTGTTAATCGA